>JANNTD010000548.1:0-13278 GCA_031403315.1 Planctomycetota bacterium
ATCCACCCTCCTCGACCAGCGGCTCGACCGCCGCGAGGGCACGCCCGATGTTCTCCCAGGTCTGCTCCTGCGGCCCGCCGGTTACGCTGGCAATCACCAAGCTCGCTCGCTGCGGAACGCGGAACGACCACAACACTTCGCACAGCTGTTGGCAGCGTTCGGCGACCGCCTGCGGATCGCCGGCGACGACCTCGGCCACCTTCCCGTCGGCCCCTGGAACGACTTGCATCACGAGCGCCACACCCAACAGCCAACCTGCTTCATCGGCCTTGCGTTGCGACTTGGCGATTCGCGTGGCCGAGCTCCACTGCGAGGGCGTCCGCAGCCGACCGATCGTTTCGGTGTCGCTCAACCGGGGGAACAGGCTCTCGAAAACGCCGCAGCCTGCGACGCCCGACAGCCGAGCGCAGCCGATCGGCAGCACCACGTCGGCCTCGAAAATGCTGCGATTCACCAGCAGTCGCTCGTTCTTCTCATTGAGACCGAGGAGGGCAAGATTCTCGGGATCCTCCGGATCGTGGACCACGACACGAGCCGCCGCGCCAAGTTCCTCGCGAAGGTTGTTGCAAAAGTCTTCGTCGCAGGCGACGACTGTGATTGCACCGGGTTCGATTCCCGCTGCCTCGGCCGCCGCGATCGCACCGCGGACGATGTTCGTTGCGTCGGGGACCGCTTCGTCGAGCGCGATTGCAAATTGGTCTCCCGGTACGACACCCTCGGAAAACGGCGGATACTTGAGCGGCGATTCGAGTGCCTGACGCACTGCAGCCGCCGGATCGGCGATCGCCAACGATTTATTTTGTCCCGTTGGCGGATCGACGTCGTGCTCGAGCGGCACGCGCACGTCCGGCGGCAACTCGAGCCGCGACGAGATGGGACCTAGCGGGTGGAGTGCCTTGACCACAACGGCTCCTCGGTCGATGATGCGGGGAAAACAAGCCAACTGGCTTCGCCAAATATTACAGCAAAACCCCCTGCCGAGGACAACCGAATGGCCGTTTCCCCGCAAGACGTTCAAGCCTGGTGTGGAACACTGCTCGCCGGGCGGGCGGCAAACCCCGATCTCACGCTCGCCGACTATCTCGACGCGATTCCCGGCCTCGGCTCGATCGACGATCTTCCGGCGGGCACGCCGGTGCTGGTTCGCGGCGACATCGACGCCAAGCCGGGCGCCAAGATAGGCGAGGGCGACGTCCGACTTCGTTCGATGGTCGACACGCTGCAATTCGGCCGGCAGCGCGGTTGGAAGCAAATCATCTTTGGCCACATCGGCCGCAAAGCGGAGGGTTCGCTCACCAAAGTGGCCAAACGGCTGGGCGAGCTCTTGGAATGCGACGTGCCGCTCATTTCCGATTGGCTCGATGAAAGCACGATGACGATCTTCGCGGCCGTGAGCGATCAAATCGCAGCGGCGGAACCGGGCGCGGTGATCATGCTCGAGAACACGCGCAAATACGACGTCGAGCGCGTGCTCTGGAAGGCCAAGCAGGCCGACTTGCCGACGATTGCGCCGAGGCTGGCGAAGCTGGCCAACGAATTCGCCGCGAAGATTTCGCCAATCTTCGTGTTTGAAGCCCTCTCGGCCGGCAGCCTCGATGCTTGCAGCGTCGCGGTACCCGCCGCGATGGACCGCGTGGCGCTGGGCTGCTACGTCGAGAACGAGTTCACCGGCCCGATGATGCGCTGCCTCGAGGCGCAGCTGGTGATCTTCAGCGGCCTGAAGATCGACAAGCTCGACGACCTCGCGGCGATGGTTAGCCGGGGGAAGATTCGCCGCGTATTTGCCGCCGGCTCGCTGGCGATGGCGCTTAAAAAAGCGGCGGCTGAGTTGGACGGCAAAAAGTGCTGCCTGGGCCTGGCAGAAGACCCGACGCATAGCGAGCAGCCGTACTACATTCCCCACGAGCGGATCGAACAGGCCAAACGCATGATTGCCGATGGCCGTGCGAAGGGCATCGAGTTCGTCCTGCCCGTCGACTCGGTGATCGCCGATGGCAGCGTCGTCGACGAACTTCGCCCTAGCGATCAGCAATTCGACGTCGGCCCAAAGACCAGCGCGCTCTTCGAGAAGAAGGTCGGCGAATTCCTGGCCGAACCGGGCGCGAGCAAGGTCGCGTTCCACAACGGCGTATTCGGCATGTTCGAGGACCCGCGGTTCGAGGGCGGCACGAAGCGGTTCGTGCCGCAGTTGAAGCGGATGACCGACGCCGGCGTCGAAGTCTACATTGGCGGCGGCGAAGGGGGCACGGCCCTTGAAAAATACGGCCAGGAAGACTGGGTGACGCACGTCTTCACGGCCGGCGGCACGGTGCTCAACGCCCTGGGTAGCGAACCGGTGCCCTACCTGGTCGCACTGCGAATGGCGGCGCTGCAGACGGCCTCGGCCTAAGAGCGGGGGAAGATGAGGCCCCATCGAACTGCTGCAAAATGCAACTAGTTTGCAGCCTCCTCGATGCGAATGTGCCTTGAATTTCACGGGATGCGTCGAACCGGGTGCTGCAAAACTCGGGTTCATTTTGCAGCACGCGACCCCTATTTTGCAGCAAGTCAATTCCAGCTCACGATTGGTTCTGCAAGCTGGGGCGGAGCGAGTTTGCAGCCGTCCTTGACGTGACGCCGACGAAAGCACTGGCAAGCCAGTGGCACCCGCGGTCTCAACAAGTGGCGGCGATTTCCCGAAGATGACAGGTTTCCTCCGAAGGCGACATGTTATTCGGGGGTTTGCAGTCTCAATAGCGGCTGCTCGGCTCGGCGCGATCCTCGAGCGTTGGCGGACCGCCGGAACATGTACTTATGTATACATTCGATTGCGGCCGATTGCAAGCATTATTTTTGGCCACTGGCGGTTTTTCATCGCCGGTGACCGGGTGAGCCATTCGAAATGGCGATCACTATGAGGCCATTTAAGTCTTGAAACGCAGAGGGCGCGGAGGTCGCAGAGATTGTATTGCTTCACTGTTCTCCGCGGTCTCGGCAAACTCTGCGTTTCAAAACAACAGGCAATCGTGCGAGGTGGGCTGGAAATGAAATCGAGACGCCTTTTTTCCAGCCAGAACTTCGTCGCGCGACCACCGAGTCCGCGGCCGGATTAAGCTATGATTGATGAATCGAGGAGGCTTTCCCATGTCGAAATCAGTTAGCAAGTCCAAGTCCATCAAACGTCAGCGAATTGGCTTCTGGCAGTCGGCGCTCAAACGATTGGAGCGATTGCCGTAGGAGCATTGGCGGTCGGCGCGGTTGCGCTGGGGGCGGTGGCCATCGGTCGATTGGTGATCGGTCGAGCGCGAATTCGTCGGCTGGAGATCGATGAGTTGATTGTGGGAAAGCTACATATCAAAGACGAGGACACGGCATCTTAAATAGAATTTTCCCTGATCTCTCTTTTTTCAATCGAGGTAGCGCGGACGAATGCCGCAATAAGTAGACCCCAACTCGTAGCCTCAATACCCGCGGCGATTAACGCTTGGCTAACCATCACCCATCTCGCGGCTCTGAACCAAGCAAGCACATACATCGCTAGGATGGCACCAAGCGGGGCCAAAATTTGACTCGCGAGGGCGATGCCGATCCCGGCAAGGGCAAGACGAGATGGTACAGGGCAGTTGTGGCGTCGCGAGAATACGATCGCGGCCCCTACGACGCATACCAAATAGAAAGGCAGGCGGGATAAGACGTACGTCACCATCAATTGCTGTGAGAGATGTCCGAAGAGCCGATAAGCGGCGAGGTTAGACCCGAGCCACAGGGCGATCGCCGTAAATACAACTAACAGCGTTTGCAATCGAAAACGATACAGCATAGCGCTTTCTCAAATGAGTTTTTTGACGTACTTGGTTCGCTCAAAGACTTGGAGCTGCCCGGATCACCCGCTCCCCTTCTTGGCAAAGCCGCTCGGCACCGTCGGCGGTCGGGGCCTCGGCCACGATCCGCACGATCGGTTCGGTGTTGCTCGCGCGGACCAGGAGCCAACTGCCGCTGCCGTCGGGATTGCCCCAGTCGAGCCGCAGGCCGTCGAGCCGATCAACGCGGGCGGCCGGCCACTCGCGCTCCAGTGCATCGAGTGCGGCCGCGATCTGTTCGCGTGGCAGATCGACTTTGGTCTTGCAGATCGCGTAGCGCGGTAGCTCGTCGGCGAGTTGGCTGACTGCGACGCCGCGTGCAGCCATCGCGTCGAGCACCAGCGCCATGCCGACGAAGCTATCGCGCACGAGACCCACGCGCGGATCGATCGCGCCGCCGTTCCCTTCGCCGCCAAACACGGCATCGCAATCGAGCATCATGTCGACCACGTTTGCTTCGCCGACCGCCGAGCGATGGAATGGCACGTCGTATTTGCGAGCCACGTCTTCGGTCATCCGGCTGGTTGAGCAATTGAAGACGATTGGGCCAGGGGTCGCGCGCAGCACATGATCGGCACACATCGCGAGCGTGTATTCCTCACCCAGGTAGCGGCCGTTCTCATCGATGATCGCCAGGCGATCGGCGTCGGGATCCTGACAAAATCCGATTTGTGCGTGATTGTCGGCCACCTCATTGAGCACGCTGGTCAGGTTCTCGGCGGTCGGCTCCGGCGGATGGGCAAATTTGCCGTCGGCCATGCCGCCCAGCAGTGTTACTTCGCAACCGAATTGATCGAGGAGCATCTGGCCCAGCGCGCTGCCGGCGCCGTGATTCGAGTCGAGCACGACTCGGAATCGTCGCGTGCGAATGCGAGCGAGGTCGATGATTTCTTCCACCAGCGCGAGATGGGCCGAAAGGGTGTCGTCGATCCACTCGGCGACGGGCGGCTTGATCGTGCTGGGGGCTTGACCTACGACTTCGCGATAGTTGGCGAGCACGCGTTGGCCGATGGCGTCGGGCACAATGCGTCCGTCGGCCCAGAATAGTTTCATGCCGTTGTATTCGGCCGGGTTATGGCTGGCGGAGATTTGGATCCCGCCGGCACAGCGAAGTTGCCGCACGAGGACGCCCGTGGTCGGTGTGGCGGCCACGCCGGCGTCGAGCACGGTCCGCGGGCTGCCGTGCGTCAGTCCGGCGGTGATGGGAGCGAGGAATTCCCGGCCATTGGCCCGCCCGTCGCGCGACACGACCACGGGGCCTGCCGGCAGAATTTTGGCGAACGCGGCCGCGTAGCGCCAAGCCACGGCGGGAGTCAGCGACTGGCCGACGACGCCACGGAGCCCGGACGCAGTAATAATTGGTTCGCCATTCACCGCAGTTCGACCAGCAATTATCGAGTTTTTCGCCGGTTTGCCACCCGATTCCGAATCGAAACGGTGGAGTATACGGATTTTGGGAGCAGCCGGCGATAGCGGGACCACAATCGCGGGAGCAACGGATGCAAACGGCCGGACGTTTTCGGCTGGCGGGTTACAATGGATGGTATGAGCACCGCGGGCCGTCGAGACCAACCGAGCAAACCCAGTCGTCGAGATTTTCTGCAGGGCCGGGCCGCGGTCCAGGCGCTGGCGGGTGCGGCGGTCGATCCCGAGACCGCTGCGATGGAGCCTTCGCCCTCGGCATTCTTGACTGTCGATGCCTCGAAAGGGCTCGCGGCGGGCACGCTCATGAGCCTGCGACGCCGAGCGATGGCTTGTGAGTTCGAAGTCCAATTGGCGGCCGGTCGGCACGATGGTTCCACCGAGCGAGTTCTCGCTGCCCTCGATCTGGTCGAGTCGCTCGAAGACCAGATGACGATCTACCGCGCCGATAGCGAGGTGCTCCGCATCAACCGGCAGGCGGCCGCTGGCCCCGTGCCGGTCGAGCCGCGGCTGTTTGCGATGTTTCAATTGGCCGAGCGGCTGTACCGCGACACCGAGGGGGCGTTTGACATCACGAGCAGTCCGCTCTCGGAGGCCTGGGGCTTCTCGCGGCGGCAAGGCCGGCTGCCGAGCGACGCGGAAATCGCCGCGGCAATGGAGTGCGTCGGGATGGATGGCGTCGTACTTGATGCAGAGCACCACTCGGTCGCATTCCAGCGGCCGGGCCTGTCGTTGCACCTCAACAGCATCGGCAAGGGCTATGCGCTTGACCGGATGGCGGAAATGCTCGATGCGGATTGCGTGGGCGATTATCTGCTTCACGGCGGCCGCAGCAGCGTGTTGGCGCGGGGAGATTGTCCCGGCGGCGGGAAGCCCGGTTGGACGATCGGTGTGCCGCACCCCTTGCGGCTCGGCGAGCGAGTGAGCGAGGTTTCGCTGGTCAATCAGGCCCTGGGCACGTCGGGCTCTGGAACGCAGTTTTTTGAGCACGCGGGCCGGCGGTACGGCCATTTGCTCGACCCGCGAACCGGCTGGCCCGTCGAGGGCATTTTCTCCGCCACGGCGATTGCGACGACGGCGGCCGAGGCCGACGCGCTGTCCACCGCGTTTTACGTCATGGGGCCGGAAAAAGTGGGGCAGTTCTGTGCGGATCGGCCCGACGTGGCCGCTGTGTTGGTTTGTTCGGGCGATCGGGAAGACGGCGTGCAGGTCTGGTCGTTTGGCTTGGCGGATAAAGGCTAACGGCTACATCGGCCCTGCGGGAATTGCCGACTCTCCTCTCGCTGACTGGTCGATACAATTCCTCGTGAGCCACCGGCCGCTCGCCCGCCCTTCGTTCGTCCCGGGAATTGACCACCGCGATGCTCGCTGTTTTGTTCCACCCCAGCAGCTACTTCGGGATCATCGTCTTCCTGATCCTCACGGGCTGCGGGATGCCGATCCCCGAGGAAGTCGCATTCGTCGTGGCGGGAACGCTCAGCGCCAATGGCAGTCTGCATTGGCCGACGGCGCTGGCAGCGTGCCTGGTCGGAGCGATTCTGGGTGACTCGGTAATGTACGCGATCGGCTATCGCTGGGGCGATTCGCTGCTCGGCGCTCACCCGCGGCTCGCCCGCTTTGTCCAAGCAAAGCGCGAGAAGCAATTCGAAGAGGCCGTCGAGCAGCATGCCTTCAAGGTGATGCTCCTGTCGCGGTTCCTGGTGGGGATCCGCGGGCCGGTCTATCTGGCGGCCGGGGCGGTGCACTTGCCTTACCGCCGCTTCCTGGCGATCGACCTGTTCTGCGCGACGCTGGTCGTCAACACGTTTTTCTGGTTGTCGTACGCATTTGGCGAGCCGGTGCTGGGCTGGATCCGCGACGCGGAGATCACGGCGACGGCTGTCGTTTCTGTGGTCGTGGTGATCGTCGGCGTATTTCTGTATCGACGCAGCCGGCGGAAAATTACGGAAATCGTGATCGGCGAACAGAAACTGCCGGGGAGCTAGCTGTCGATGTGCAGGACCCGCTGGAATCCCGCGAAGCTGGCCAGGAAGCGGTCGAGATCGCCGCGGGCGACGAAGCCGTCGCCCGACCACGGCTCGGTTGTCAATACGCTTCGGCGTTCGTCCGGCACGATGTAGGCCTGGGCCTCCAATTGTCGACCATCGTCGCAAGTGACCACGACGGTCTGCCGCTGGTAGAAATCGTCTTCAAAGCGGTCGAGGCGGGCCAGCGAAGTGGAGTCCACGTCGAGGTAGACGACGCCCTGGACGGCATCGGTCGCCGCCGCCGCGAAAATGCCGGGATACAGAGCATCGCGCACGCGAAAGATGCGAAATCCGGCCGTATGCCCATTGGTCGTGACAAACGGCCGACCGACGACCGCCTGCCAAACTTCCGGGAACATCAGTGTGCCGTAGGTAAAGACGTGCATGGCACTACTATATCGTCTGGGAAGTGCCGGGAAAGATGTGGTAGAATGGTGTCGGAGAAACGTGAATCGCATGGCCAACGTTGAATTCACCACCAAGCAGATTGTCGATCTTGTCCTGCAACTGCCTTCCGAGCGGAAGCGTGAGGTGTTGCTGGCCTTGGCAAACGACTCGCAGGCCGGGCGCGATCAGCGCATGAAGTTTGCGGAGGATCAGCTGCGCCGGCTTTGCGCAGAGCGTGGCCGCGACTGGGATAGCATGTCTGAAGTCGTGCGCGAGTCCCTCGCCGATGAATTGATCCATGAGGACCGATCGTGCCCCTCGTAGCGGTCTTCGACACCAACGTCTTGCTTTCTTCTGTGGGCTGGAGAGGGAGACCGTTTCAGTGTGTTGAATTGGCGCGTGCCGGCGTGGTCGAAGGCGTGATCTGTCAAGAATTGCTCGACGAACTAGTCGACAAGCTTCAATCAAAGCTGTCCTTCGATTCCGAGCAGGCCATGGAAGTGGTAGCTGACTTGCTGGGCTTTCTGCGGATTGTGCCGATTTCAGGCCTGCTAAAGGTCGTCGCCGCTGATCCAGACGATGACAAGGTGGTCGAATGCGCTGTAGTTGCCAAGGCAACACACATCGTCACGGGTGATCGACGCCATCTGATTCCCCTCGGCAACTTTCGAGGCATTCCGATCGTATCACTGGCAGAGTTTCTGGCGCTGGCTGCGGCTGAGCCGTCCGCGGGTTGAGGGAGCGCAAGATCGAAATACATGACTGCACCTCGCATCACCAGCCGACAAAATCCCCGGGTCAAAGACGCGGTGCGTCTGAGGACCGGCCGGGGCCGCCAGCGGCAGGGGCGGCACATTATCGATGGCGTGCGCGAGATCACGCGGGCGGTCGAAGCGGGGATTCACCCGATTGAAGCCTTCGTTTGCGATACTCTCCAAGATCCAGCGCGAACTCCGCCTTTGCTGGAGATGCTGCGGCGTGCTGGTGCCGAATTGCTGCCGGTGACGCCAGAGGTGTTCGAGAAACTCTGCTTCGGCGAGCGCGATGAGGTTGGCGTCGTCGTGGTCGCCGAGACGCCGCGGCGTCGGCTGAGCGAATTGCAACTGCCGCCGGCGCCGTTGGTTGCTGTCGTGGAAGGGGTCGAGAAACCCGGCAACTTGGGCGCCATCCTGCGCAGTGCCGATGCGGCGGGCATCAATGCTGTGATTGTCGCCGACGGTGCGTCGGACCTGTTCAATCCGAACACGATTCGCGCGAGCTTGGGCACGGTGTTCCGGCCGAATGTGGTTGAAGCGACGACGACCGAAACAATCGACTGGCTTCGACAGCAGAGTTTGCGGGCCGTCGCGGCCCGGCCGGACGCGGAATTGCCGTACACTTCAACCGACTTCCGTGGCGGCGTGGCCATCGTGCTGGGGTGCGAGGCCACGGGGTTGTCCGACGCTTGGGGCGGGGCCAACGTTCAGCCGGTGCGGCTGCCGATGTGCGGCATCGCTGATAGCCTCAACGTGTCGACAACGGCGGCCGTGCTGTTCTACGAGGCGCTCCGTCAACGCGGCGCTACGGATAAATCACGATAAATCGCAGTGGGCGTGATCAATTCTTGCTGCGAGCATCGGCGACGACCTGATCGATCCGCCGCGTGTTTGCCCAATCGTCCTTGTATTTGACGGGCACGAACTTGGTGACGTCGGCACCGAACTCGCCCTCGAGACCTGTGCCTCGGAGGTCGAAGCCGAGCAGTGTCTCCTGGATGGCCGTTCGCAGTTCCGGCGCGAGATTGTAGGCAATGCCGATGGTCGCGGGCGGGAACCGCTCCGACTCGTAGATCGAAACAAAGTCTTCGGCTTTAACGTCGCCTTGCTCGACCATGCGGGTGAGGATGTCGCTGGCGACGGGCGCCACTTCAAACTCCTTGGCGGCGATCCGCTTGATCGATTCTTCGTGCCCTTGCGAGAAACCCCATTCGTAGTCGCGGTCGGGCATCATCGAGTAGGGCTTGTCCATCAACAGCACCAGCGGCGCCTTGAAGCCGGAATTGGAATCGAGCCGCGTGAACATGACTTTGTGCCCGCGGACGTCGGCGACGTTTTTGATCTTGCTGCCGGCCGGCACCAGGAACTGCATCGTGTAGCCGAACGTCCCATCATCGCGGCCGAAAGTGCAGAGCGGCACGAAGCCGTCGCGCTGGACCGCGGTCGGCACGATGCCGGTGTTCAGGCCGGCGATGTGCGATTCGCCTTTCTTGAGCGCGTCGAGCTGCTCTTCCACCGAGGTGTAATGTGTGAACTTCACCTTACGGCCGGTCTTCTTGGCCAAAGCGTCGAGCAGCTCTTTCCACTTGGGTTCTTCCACGCTCTCGACGTCTCCGGCAACGAACGAAAACACCAAGACCTGCGGATCGACGCACTTAGCCGGATCGTCCGGAGAATCGGCCACCAGGTCGCCGTCCGTGTCGGAATAGCCCATCTCGTCGACGGCCGGCACGGTTTCCGCGGTAAACATGCGGGAGAGGATGTTCGGCGCGCTTTCGTCGCGGACCGTCGTCGCCGAGCGCGACGCCAGGGCATAAGCGGCAATGCCGACGATCGCGGCCGGCAAGACGATCGCCAGGATGCGGGCTATGGAAACAGGAGGCCGAGGTTCACTGGGCTGGCTCATGCAAGAGTTCCTCCGTCGTCGCGGTTGGCTGGTCCGCGCGACTATTCGACTCGGAAAGAAAACGACCTGAAAAAAGTTGCGTCCGAAACCTTCAACATATCACGGGCGGCCCAGAAAGCAATTGACGGACGGACGTCAGGCTTTCCAGCCTGACATTTTGCCGATGACCGCGGCAAGTCAGCCTGGAAAGGCTAACATACTAGGTTTCCAGGGCCTCAGCCGCCGTGAGCGTGTTCCGCAATAAGAGTGCCACGGTCAATTGGCCCACGCCACCGGGAACCGGCGTGATCGCGCCGGCGACCGCGCGGACCGCGTCAAAATCCACGTCGCCGACCAGCCCCTCGGGTGTGCGGTTGATGCCGACGTCGATGACGGTGGCCCCTGGTTTGACCATTTCGGCAGTGACGAACTTCGGCCGGCCGATGGCCACGACCAGAATGTCGGCCAGCCGCGTCACCGACGGCAAGTCGCGTGTCCGGCTGTGGCAGACGGTGACGGTCGCGTCTGCACCGGGACCGCGCTGGGCCATCATGATCGCCAGCGGCTTGCCGACGATGTCGCTCCGGCCAACGACGACGACGTGTCGGCCGACGGTCTCAATCTTGTTTCGCATAAGAATCTGCTGCACGCCATGCGGCGTGCAGGGCAAAAACCGCGGCCGGCCCTGCACGAGCCGGCCCACGTTTTCGGGATGAAAGGCGTCGACGTCTTTGGCCGGGCTGATCGCCAGGACCACGCGGCTGGGATCGATCTGCGGCGGCAGCGGCATTTGCACGAGGATGCCGTGGACCTCATCATCCTGGTTGAGTCTGGCCACCAGTTGCAGCAAGACTTCGGCCGCCACGTCGGACGGCAGGCGATGGAGCTGGCTTTCGATGCCGACTTCCTCGCAGGCTTTGCGCTTGTTGCGGACATACACGTCGCTGGCCGGATCGTCGCCCACGAGCACCGCCGCCAGACAGGGCACGACGCCATTGTTCTGGATGAATTCGATCACCTCCTCGGCAAGCTCCGAGCGAATCTGCCGGGCCAGTAGTCTGCCGTCGAGGATGGTGGCGGGCATGGAGAGGTCGAGGGTCGAGGGTCGAGGGTCGAGGGTCGAGAGTCAGCGATTCTAACGCGACGAGTGCGCGTTGTCAGCCGCCCAGCGGGACTCCGGCCCAGACCAGTGCATAGAGCGCAATGCCAGCGTACACGGCTGCGACCCAATCGTCTGCCATCACGCCCAATCCTGCGGGCAGGTATTCGAGTTGCCGAGCTGGCGGCGGCTTGGTGATGTCGAAGAGCCGGTGCAGCGCGAAGCCCGCCAGGCCGATCGGCCAGCTATTGAGAGGCACGAGCAGAAACACGATCGGCATCGACATGATTTCATCCCAAACGATGGCCTGATTATCCTTCTTGCCGCCGAGCGCCCGGCCGGCCGCGGTACACAGCGGAATGCCCACCAGATTGAGGCCCAGGATCGCCGCGACCTGCCACGCAAGACTCGGCAAGTAGCTAATTCCCCAGGCCACCAGCGAACCGATGGCCGCCCCGGCGGTCCCTGGAGCAGGGGCCCAAAGGCCGGCACCAAGCCCTGTGGCCAGCCAAGCGGAAGGGGGAAGGCGGAAGGGGGAAGGGGGAGGGTCGGAGGATGATTGCGGCGGCTGATGCGTTTTCATCGCCGACAGTATACGGGTAGTAGTTCCGAGATTCACGTCCAGCGATGCCTTCCGCCTTCGTCTTGGCCCGGCTGCCGTCCGCAAGGTATCATTTGCTATGGCAGAGAGCGGAAGCTGGGTAATGTTTAGTGAATCGGTAAAGATAAATGGCTGACGTACAAGAGACGATTGAAGAGACTACCGAAGGCAAGCTGAGCCCGGTCGAAAAGCTCAAAGCCGAGAGCCATTATTTACTTGGGCAGATTCCGCAGGATTTGGCCGACGACACGGACCATGTGTCGAAGGGCAGTACCCAGCTGCTCAAGCACCACGGCACCTACCAGCAGGACGACCGCGAGCGCCGTGCCGAGGCCCGCGCTGTAGCAGGCGTCGACGGCCCCTCGAAAGCGAAGTTTTTCAGCTTCATGGTCCGCACGGCGATCCCCGGCGGCCGGCTCACGAGCGATCAATTGCTGGCCGAGCTCGATCTCTGCGACGAAGTCGGCAACACCACGCTGCGAATCACCACCCGCCAGGGGTTGCAGCTGCACGGCGTTCTGAAGACCGATCTCAAGCGAACGATAGCCCGGATCAACGAAGTGCAGCTCACGACGCTCGCGGCGTGCGGCGACGTGAAGCGGAACGTGATGTGCTCCCCCTGCCCTTACAACGGCGACCCCGTTCACGCGCAGATGCAGGCGCTCGCCGATGAATTTGCGGAACGGCTCAAGCCGAACACGAAAGCGTATCACCAAATCTGGCTCACCGATGGCGAAACGGGCGAGAGCCAAATGGTGGGCGGTTCGACCAACGGCGCTTACCATAGCGCGAACGGTAGCACGAACGGCGGCACTGATCCGGTCGAACCGATTTATGGGCCGACCTATCTGCCGCGAAAATTCAAGATCGCGATCGCACTACCCGGCGACAACAGCGCCGACATCTATTCGAACGACGTCGGCCTGTTGGCGATTTGCGATGATTGGAACGTCGTCGGTTACAACGTGCTGGTGGGCGGCGGGTTCGGCGTCACGCCGAGCGCCAAGAAGACATTCCCGGCGGTCGCGATTCCGCTCTGCTACACGAGTGCCGCCGAGGTGGTCGACGTGGTGGTTGCGATCGTCAAAGTGCAGCGCGATTTCGGCAATCGGGCCGACCGCAAAGTGGCCCGCATGAAGTATCTCATTCACGATTGGGGCATTTCGCGGTTCAAGGACAAGGTCGAAGAATACTACGGCGACGCGCTCGAGCTCGCCAAGCCGGTCGGCGTCCACGGTTTCAACGACGGCATGGGCTGGCACG
>JANNTD010000549.1:0-16081 GCA_031403315.1 Planctomycetota bacterium
CCCGAAAAGAGCCACAAGTTTGGGATGAGGCTTTTTGAAAATTTCGTCAACCTATGAAAAGATTCCGGGCAGCGTGGCGAACTGCGCAAGCAGGGACGACAACCACGGGCCAGAGGTGGCCGCGCCACGACTCGGGGCATGTCCGCCCGATCCGGCAGCCAGCGCGAGCGCCGGCTTTCCCGCCCCGTCAATCGCCGCCGTGCGCACCATGTTGGCATAGAGCGGCACCGAAAGATTTTTGAGATGCTTGCCGTCTGCGGCAAACACGTGCAACACCCCTTGCGCCGAGGTCGTAATCACTTCGTTCCGGCCATCGCCGTCGAGATCTCCTGCGCACACGTGCCAGACATTTCCCAGATTTGTATTTTTCCACAGTGGTGTGCCGTCGCCCTTCAACACGTGGAGCCCCGTGCCGCCGTTGTATCCGACGATGACTTCGTCGCTGCCGTCTTGATCGAGGTCGGCCGCCCAGACGTCGTCGATGCCGTTGCCTTGCGGATACTCCCAGAGCCGCGTGCCGTCATTCGCATCCGCGGACAAACCGCCGGACCAGACGCCGAACGTCAGAAACTCGGGCTGCGCATTGCCCGCGAGCTGCGCCAGCCGCAGCTTCGCCCCGGCACCTGGCAGCTTGTGCTCGTTCTTCTGCTCACCTTGAGCGTCGAGAGCGATCACGCTTCCAGACGCCGAGCTCGCGTAAGCCAATCCGCTCTTCGCGTCCGCCGCAACTCCGTTCCAATCGCCCTCGTGAGTCCACGCCAACTTTAACTCGGGCGACGAGTTGGCCGCAGCGAGTTGCTCCGTTTGCGTCGCCTTGACCTCGGCCGCCTCCGCGGCTGCTGCTGATGCGAGGTCCTTGCCCTCCAGCAATTGCTCGAGCTCGTCGGTGAGCTGGTCCTTCATGTTCCCACCGAAGCCGACGTGCACCACTTGAATCTTGCCATCCTTGCCGATCAGCACCGTCTGGGGAATTGCCGACGCTCGATACAAACCCGCGACGGTGCTCTTTTGGTCGAGCGCGACCGGCACGTCCAGCTTCTGCTCCTTGAGAAAATCGACGACCGCTTGTTTCTCTTCGCCGATATTCACCGCATAGAAAACGACGCCCCGATCCTTGAACGAATTCGCCACCGCGTTGATCTCCGGCAGAGCCGCGACACATGGCCCACACCAAGTCGCCCAGAAGTCGAGCACTACGACGTTCTTGCCCAAGTAGCTCGCCAGCGACACCGTGTTCCCCTCGAGGTCGGGAACTTCAAACGGCGGTGCCGGCTGGCCAACGAGCGGATGTGGGCCCCGGCTCATGCCGCGGCCGCCACCGCCCATCAGCGTGTCGACTTTCTCTGCTCCGGCCGGCGGCGTGAACGCAAAATCGGCGTCGGTCAGCCGCGCATCCGTGTCCCAGTCCTTGAGCGTCACCGCCCACTGAATCTGCATGTCTTTCATCGCTTCGTTCTGATTCGCCTGCTGCGCGAAGAATTTAGTCAGGTCGGGAACAATCTTCCGCACGAGCGGGCGCTTCCCGTCTTCGAACCAAACGTCGATCGACGCCATTTCCGAGTCGTAGCGGCAGCGGTGGCAGTCGACGCCGTCGATTTTCTCGCGGCCGACGTACCGCGAACTCTTGACCTGATGCATGATCTGGTCGTACGCCTTGTCGGCGTCGAACGACTTGGCAAACTCGGCCAGTTTCGCTTCACCCGGCAACCCGCTGGCCGGCGCATCGTCGCCCGCTGCCGCGATCGTGTAGCGGTTCAGCATCGGCAGGTAGGTGACGACCTGCTTGCCGTCGGTGATAAAGGTCAGGCCCAACATGCCGCCGTCGGCGACCAGCGCGAATTTGTCGGGACGCTGAAAGCGGACCGACGCGGTGCTATTCATCGCCTGGTTCTGCCCCATCGCCTTGACTTGCATCGAGACGTCGGCATCGACCTTGGCCGACGTGAGACCTTCCAGATACTCGAGCGCACCGCGGAGCAGCGCCTCGGGCGTAGGCGCCGACGCAGTACTCGCTGCATCACAACCGAGAGCCAAGAGCAAGGCCAGAGCGGTAAACAGCGAACCAGGCGAACCGGTCGTCCTCCCCATCGTCGAGTCCCCTTCAAGGAGATAAGGAGCTGGAACGGCGAGACAAAACTTCGTCCGGCCCCTGCGCCATCGCGCTGCGACCGAAATCCACCGCTTGCGGTTTAGCTACCCGAGCGGTTTCTCTACCCAATCAGGCGCTTGACGCTTTCGATCAGCCGGTCCATCGGGAAGGGCTTGCGGATGTAGTCGTCGACGCCGAGCATCTCGGCATAGGCTTTGTGCCGGCTGCCTTCGTTGGCGGTGATCATGATCACGCGGAGGGGCGTCTCGCGGGTCCGCCGCATCTTTTCCAGGACCAAGAAGCCGCTCCGCTTGGGCATCATCATGTCGAGGATCACGAGATCCGGATTCTCGCGCTCCGTCAGCGCCAGGCCCTGGTTGCCGTCGCGCGCCACGAGCACCGTGTAGCCGTGCGATTCGAGTGCGAGCCGCAGCGACTCGATGATCTCGGCATCATCATCCACCAGCAGAATTCGCTTCTCCTGCTTCTCCTGCTTTTGACCGCTATCTTTTGCCATGAGTTTTGCTAGGCTTTTCTTACGTTGAATGGGCGGCCACGGGGCCTCTAATGGTAAACCATTATGTATATCGAATAACTCGTTTATTGCAACCGCAACGAACCCCATGCCCCCACGCAAGTCGCGCAAATCGCCGAAAGCCGCGAGAAAATCGCCGCCAGCGGTCGTTGCTGCACCGCAACTTCCGTATCGACCGCGCGATCCGAAAAGCTATCGCCCGGGAATTGCACTCATCGGCTGCGGGGGGATTACCTCCTGGCACTTGCGGGCGTATCGCGCCGCCAAGTATCGCGTCGTCGCGCTCTGCGACGTCAATCTCAAGAACGCCAAGCAGCGGCGCGACGAGTTCTATCCCAAGGCCGACGTCACGGACGACCCGCAGAATATTCTGCGCCGCGACGATGTGGAAGTCGTCGACGTCGCCACGCACACCGCCGTGCGGCCGCCGCTGATCGAAGCGGCACTCAAGGCGGGCAAGCACGTGCTGAGCCAGAAGCCGTTCGTCACCGATCTCGGCGTCGGCAAGCGGCTGGCGGACCTCGCCGACAAAATGGGCGTGACGCTCGCGGTGAATCAGAACGCCCGCTGGGCGCCCCACTTCAGCTACGTCCGCGAAGCGGTGCGGAGCGGGCTCGTCGGCGACGTCGAAGGCGCCCATTGCGACGTGCATTGGGACCACAGCTGGGTCAAAGACACCGCCTTCGAATCCGTGCCACATCTGATTCTCTACGACTTCGCCATTCACTGGTTTGACTTTATCACGACGTTGATGAACGGCGTCGCGCCGACGCGCGTCTTCGCCTCAAAGGTCCGCGCGACGACGCAGGACATCACCGCGCCGCTCCTGGCGCAAGTGGCGATCGAGTATCCCACCGCCCAGGCGTCGCTCGTCTTCGACGGCCATACCCGCGCTGGGCGGCTCGATCGTGTGTTCGTCGCCGGCAGCACTGGCGCGATCTCCAGCATCGGCCCCGATCAGGATCATCAGAAGGTGGAGTTGACGACGGCCGCCGGCGTGGCCCGGCCCAAGCTCGTCGGCTCTTGGTTCCCAGACGGCTTCCACGGCACGATGGCCGAACTGCTCTCGGCGATCGAAGAGAAACGCGAGCCGCTCAACAGCGCGCGGAATAACCTGGCCAGCCTGGCACTCTGCTTCGCGGCGGTCGCCAGCGCCGAGCGCGGCAAGCCGGTTGTGCCAGGCTCCGTGCGACGGTTGTCCGTGTGACGGCTGAACTCCGAAGTGTCCGAAGTGATCGATTACCATGCAGCGGTCGCCCCAAACATTCGGCCGGTCCCCGCTCGTCGCGCTCGCGGCCGTCAGCGTGCTTGCGCTCGTGGTGCTCGGAGGAGTCCTGGCCTGGCTCGGAGAAAGTGGCATGAAATCCGCTGACAAACCGCCCCTTTTGGTCTACTGCGCCGTCAGCATTCAGCCGGCGCTTCGCACGATCGCCGACCACTACGAACAGGAAACGGGAACGCCGATTGATTTGCAGACCGGCCCCAGCGGCGCGCTCGAGACGCAGATTCGGCTCTCGAAAAAAGGCGACCTGTTCCTCCCCGCCGCCGAAACGCCCTACATGGATCGCTGCCGCGCGGATGGCACCGTGCGCGAAGTCTTGCGGCTGGCGGCATTTCGGCTCGTGCTGGCGGTGAACGCAGAATTAAACCGCGGCGACATCACGCTCGATGACTTGCGAAACGGCCAACTTCGCTACGCCTTGGCCAACGAAGAAGCCGCCGCCGGGCTCGTGACTCGCCAAGTGCTCGAACCGCTGGGCGATTGGCCGGAGATCAAGCAAGGCGCAAAGGCCGTTCTGCCGACGGTAACGGGCGTGGCCCAGGCGATTCAGCAAGGCGTTAATGTTGATTGCGGTTTTGTCTGGGATGCCACAGCCCGGCAATTCAGTTTGACGATCGTCGATCTTCCGGAATTCGCCGCCGGCCGCGCGGTGGTTGCGGTCGGTGTGCTGTCGTGCAGCCAGGATGCAGCCGCCGCCAAACGCTTTGCCGATTTTCTTGCCGCGCCCGACAAAGGCCTCGCGGTCTTCAAAAAGCTTGGCTACGAAATGATAGACGGCTCTGCTCCCTGATCCACTCGCCGACCGCCATGAACGCCAACGCCTTCCGCCCCAAGTCAGACGCCATCTTTCTCACCGGCATGATTGCCTTGGGTGGATCGTATGTGCTGTTGGTGATGCTGCTAATTGCCGGCGACGTGGTCTTCACCACGCCGCAAGCCCTCTGGGAAGCGTTCGCCGTCCGCGAGATTCGCTATTCGTTCTGGCTCAGCATCATTTCCAGCACGATCACGGCCATCCTGGCGTTGTGGGTCGCCGTGCCGCTCGGCTATCTGCTCTCGCGCTGGCACCTGGAGCAGCTCGACGCCGGCGGAACTGCAGGTCGGCCCCTGCGCTCGCGGCTCACCAATGCGGCGATCGCTGTCATCGACACCGTGATCGACATTCCGCTGGTGTTGCCGCCGCTGGTGGTCGGCGTGAGCCTGTTGATCCTGTTCAGCTACCCGCCGCTCTCCGCGATCAGCGACCACATCGTCTACGAAGTGCCCGCGGTGATCCTCGCTCAATTTACGGTGGCCTGTGCATTTGCCGCCCGCACGATGCGGACCACGTTCGACCAAATCCCGCTGCGGCAGGAACAAGTGGCGATGACGCTCGGCGCGAGCCGAGGCCAAGTATTTTGGACGGTCCTGCTGCCGCAAGCGCGCCGCGGCATGGTCGCCGCCGCGACGCTCTCGTGGGCCCGGGCCATCGGCGAGTTCGGCCCCGTGCTGATCTTCGCCGGCTCGATCAGCATGCGGACCGAAGTGCTGCCAACCACGATCTTTCTCAAGCTGGAAGAAGGCAACCTTCCGGCCGCACTAGCGGTCAGTGTTTGCATGATCGCCGTCGCAATGCTTGTTCTGGTGATCGTGCGGCTAGTTGGCTGGCGGCGGATTGTGTGAATGATTCGAGGTCAACTAGCGCGAATTGCGCCGTCCTCTAGCGTAAATCGGCAATCGGCCAACCGAGTCGCATCATCCTGGCTGTGCGTGACGTGCAGCAGAGTCACGCCGGTCGACTGCTGCACCTGCTTCAAAAGTTCGATCATCTTGTCGCGGGTCGCATCGTCGAGCCCGCTGAGCGGCTCGTCCAAGAGTAGCGTGTTCGGATAGGAGGCGAGCGCCCGACCGAGCGCGACCCGCCGCGTTTCGCCGCCGCTGAGTCCCTGCGGAAAACGGTCCGCGAGCGGCCCGATCTCGAGCAGGGCCGCCAACTCGGCGACGCGCTCGGCGATTCGCCCGACTTCCCAATGGCGCAGCGAAAGTGCGTAGGCCAACTGATTGCGGACAGTCATCGTGGCGAAAAGTGCGGAGTCCTGCGGTACGTAGCCAATGCCGCGCTCCGCCGGCCGCAGCCGCGTTACCTCGCGGCCACCCAAAATGATCCGCCCCGAATCAACCGGCCGCAGACCGCAGATCGCTTCGAGTAGCGTCGTCTTGCCGCAGCCGGTGCGGCCCATCAACACGCCATATTGGCCCTCGGCGACCGTCAGTGAAACGCCGCGAAGCACAAACTCGCCGGATCGAATCGTCACCTCGTCGAGCTGGATCATGGTGCGGCGGGCCAGAACTTTTTTGCGTAGCTAATTCTTACGTAGCTAAACCGACGCCGCCCGCGACGACAACTCGCGTTCGTCCGGCTGGGTGGCGAAGATCATCAGCGCGACGGCCGCCACGATACCGATTCCGCCCACCATCAACCAAGAGGTCGGTAGATGAGCCGCTTCTTCGAAGCCAAATCCGCGTGCGGCCAAATCGTCGCGCCAATGAACGACGCACAGGATCAGCCCATTGTGGACCGCGTGCAGCAGCATGCACGGCCAGACGCTCGCCGTTCGGTGGCGGACCCAGCCGAGCACCAACCCCAGGAACGCGCTCGGCAAGAACCGTTCGGGAGCGAGCACGGTCCCGGCGACGACGTGGAACAGTCCAAACAGCACCGCCGTCGCGAGAATGGTCCGCCAAGGCGTGGTCACCGTCCGCAGCGAGGCAAAGAGCACGCCGCGGAAGAAAAACTCCTCGCACACACCCGGCACAATCGCCAGCGCCAACAGGATCCACACCAGCGAGACGTGCTGCAACTGCTCCAGAAACGCTTTGACTTCCGCCAGTTGATCGATCCGCAGCGCGCTAATGCCAATCCGCTCGTTGAGTAGGAACAGCTCGTGTGCGGCCGGCCATAGCACCAAGCCCAGCATGGCCGCGGCGAGTAGCGAAGTAGTCTGCGGCCGCACGAGGCCGACGCCGCTCTTGATGCGCACGCGATTCACGAGCGCGATCGCCGCCGGAATTCCGCAGAACACCAACATCGTGACGAACGCTCCGACGAACAGCCGCCACTCGAGCGAAATCTCGCGCGACTGGGCTAGCGTCGCCGAGAGCACGAAGTACGCCGGAAACATCATCGCCAGCGAAAACGCGGCGGCCGAAGGTGGGAGCGCCGGCTGTGGCGCGGTCGGCCGGCGGAAAATGTCGGACCAAGTCGATTGGCTGCCGTACAGAATCGCGTCCGTGCCAAAGATCCGCGCGGCCACGCCGATTGCCGCCACCACGTAAAACGCCGTCGACAACACTGCGACCGACGCCAACAGCGGATCGACGCTCCCTTCCAAGATATCGCGCGCCAGGAGAATGATGTTCACCAGTGGCACCACCGCCAACAGGCCGGTCAACTCCAGACTCGGCATCAGGCAGATCACGCCCGTCGCCAGACACAACAGCATCAGCGGAATGATGTACGCCTGGGCTTCCTTGAAACTCCGCGCACAACTCGTGATCGCCAACAGCACCGCCGAGAAAAACGCCGCAAATAGCGCCAGCAGCAACAGCACTTTGATCACGACCGGCAGCGACAAACCGGCCCCGCCGAACAGCGACTCGTTGAGCCCCGTGCTGTGCGCTGTGATCGCCATGCCGGCCAGGTTCACCAGCGCCGTCAACAGCGCCACCGCCAACACGGCGACATACTTCGCCAACAACAAACCGACGCGCGGCACCGGCGCGGCGATCAACATCTCGAGCGTGCCACGCTCGCGCTCACCGGCCGTGAGGTCAATCGCCGGGTACACGGCCCCGGTCACGGTCATCAGCACCAGAATCAGCGGAATCAACGCCGCCAGCGAAAACACCGGGGCACCGCTGAAATCAATCGCGTGCCGTTCACTCGAAGCGGGCAGATCGGCCGCGATGCCGAGTGTCTTTAGCTGTTCGTCGAGCTGCGACTCGCTGTACGCCTGCAATCGCATTTCGACGTGTCGCAGCGCCGCCTCGCTGGTCGGCGAGCCGGCGCGGTAATACAGCTCCCAGGTGAGCGGCCGTTCCAAACCATCGCCGTCAACATCGTCGTCGTCATCGCCGCCAGCGTCACTCGACTTGCCGTTTTTCGGGATGACGGCCAGGTGCACCATCGCATCGACCACCGCGCGCTCCGCGGCCTCGGGACTCGGCAGTTCGCCCCAGATGATTTTCGGGCTCTCCATTTCGCCACCGCTGTCCGCCGCCAAAGCAGCCTCGCCCCGCGCGAGCTGCTCTTCCAGCTGCATCTTCGAACGCATTGAATCGACGCCAATCACATATTCGGCCGTCCCCTGGCTCGTGAGCGACGTGAGCAAAAACCGCTGAAACACGAGCGCGAGAATTGGGTAGAGCACCAGCGGCATCACCACCAGCGTGATGATCGTGCGTCGATCGCGGAGCGTTTCTCGCAATTCCTTGAGCGCCAATCGCGTGAGTCGGCCGACGATCTCCCGCCGATTGTTCCAGGCGGGCGCAGCCGCGCCGCGATGGGAGATGGCGTCACCGTTGGGCGGTTGCGGCGGAGTGTCGATCATGGCGCGGGCAACTCTAGAGATTGGCGGAAAGAGTCGGCTGGAGCAGTTGTCGGAACATGTCGACCAGGCTCTGACAGCCGGTGGTGCCTCGCAATTCGCCGAGCGTGCCTTCGTGCAGCAGTCGTCCTTCGTGCATCAGACCGAAGCGATCGCAGAGCCGCTCCGCCTCGTCGAGACGGTGCGTGGTGACGATCACGGCAATTCCTTGATTCCGCAGCCGGCCGATGTAGTCGACGACCACCTGGCTCCCCAGCACGTCCATGCCCCGCGTCGGCTCGTCGAGCAGCATCGCGGGCGGCGAATGGATCAGCGCCCGGGCAAGCGTCACACGCTGTCGCTGGCCGGTGCTGAGCGTCACACAACGTCGCTCGAGCAGTTTCGAAAGATCCAACAGCTGGCTGAGCGCCCGCAAATTCTCCTTGGCCTGTCGCGGGGCGACGCCATACAGATCGGCGAAGAACAGCAGCATCTCACGCACCGTGAGCCAGGGGTAAACGCCGTCGCCCGCCGACACGAGACCGATCCGGGCCTTGACTTCATCGGGCGCTTCGCTGGTCCGAAAGCCGGCGACCTCGGCATAGCCTTCGTCCGGTTCCAACAGGCCGATGATCATGCGGATCGTCGTGGTCTTGCCCGCACCGTTGGGGCCCAAGAGGCCGTAGACTTCACCCGGCCGCACCGAAAACGACAAGTGATCGACGGCCAGGATCGCGCGTCCGCCGCTGTCGAAACTTTTGCTGAGCTCGTGGATGTCGATCATGCTGGCCCTTCGGCGGTGGTTCGCACATGTGCCGAACGCCCTGCCTACCTTGAGCCTATCCACCGGCGGGCGAAGCGTCCACGCGGCACGCGGCGATCGCAGCCGAATTCCGCGATTCTCAGCCGAACGCGACGCGAAAGCCGACTTCTGTCGCTGTGGCCGCCTTGCTAGAATCTGGGGCATTGTCGGCTCGAAAGCTTGCCGACTCGATCAGCGGCCCATCCCCTCAAAGGACGCACCATGGCAGCACAAGGTTCCGGCGGCAACGTGCTCGCGGCGATCTGCAGTTTTTTCATCCCCGGCCTGGGGCAGCTCGTGCAAGGGCGTCTGTTGGCCGCCGCGATCCAATTCGTGCTGGCTGCATTGCTAATTTGGGTATGGCTTTGGTGGATTGTAAGCATCTACTCAGCCTACGACGCCGCCGTCTTCGACCCGGCCCGCGACGGGTAATTCCCGATCACTTCGCGTCGAATCATTTTGCGTCGGCCGTCACCCCCGGCCACTGGTCGGTGCGGAACGGCGTCACGGGCAGACCGGCCGTGTCGATGAGATTGCACACCGGGTTGTCTGCCCAGGCGTAGCGGACCGCGAACGGATCGCGGACTGCGTCGCTGTGGACCTCGATTTCTCCATCGCCGACAATTTTGGCATCTGCCCAGACCCATTTTCGATCGGAACCCGCGATCGCAAATCCTGCCACCGGCTTGTCGTCGACGGTCCGCAACCGGCCGCTGACATGGTCGAGGCGGATCAAGATCGTGTGGCCCTGCTTGTACATCGATTTGTAGCGCGGGCTGTCGTTGGCGATCTTGCGGCCGAAGGTCTTGGCCAGCGCTAATCGCGCCAACCGACGGCCCACGGCCTGCTTGTTTCTCGGATGGATGTCGTTCGCCTCGCCCAAGTCGATGATCACTGCCTGGCCGGTGTTCGGCGCTTTCTCGAGCGTCATCGTCTGCGCTTCGCGCAGCTCGGCCCAAGCGCTGTCGCCCGGCTGATTCTGCTCGGGCATGAAGTCCGCCAACTGCGCCCAATAAAATGGGAAGTCGCCCTGCCCCCAATCGTCGCGCCAGTTCTTGATCATCAGCGGGAACATCTCGCGGTACTGGTAGGCCCGGCCGGCGTTGGTCTCGCCTTGATACCAGATGACGCCGCGAATCGCGTACGGCATGATCGGCTTGAGTCGACCGTGATACAGGTTGGCCGGCCGCAACTGACCCGTCAACGGACTGTTCCACCACGGCTTGCCCGGCGGCTCGGGTGCTCCGCCCCGACGAGCGGCCGCAGCCTTTTGTTCCCACTCGGCCAACTTCTTGTCAAAGTTCGCGCGGGCCTGCTTCTCATCCAAACTGGCCACCTTCTTGTCCCACTCGGCGAGCAGCGGGTCGTAGAGCGGCTTGCCTGCCATCAAGTCGCGGCGAATCCAAGCCTCGCACGCCGAACCGCCCCACGAATTGTCGATCAGTCCGATCGGCACCTTCACGTTCTGAAGCATGTCGCGGCCAAAGAAATAGCCCACCGCAGAAAATTGCGGAATCGTCTTCGACGTGCAAAGCTCCCAATGGCCCGTAAAATCCTTCAGCGGCGTTTGGCTGCCTGCCGTGGCAACCGTGATCAGCCGCAGGTTGGGAAAGTTGGCCGCCGGAATCTCCACGTCGCCATCGCGCGTGTCCGCCACGCTCCATTCCATGTTCGACTGGCCGGAGCAGAGCCAAACGTCGCCCGCCTGAATATCTTTGACCTCGAGTCGATTCTTGCCCTCGACGATCATTGTGAACGCTCCACCGGCGGCGAGCGGATCGAGCATCACTTGCCACCGTCCGTCGGCGTCGGTCACTGCCGTATGCACCTGATTGGGAATCGTGACCTTGACCTTTTCGCCCGGCTCGGCCCAGCCCCAAACCGGTATTTTTTTGTCGCGCTGCAGCACCGCGTGATCGCTGAATAGCGCGGGCATCTTCACGTTTGCCAAGACGTTTGTCGACAGCAACAGCACGATCAACCACGGGACAAGACGCGCGGCGCAGTTGGCCGCACCGCAGCGCTTAAAGTGCATTGACATAGACTCCTCAACGTCCCTTGTTCTCGAAGCGAAAATCCCAGATCGTGCTCGTCACGGCAGGCGGCCGCGGCGCGATTTGGCCGCCGACGCCTCTAATCTAACACGGCCCGTTCGGCAGTGCGAAGTACTACCCTCATAACTTTTGGCCGCTCGTTCGCCGCGGTTGGGGCGGCGCAACAAAAACTGGCCGGAAGGCGGAAATCCCGCTTCGGGAGCCCATCAGGGGTGCTGGGGCGATTGGAAATCGATGCCCAATTGATCGAAGATAAACGCGTAAACGTCGACCGTCTGGCCGATCAGCTCGGCTAGCGGCGTGCCGATGCCGTGGCCCGAAGTGTCGCTCGTCCGCAGCAGGATCGGGGCCTGCGAGGCCGTTGACGCCTGCAGTCGGGCGACCATTTTCCGCGATTGCATCGGCTCCACACGCGGGTCGTTCGCCCCGGTGAGCATCAACACCGCCGGGTAGCCGACGCCCTTTTCGACGTGCTCGTAGGGCGAATAGGCAAACATCGCCCGGAATTGGGCCGGGTCCTTCACCGTGCCAAACTCGGTGATGTTGAACTCGCCGTTGGGCGAAAGCTCCGTCCGCAGCACGTCGTAGATGCCGACGAACGACACCACCGCCTTCATCAGATTGGGATGTTGGACGAACGTCGCCCCCATCAACAGCCCGCCGTTGCTGCCGCCGAGGATCGCCAGGTGCTGGCTCGATGTGTATTTCCGGGCGATCAGGTGTTCCAGGACCGCCGTGAAATCGTCGAACACGTTTTGCTTGTGGGTCAGGTTGCCTTCCAGGTGCCAGGCTTCGCCGTATTCGCCGCCGCCGCGGATGTTGGCGATGGCGATCACGAATCCATAGTCCAACAGAATCCGCCGGTTGGGCACGAACTCCGGCGTGATCGAAACACCATACCCGCCGTAGCCGGTCGCCAGCGTGGGATTCTTGCCATCGAGTTGCGTCCCCTTGCGGTAGATGATGTTCACCGGCACCTTCGTGCCATCCTTCGACGTGGCAAACTCCCGCGTCACCTCCATGTCGTCGAGATTAACCGGCGACGTGCTCGCCAGCGCCGTCTCGATCGTCTCGCCGCTCTCGGCGTGAAACACGTAACGCCCTTCCGGCTTTACGTACGACACGCTGCCGTAGAGCAGGTCGTTGCCCGTCAAAGGTTCGAGCTCGTAGAAAGCTGCGACCGGTGTTTCGTCAGGACCGGGTACCGATTTCCCTTGGTGATCGAACGCGCGAATCTCCGATGGGCCGCCGAGTTGATAGACCACGTACAGCCGGTCCGGCGTCGCCACGATCGTCGGCAGGCCGAAGAAACTGGTTTCAATCGCGTCCTGGCCTTCCGGAACGACCACCTTGGCCGGTTTCTTACCAAGATCGGCGATCGCGCTGTGCTCGATCTTGCCGCGGGGTGCGTCGCGCCGCGACACTAGGAACATGTCGTCATGATGTCCGAAGAACGCCTGCACGATGCGGTCGCTGTACTGGGCAAACTGCCGCCAGCTTCCGCTTGTCGGATCGCGCAAGAAAAGTGCGAACTCGCCGCCGTCGCCATTCTGCACCGTGGCCAACACACGGCCGGTCACTTCGTCCAACTCAAGCTGAATCTCGGCGATCCGCGGCAGATCCTTGCCCATTTCATAGCGGTCGACTTTCGGGCTCGTGCCCAGCTCGTGGTAATAGACTTGCTGGTAGAAGCCGCGGTCCTGGGCCGGTCGTTCGTCGGGCCAGGGATGCCGCGTGTAGTAGAACCCGCGACTATCGGGTGTCCACGCCACGTCGCCGCCCGCCGTGCCGGAATTCACGTACGGCACGACTTCAAAGACTTCGCGTCCGGTCTCGGTTGAATAGATGTGCACGTCACCCGCCTCCGAGCCGCCGACCGAAAGCGACACGGCAACGAGCTTCCCATCCGGCGACGCCATGTACCAATCCATCGAGGTCGCGCCCGTCGGGTCGAGGACGTTTGGATCGAGCACCACCCGCTCGCTCGCAAGGTCGTCGAGCGAATCGAGCACGATCAGCATCGGCTGCTGCTTCGGCGGCTCGGTCTTGACCGCAAAGTACCGCCCACCGCGAAACGTCACTCCGCCATAGCTCGGCGACTTGGCCGACATGATCGCGGTGACCCGCTCGCGAATCGCCGCCACATTTGGCAGCCGATCGAGGAACGAGCGAGCATAGGCGTTCTCAGCATCGCTCCAGGCCTTCACTTCCGGATCTTGATCCTTTTCCAACCAACGATACGGATCGACGACTGTCACGCCGTGGTACGTGTCGGTCACCGGCCGGACTGGCGTCGCCGGCGGCTGGGCTAGTGTTTCCGAGGACATGCAGGCAAGGAACAACGTCAGCAAGGCAATCCGCATTGAAACGCTCCGCAAATTATGAAGTAAAACCTTGGTTGTTGCGCAGCGCGCAAACGCGACCCAACAAATCTTGTCCAACGGCCTCGCCGAGTTCGGCTGCGAGGTGGATGCAATAATCCCAGTCGAGGTGATCGCCCTGTGCAATCACGATTCCGACCAGGTCTTGTTCGTCCTGTGGTCTGCCAGCGAGGACCTTCATCAGAATCAAGTCTTCAGCTGTCGCCACGAAAATCGTCGATCCCGCCAGTTCCAGGCGTTCGGCACGGGCTACTGCCTGATGCTCGAAACCTGAAAGCCCAATCGCCAGATCTACCTTGACATTCGTTGTACGGTGTCGAAGCGGGAGCAGAAAGGACTTTTGGACTATTTCCGCCGTGTCCGAGAAGAGTGGCCGGAAATTCGTCTGCTCAAGAACTCCGACGAGTTCGAGTGCCCGGTCCAGATCGGCCGAGATCACCATGTCGACGTCAACAGTCGCTCTCGGTCGCCCGCGCAGTGACGCAGCCAGGCCGCCAATCAATGCATAAGGCACGCGCTGGGCGTCGAGAAAACTCACCGCGTCAGCCAGGGTTGTTCGCAGCGGTTCGTTCACGTTGGAGCTGATCCAGCTTACAGTAGGCGCCAAACAACTTCTTGCGAGTCGCAACCTTCTGGTCCCATTGCCAGCGATCGAGGCGTTCCCAATCGCCGTGAACGTGACGCGCGCCCCCGATTACGTCCATCAGACCTTCATAGAGCGCAAAGCGATCCTGGGTAGACAACTCCCGCAGCCATTCGGCGTCTTCAACTCGCGTCCGGGCTTCGTAGAATTGCCAATCTTGTTGTGGGACATCGACCATTGCTTCAATTGTAGCATTCGCCCAAGTTCGTGTCCTAGGTCAAGAACCGTTCTGCGGCCGCCAGTCGGACAAGTGCATTTCGACGGTATGCCGGCCGCGGAAATGGTTGATCACCGGCTGGAAGGCGACCGCCAGCAGGCCGTCGACGGCCACGAGCTCCTGCTCCCAATCGCCGCCGCCGAACGCGACCGCCCGGATCGTCACGCCGTGCTGCTCGAACCGCAGCGAAAGGTGTTGGCCGTTGGTGCCGATGCGGCGCGGCGGCTCGGCCAGCCGCACGCCCGTCGTGCAGAGCACCGGCCGCTTGTTGCCGTTGCCAAAAGGAGCCAGGCTTTCGATTTGCTTCACTGTCTGTTGCGTGAGCGCCGCGAACGGCGATTCCGCGTCGACGAACAATTCGGCCACGCGATCCTCTTCCGAAATCGCCTGCTCGGTGTACGCACAAAAATCGATGCGAAAGGCGTCGACGTTCTTTTCATCGATCGTGAGGCCAGCCGCCGCTTGATGCCCGCCGTGCGACGCCAGATGCTCGCCGCAGGCCGCGAGCGCCTCGTGTAGGTTGAAGCCCGACACGCTGCGTCCGGAGCCCACGCCCGGCTTCACGCCCAAGGGATCGAGTGCAATCAAAACGACGGGGCAGTGGTGCTTCTCCGCGAGCCGCCCCGCCACGATGCCGATCACGCCCGGATGCCAGTCGCGGTCGGCCAGCACGATCGCCGGGCGGCCCTTTCGTTCGGTGTCCTCGCCCAACTGCTTGTTCGCCGCCTTCAGCACGCTGCGTTCCAGCGTTTGCCGCTGGTCATTCAATTGGTGGACGAATTCGGCGAGTTGCATCGCCCGCTGAGGCGATTCAGTCGTCAAGAGTTCGATTGCCAGTTGCGACTGCCCCAGCCGGCCGGCCGCGTTGAGCCGCGGGGCGATCGTGAAGCCGATGTCTTCGCACGAGAGCGCCGGCTTCTTGTCGAGGCCGGTCACATGTTCGAGCGCCTGCAGCCCGGGCACCGTCCAATGCCGCAGACAATTCAGCCCGTGCCGCACGAGCACGCGGTTCTCATCCACCAGCGGCACGACGTCGGCCACCGTCCCCACCGCCGCGAGCCCCACCGACCGCATGAGATAATTCCGCATCGACTCGCTGACGCGCTTCGCCTCGCTCGCCCGCTGACACAGCGCCCATGCCAGCTTCAGCGCGACCGCAGCACCGCACAATCCTGCAAACGGATAGGTACTGCCCGGCAATCCCGGATGCACGATCGCCGCCGCCGGCGGAAAAGTGTTGGCCGCTCGCTCCGCGTGCGGCAACTGCGACTCACGGAGTGAGTCGCCTACACTAGGCTGGTGATGATCGGTGATAATGAGCGTGAGCCCACACTCGGCCGCCGTCTCCGCTTCGGCGGCGCTGGCAATGCCACAATCGACCGTCACCACCACCTGCGCCCCTTCGAGCGCGAGCGCACGGATAGCCTCGTGATTGAGACCATACCCCTCATCAATGCGATTGGGCACGTAGTAGTCGGCGTTCGCCCCGAGCAACTTGAGGCAGCCCAAGAGA
>JANNTD010000550.1:0-10519 GCA_031403315.1 Planctomycetota bacterium
TCGTCCTCATCGTCGTCATCCGCATCGCGCGCAGCGCGACCCCGCTCTGGCAAACGTTTAGCCTTCATGCCGCGGATTCTAGGCGGATTGGCACAGCGAGCCTAGATCGAGCCGCCACACAATGATGCTGGCAGCGCTAGCGGAAGTCTCACAACTCAAAATTAAACGTCCGCGACAAGTACCGCCACAGCCGGCTGCCGAGCGTTCGCGGGGCGGTCGTGATCTTCGCGCGGCCCACCAGGCCGATCCGCATCAGGTCGTGCTTGTCTTCCGGCAGCGGCACGGTCACTTCGAACACCAGCCCGATCGGACGCGCCACGCCCCCTTCGTCCATCTTCGTCGGCAACTCGCCGCCGTGCAGGCTCGACAGATGCACCGGGCTCGACTTCAAATCCTTCTTGGCGACCTTTTCGATCTCGCTCACGTAGACGAAGTCGGTCGACTGCTGGAGCATGATCTCCACCTGCTGCCCCGGCACAATCAGCTCGACGTCGCCCTGGTCGACCACCAGCCGGGCTTCGAGCCAGCGCGGATCGCCGATCTCGCAGAACTTGGTGCCGGTCATCAACGTCGCGCCGAGGTTCTCGGGCTTCAAGGGCGAGCCCGACCAGGTCGGCAACTGCCCGTCGGCCGTCTGCTTGGGCACGAGCGTCGGCGGCAGCACGGTGCCGGTTCTCGCCGCCACCAGTCGCAACTTCGCCCGGTCCCGCTCGCTCTCGGCCAATTGTTCTTCCGCCGCCTTCAAGCCTGCCCGCGCTTCGGCAATCTGGCCGGCGCTGTCGCCTTGTTCGTAGCTCAAACTGCGGAGCGAATCGAGTCGCGCTCGGTACGCGTCGCGCTGCCCGGTCCGTTCGGCGATTGCCACCTCGAGCGCCAGATCGCTCAGCTCCGCGAGCAACTGGCCTGGCTCGACGCGGTCGCCCGGCTGGACGTGCACCGCTTCCAAAATGCCCGGCTGCTCGACGTAGACCGACGCCGCGTTCCGCGGCTGGACCTCGAGGCCGCAATAAATGTGCGATGGCAACGGGATGAACAAAACACCCGCCACCGCCGCCGCGAGCACCGCGATCGTCGTATACATCCGCCAGCGGATCACTTTGCCCAGCCTCCCCGGAATCTTGAAAAACTTGTAGAGATTCACAAACGGCTGCACCACCAGGCCGTAGATCGCGCCCAGCGCGATCAGCTGCCCAAGCACCTTCAGGCCGTACGGCTCAAACACTTTGTTGAGGAAATACAAAATCGACAAGGTGACGACCCAGCGATAAACGGCCGACGCCACCGTGTAAAACGCAAACAGCAGCTGGTGCCGCTTCGGCAGGAACGGGTCCTCCGGCTCCTCGAGACCCAGGCACCACTTGCCCAGCTTGCGGTTGAGAATCGTGCTCGCCTTCTGCCGCAGGTTCGGAATCTCGAGGACGTCGCTCAGGATATAGTAGCCATCGTAACGCAACAGCGGATTCGCGTTGAACATGATCGTGCTCACCGACGAAATGAACATCACGTTGAGGCAGATGTAATTGAGCGGCCCCGGCTCGGTGAACCACCAGATGAAAGTGCAAATCGACGCCAGCACAAGCTCGACGTACATCCCCGCCGCGCCGATCGCCGCTCGATGCCAGCGGTTGGGCAGCATCCACGAATCGGACACGTTGCAATACAGACACGGCGTCAACACCAGCATCATCACGCCCATCTCGTGGCATTCGCCGCCGAAGTGTTTGCAGGAAAGCCCGTGGCCGAACTCGTGGAGCACCTTGGTCACGGCGAGCGTGATCCCCAACCAGAGCCAATTCTGCGCGTCGAAAAACGAGTGGAAGTCCGGCAGCCGCGACCGGAACACGTCGAACTGCACCAACACCAGCGTCAGCGCCGACAGCGCCAAGAGCAGGCAGCAAATCATCGCCTGCACGCTGAAAAACCAGTCCACGTACCGCAGCAGGAAGGTCAGGATCCGCTCCGGATCGATCCCTTTAAAGCGAATCGAGAGGATGTTCGTGAGCGTTGACCAGCGTTCTTTGCTCTTCCGTTGGTCGCGTCGCTTCTTGAGCTGCGAGCCCTGCCCCACCGCGTCGGTGATCACCAGGTTGCTCTTGTGGAGCATGCCGATGAACTGCTGCAACTCCTCGATGCGGATCGTCTGCGGCGGGAAATCGCGCTCGAACCGCTCGGCCACCTCGTCGAGGCTCGATTCGCCGTCGAGCATTTGCAAGATCGCAAACTCCTCCTCCTCGAAGCGGAAGTACTGCAAACCGACCGGATCTTTCACCACCCAATAGATTCGCCCCTGGTAGCGATGCTGCCGCGCACGGAGATCGGGCCGCATGCGGATCGGTAACTTCCGCGAGGAACTGGAAACCAAACTGTCGGCAAGCGTGGCCATGGAATAGTCGAGGGTTTAGTGTTGAGAGTTGAGGGTAAGAAAACGGGTCGATGCGTCTTCGCTCCCCCTTACGACCCTCGACCCTCGACTCTCAACCCTCATCCCTCAACTCTCTTACGGTGTCCGGCTTACGTCCATCTCAGTTGCTCCCGCCGTGTTGAGACGGATCGTCATCGTGGCCGTCATGCCGTCGCGTAACAGCCAGCGGCCGTGCTCCAGGCGGTTGTCGACTTCGGCGCGAACGATGTAGCGGCCGTCGCCTCGCGCCAACGAGCTGACGTAAGTAATCCGGCCGGTCATTTGTTCTTTCCGCCCGCGAGCCATTTCGACTTCCACCGTGACGTCGCAGCCATTCACTTCGTGCGGATCGTACACCGACTCGTCGACGAGTCCCTCGACCAGCATCGTGTCGAGCCGCACCAGCCGCAGGATCGCGTCGCCCGGGCTGACCCACTCGTCCTGATGGCGAAAGATCGTCACCACCTCGCCGTCGAACGGCGCCAGAATCGTGCGGCGCCCGATCGCCAGTTGGGTCGCGTCGCGCTCGGCCTTTTTCTGGTGGTATTCGAACTTCGCCAGCGCCTGGTCGTGCAGCGCCTTCTCGGCCGACAGCACCGAAGCATCCCATTCGAGCTTGGCCTTGCGGACTTCGATCTCGGCCACCGCCTTGGCGACCGATCGATTCGACTCGATCATCACTTCGTAGTTTTTTTCGGCCACGGCGGCCGATTTGTCGGCGTAGCGAATCTGCACGTCATCCGTCGCCGCCTTGTACGCCGCGCCCAAGGCGTACTCGGCCGCTTTCTTTTGAATCTGCACTTCCTCGTCGTAGATCTTCGCCAGCACCTCGCCCCGGCGGACCTGCGAGCCTTCCTTCACGCTGAGTTGCACCAACACACCCGCCTCCGGCGAGGGCAGCTTGATGTCCTCCTCGAGCTGCACCTTGCAGCCTTCGAGGACCGGGTCCGCCGCCGCGGCCGGCCGCAATACCGGTGCGCCGACGAGCATCGCAACCGCCAGCGCCGCGTTCGAGACGAGTGTGCATCGCATCATGGCATCGACCCTTTACAGACGAAATAGAATCTTCGCACGCACGAAGTCCACCAAATCGTGCAGCCAGACAAACGCGAACGAGCGCCGCCCGCAATGGATCTTCGCCGTCACGCCCGCGCCGATCTTCGGCTCGGAAAACGTGTCGCGGAGCATTTTCTGATCGAAGCCGACTCGCACCAGCACCGTATTGCCTTCGTCGCCGCGGACCTCGGCACTGGGTTCGATGTCGACGACCTGGCCTGTGAGCTTGTTGGCCGGATGGGTCGCCAGAATGAACTCGACCGGCAGCTTGCCGCCCGATTCCTTCCAGGCCTCGGAGATGTAGCCCATCCGCGATTCGGGCATTCGCACCTCGAGTTCCCAATCGCCCTTCGGATCGGCGACCTCCATCAGCACTTGGCCCTTGGTCACCGGCCGCCCAAGCAGCGTTTCGTTCAATCGCCACTCGACGACCTGCCCGTCGATCGGGCTCGTGATCTTCAACGTCTCTTGCTGTTTAAGGAGCAGCTCTCTTTGCTTCCGCAGACTGAAAATACTCGTTTCCAATTGAGAGAGCCGGGCAACTTGATTATCGCGGTCGGCCTGCGAGACTTCTTCGTCGTCGTCGATCGACTGGCTCTTCGTGGAGTTGTACTCCTCTTCGGTTCGCGCCAATTCGCCAAGCGTCGTCACCAGCTCCTTTTCCAGCACGCGGCTATCTTCCACCACCAGCAATTGGCCCTTCTTCACCGGCGAATCATCCTCGACCAGAATCTCACGCACCTCGCCGTCGAGCATCGCAAACACGTTCCGCCGCGCCACCGGCCGCAAGTTGCCGTTGCCTTCGAGCGTGAAATCCGTCGGCACCAGGCACGCCGCCGCGAGCAACACCGCGGCGATCGACGTGATCGCCACCGTCTTGGGTAGCGCCGGCCCGAACAGCCAGCGAGTCGTCTTGCCAATCGCCCGCCAGACCGGCATCAGGAACAATCCTTCGTACTCCAGCGCGTTGGTGAGCGCACTCGCGCTGTGGGTGCGGACCACGTCCACCCGCTGCTTGAATCCTTCCGGCGACCGCGTGTCGACCATCTGCTCGACGATGATCGCCCCGATCACTCGCGGCAGCCGCCCGGCCACTTCATCCGGTGCGAGTTCGACTTCGCCGCCCGGCTCGATGAGCGGCAAGATCGCCAGCGACTTGGTGTGCGACTCGTCGACATACGCATCGAGCGCCTCTTCCACTTGCGGCGCGAGGTTCGCCGCGTCGCCCGTGTACCAGCAGTCCTCGCCGGTCTTGGCCACCGCCGTCGCCAACTTGCCCAGGAGCACCGTCACATTCGACCGTTTGTCGAACGTGTCTTGCCCGCTGACCGCCTCGATCCGGCACTTTCCGCCGTGTCGAATGGCGACGCTCACGCGGTCGCAGCCGATCAGCCGCCGACCTTCGTTGGCGATCGTATAGGCCGTCTCACGGACGTCGAGCTTCTCGTGCGCGGTCCGCGTGAAAGTTTCGAGCTGCTCCCAGAGCGACTGCTTGTCGGCCAGATGCCGCAGCCGGCGGCCCTTGAGGTAGTCGCCCGCGAACTCGCAAATCTGCAACAGGAACCGCAAATAGCCGCGCTGCGTGGCCATTCGCGCACCGGCGCGCTGAAAAATTTCGACCACGCCCTGCGGGCCTTGATCGTTGTAGACCGGCGCGAGCACGAGCAGAAAGTCCGTCGGATTCGCCGCCGCCTCGGGGTCGTTTTCCGCCGCGTCGCCCGAGCCAGAGTGTGGGCTCACGAGCGCCCCGTCGGTCCCCTGCAGCACCTCCCGCAACAGCCGACCGTGCTGCGACTGACCGATCGGATTCTCGATCAGCCCCGTGTCGCGCAAATTGATTTGATAGGTGAGCTGCAACCCACCCGTGTCGGCGAGCGTCCACACCGCTCCGCCGGGCGCGGCCAGCGCCGCCACCACTTTGTTCAACAGCGCGTTGTAGAACTCGGCCTGGTCGACCTCGGTCCGCGAGAGCTCGGCAATTTCCTGCACCAGGCCCTGGATCTCCCGCTTCGCGCGTTCGACTTCCGCCGCGTCGACCGAGGCGGTCGACTCGGAGGCACGTCCCGAGCTAGCGGTGCGAGGATATTCGGCGGAGCTCACGTCGAAAAACGGCGGTTTGCACCGCCGGCCTGTGGAGGATCATGCGCGTACTGCGATCGCTGCCGACCCTGGGGGCGCGGCGCGAACATCGGCCGGAACTACCGAGGCCTGCCAAACCCTCGCCAGCGTCTGTCCTTAATAGTACCGCAATGTATCCCGCAAAGACACGAGAATGGCCTTGAAGGGGCTGGCTTCCGCAACAACGCAAAATGGACGCGCACTTCCCCTAATCGACCGAATAAATGCCCTAATTGCTACAATCACACGCTCTTTACCCAGCCACCCGCCGTCCGCAACCATCGCTCCTAGCTGCGTAACGAGGCTAGCGTTTGCAGCCAACGTACTGGACCGACACCACGGCAAAATGCTAGGATTAGAGGATTGTGGCGGTTTCCCGGGTGCCGGTCTTCCAGGCGATGGTCTTCCAGCGAGACCCGGCAAGGCGCAATCCCGGCCGCCGCCGACACACACCGCGGACATCCCGTCGAGTAGCGTATGGATAAACAGAAAGAAGAAGCGTTGGAAGTCGAGGGCACGGTCACCCAAGCCCTCGCCAACACGCGATTCCGCGTGGAGATTGAAGGCGGCCACCTCGTGATGGCACACGTCGCCGGCCGGATGCGGAAGCATTTCATCCGCATCGTGCCAGGCGACCGCGTCCGAGTGGAACTCTCTCCCTACGACCTCACCAAGGGTCGAATCGTGTTCCGCGAACGCTAGCGCACGCAAGTATTGCGTGCCACTTTAGCCGCGTCGCTTGCGACGTGCTCTAAATTCGCCGCGTCTGCGACAGATTTCGTCCGTTTTTTCGCGCCGATTTCCAAGAAAGCCGATTGGCGCACGAATGGAAAACGGGCAATTTGTCCTTCCTACAGTCCTTTCGCCCCAGGGGCGGTATACTATTACGTCCGTCGCGGACCGCCTCGCAAACTATTTCACGCTTGCTCTCACCTGAGCGAGCGCTGCGATTCACCAGCAATTCGGAGAACTACTCGTGAACCTTTATCCCGCTCGCTGCCGTTCGCTGCTGCTTGCCGCTCTGGTCGCGGTCGCCACCTGTTTCTCGAGCCATTCGCTGTTTGCTCAAGCCACGCTCGAAGAAGCACCCGCCACCACGCCATCCGCCGCACCTGGCGAGATCAAAACCGTCGCCGTCGTCGGCGCCACCAGCTACAACAACTTGATCGGCGACGTCAACTTCATCGGTTCACTCGCCGACCGCCCCGAGCTCGGCCAAATGCTCCAGGGCATGATCGCCATGTTCACCCAGGGCAAAGGACTCGACGGCGTCGACCAATCGAAGCCCTGGGGCGTGATCCTGCAGACCGACGGCCAGCAGTTTTTGCCGGTCGGCTGCATCGCCGTCACCGACATCAGCAAGGTCCTCGCCATCGTCCAAGGCTTTGGGGCACAAATCCAAAACGGCGCCGACGGCGCCAAGCAGATCGCACTACCTGGCGGCCAGACTATCCACTTGAAGGAAACGGGCGGTTGGGCCTACATCGGCCAGACCGAAGCGGCCCTCGCCAGCCTGCCCGCCGATCCCGCCGCCGAACTGAACAAAATCGTCGCCGACTACGATCTCGGCGCCCGCGTCGCGGTGCAAAACGTTCCCGAGCAATATCGCCAGATGGCGGTCCAGGCCCTGAAGTCGGGCATGGAAGACGGCCTCAAGAAGAAAGACGACGAGAGCGACGAGCAATACGAAAGCCGCCGCAAGCTCGCCGAGGCTCAGGTCGCCCAGCTCGAATCGATGGTCAACGAGATGGACGAAATCGTCACCGGCTGGTCCATCGACGCCAACGATAAAAAGACCTTCCTCGATTTCACCTACCGTTTCCTGCCCGGCAGCAAGATGGCCAAGCAGATCGCGGGCTACGGCACTCCGAAGACCAATTTCGCCGGCTTCTTCCAGCCCGATGCCGCTGCCACGTTGACCTTCGCCACCCAAGCCGATCCAGAAACCATCAAGGAAAACATCGACCAGATGCGGGCCACGATGGACACCATGCGGAAGCAGGCCGAGAAGGCGATCGACGACGAAGAAGACATTCCGGATGACGAAACCCGCACGGCCGTCAAAGCGGCGCTCGCCGACTTCATGGACGCCTTTCAGGCCACGATGGAATCGGGCCAAATGGATGGCGGCGCGGCCCTGAACCTCGGCGCCGACAAATTGACGCTCGTCGCCGGCGCGCAGATCAAGGACCCCGCCAAGTTCGAGAGCGGCCTGAAAAAACTGGCCGCGCTCGCCGAGAAAGAACCCGACTTCAACGGCGTTCAATGGAACGCCGCCACGCATGAGGGCATCAATTTCCACACGCTCGCCGTCCCCGTGCCGGAAGACGAAGCAGAGGCCCGCAAGTTCCTCGGCGAGAAAGTCGACGTCGCCATCGGCATCGGTAGCGAGGCCGTGTACGTCGCCGTCGGCCAGGACAATCTCGAAGCCGTCAAGAAGGCGATCGATGGCTCGAAGGCCGAGCCGAATAAGGAAGTGCCGCCGTTTGCACTATCTGCATCGCTCGGCCAGATCATGGAATTCGCCGCTGTCAACGCCAAGGAAGAAGACAAGGCGACGGTCCAAGCGATCGCCGACATGCTCAAGCAAGACGCCCAAGGCCGCGACCACGTCCGCGCGAGCGGCACGCTGATCGAGAACGGACTCAAGTACCGCTTCGAGGCCGAAGAGGGCGTGCTCCGCGCAATCGGCAAAGCCGCCATGCTCGCCCAACAGAAAGCGCAACAAGAAGCGATGCAGGCCCAGTGAAACGGCAAGCTTAGCCGCGTCGCTCGCGACGCGCGGTAGTCGATGATTTAGCGCCGCCCGCGCCCCAGCATCCCCGCGCCCACCGCAAGACCCACGAGCACCAAGCTCCCCGGCTCCGGCGCCTGCACCGCCAACAGTGTGCGCGCCGTCGAGGCGTCGCTCCGCCGCGTGAACTCGAGCACGTACTTCGGCCGCACGAATTCGCCAAACAGATGGTAATCGACTCCGGCCACAAAACCTTCGTCGTAACCCATGCCGTATCCCGAATCCCAGCCGTCGTCGTAACCCTGCTCACCACCTTGGCGAGTCCCGTCGCGCGTGCCATCCCAGACACCACTGACGTAGCCGATCGGATACGCCGCCGCATATGCCTTGGGATACGTCAGGTTGTATCCCTCGTCAGTTCCAACCGTGAAACCCTCGGTGCGACCGTCGGTATAACCGGCATCGTAGAAGTGCTTACTCCAGTCGTACGCGAAAATGCCGTTCGATATGGTCAAGTCGGAACTGAATACTCCCGTAAAACCGAAGTGGTAGTTATTCATGCCGCTGATCACCAACGCGCCCGCATAACTACCGCCGTTGTAGTAATTGTTGAGATACTGCTCCGCGATCACCGGCGCCCAATCAAACCCTTCTTCAAACCCAACGGAAACGCCGTCCTTCCAACCCGCGCGATGCCCGCGCGGATACCGCGCGTCGTACGCTAAGTCATATGCCGGCTGAAATGCGGCTTCCCAACCGTCGTTCTGTCCATCGTTCGTCCCGTTCGTCCAGCCTTCCGTGCGGCCGCGCGTCTTGCCCTCGAACAACCCCGACTTGTAGCCGATCGGATAGCCCAAGTCGAAACCCTCGTCGTACTTCGGCTGAAACTCAGTCGGCACATCCGCCCATAGCGGATTGGCAACGAACGTGACGAGCGCGAACCCGAGAGCAACTTGCGACCCACGATTCATCGGAGACCCCAAGTGAAGTTGCGGCGACCGGCCCGCGAGACAAGCAAAATAACCACCCGAAGGTACCGGCTGCCACCCGCCCTGTCAAATTGTCGCCAAAGTTTCACACTTGAGTGTCACCACTGTGACACTCGAATCGGGCGCTAGAGGCCTTTTTTGGCTGCTCAAGTCATCGCCCAAGCCAGCGCTCCCACCACCGGCGCCTCGTCGCCGCAGACCGAGAATTCGAGCCGGTCGAGATTGCGGAAGCCGTCCAGGGCGTGGCGGCGATACTCCTCTTCGGCCAACTGACGGTAACGCTCGCGTACCGGGGCCGAGAGTTCGCACACTCCGCCGCCAATCACCAGCCGGTCGTAGTCGCCCAGGTAGTTGACACACAACAGCGTAATGCCCAGCGCCCGCGCCTGATCGTCGAACAACTGCTGCGCGAGCGCGTCGCCCTCCGCCACAAGCTCGCGCAGCCGCTTGGATTTCTCCCGTACGCTCTCTGCCGATTGATTGAGCGGATGTGTCGTCCACTCCGGCAGCGCAAGCCGATATTCGAGCTGATGCGCGAGCCCGCTAAGCGACACCGCCGACTCCGCCGTCGCGTAAGCATTGCCCTTCAAGAGCCGGCGATCGTGCTCGTAGCGGAACGCATATTCCGGGAGCAGAATATGCCCGACGTGCCCGGCCCGACCCTGGCTGCCTTGAATCGCCCGGCCCGCAAGCACCGCCCCGCCGCCCAGCCCCGTGCCAACGATCACGATAAACAGCGACTCGAGCTTTTCATTGGGCAGCGACTCCGGCGGCACACGGTCCCACAACAGCGAGCGGCTGCGGATCGAATACTCGCCGAGTGCCGCCGCCTGACCATCGCCAAGATAGCGGACCGCGATGCCCTCATGATGCTCGCTGAGCGCCGCCTGCAGGCCCGCGCGGATCGGAAAGTTGTCCCACAACTCGCGGTCGAGATTCGGCGTCGACAAGAGCACGCCGTCCATGGTCGCCGGCCCGGGCGTCGCCAGCCCCACCGTCGCCACTTCGCCGAGCGAAATGCCCAGCCGCTTCGCGGCCTCGATCGCCGCCGCCACGATCGCCGCGATCGAGCTCTCGGGCCCTTTTTCCGGCGTGGTCCGAAACTGGTCGGAAACGTAAACGATCTCACGCCGATCGTTGCCGACCGCCAACATGCTGGTCGTGCCGCCGACGTCAACGCCAAGGTAATAGGTCAACGCTGCATCCTCGCGACGAGAACCG
>JANNTD010000551.1:0-9417 GCA_031403315.1 Planctomycetota bacterium
CACCAGCAGCGGTTCATCCGCGCCGCAGCGATATGGTCCGACTTGAGCGGGGTTGTTTGACATCACGTAGGTTAGCCTTTCCAGGCTGACATTTCCGAATTGTCAGGCTGGAAAGCCTGACGTACTAAAACCCAGCCGGTGTGCCACGTCGGGTATCACAAGCAACCGCAGCTTCCCGGGCAGGACGTCGACGTCGATCGGCAACGACCCTCCGAAGTCGCCGTCCACCTGGTACGCCACGTCGGCACCGCCGGCCGCTTCGATTCGCAGGCAACGACTACGGACCAAGTTGGCGTCGGCCAGCCGAAAATGGCTCTTCCACATCACGTGCCACAAATACCTGGCGACATTTCCAATCGACCCGCGATCAAACGTACACACATCGAACAGACCGTCGGTCGCCACGGCATCCGGCGCCACTTTCCAACCGCGGGCGTAGAGCGGCAAATTGAAGCCAAACGCCCACCGGCAGCGGATCGGCTCCGCCCCATTGCCGGCAACATCGCCGTCCGCGGCATCGTGGCAATATAGCTGCAACTCGGGATATTCGTAACTACGAATCACCTCGAGCGCCGGTTGGATGTACGATCGGCGGGTGATATTGCCGCGACGACGCTCGTGGAGCCGGCGGACCACTTCTGCATCGAACCCTGCCGAGATCATCGAGAGGAAGTACCGACTGCCGAAGCGCTCGCTGCGAGCCCGACCCAAGTCGAGCGGGACAGCAACTCCCTGCTCCACAGTCTCACGGACGGCCGATGGCGAGGCGGATTGGGACACATATTGCCCCAACAGGTTCTCGGTCCCGAGTGGCACCAACAGCAGCGGGACTTCCAAGGGCGTGTGATTACGCACCACTGCCGCCGTGCCGTCCCCCCCACAGGCCAGCACACACCTCAGTTCCCCGGTGGCGTGCCATTCGGCCGCTAGTCCCGCCAGATCCTGAAGGTCACTCGTGGCCTGTACGCTGTAGCCGGCCAACTCCAATTCCGCCACGATCTCGCGTGTCCGCAACTCGGCCGAGCGAGCACCGGCAAACGGGCTGAAACTCACCAACAGTCGACGGGCTGCGGTGGCTGGCCGCTCGACAAGGCGTGATTCCATCGGCTGTCTCAGGTTGAGATTCCGGTTTCGGACGGCGGAACAGTCGACTCCGCGCCTGCCCACGGGGGATAGCTTCGTGAAAGCATCTCAGGCGACGCAAAAGTGATTATAGCGAATTGGTTTACGTCGCGCCAGCGTGCTCATACGTCTCAATGTGAGGCGCAATTGGGCCGGTTGGGAGTCTAACGATCGTTTGGGTCCCCGACTGTCTCGACACGCGGCAAAATTGCCGGCGACTGTCGCAGGCCACTGCACCACGAATCGCAACAATCTGCCTGCCGAACCAGATGGACCAGGGCATTTGAGACGAATTTCGTCTCACACTAACATCTTTCCCAGAAAGGACTTCGACGGAACTTTTCCAGTCTTGCCGAAATCCGCGGACCGCAGTTGGTACGTACTCTGCATTGTTAGACGAGCGATGGCTGGCGGTGGGTGGTTTCAGAATTTCCCTCCGCCGGCTTGATAACCTCACTGGCCCGCGGGGCCTCGGATGAATGTGACACAGCGGTGGCCTTGCCCCTGACCGCCGTGTCGAGCCAAAACGTGATTGGCTCATTCGAGGCCCGCTTTTTTTTGCGCGCACGGCTAGGGCGACTTGGCAAAATGCGGGCGCAGGGGTAGCTGGTGGAAACGGCGGTTTGTCGCTTCAGTGCCAACAGCTTGTCACCGGGGGGCGACGCTAAACCAGCTCTTTGCGAACGGCCCAGACCGCTGCTTGGGTGCGGTCCGAGACGCCGATCTTCCGCAGAATGTGCTGGACGTGCTCTTTCACGGTCTCGTAGCTGATTCCCAGCGCCTGGGCGATCTCTTTGTTGGTGAGCCCAAAGGCCAGTTGCTTGAGCACTTCGTTCTCACGCTTGGTGAGCGGAACCTCGATGTCCGATCCGACGCGCGGCGTGGCGAGCGCCCCCGTCACACGACGCAGCTCCTCGCGGGTCCAGATCGATTCGCCCTTGGCGGCCGTGTGGATCGCTTCGATGATCTCTTTCTTCGAAGCGCTCTTGGACACGTAGCCGGCGGCGCCGAGCGCGACCGCCCGAGCGACGTAGGTCGGGTTGTCGTAGCCGCTGAACATCACGACTTGCACGTTGGGAAGGTCGAGCTTGATCCGCGCAAGGCAGTTCAGTCCGTCGGCTTCCGGCATGCGGACGTCGAGCAAGACCAAGTCGGGCTTATGTTTAATCGTCAGTTTTAGCGCTGTGGCGCCATTGTCTGCCTCGGCAACGATGCGAATATCCGTGCCCTGCAGCATGCTCTTCAACCCAACGCGAACTACTTCGTGGTCATCAACGATCAGCAGCGAAATTGCCATGCAAATTCTCCCGAGAAATACGGCAACGATGAAACCCGGCAACACACCAACAGGGAGTAGCAGATCGCCGTATCGACTAGCGCAAGGAAGCTTCGACGGTTACCGCTCGACCAAGATAATAGCTTGAACTGCCCCGGCACTTACGTGCGTCTTGACACCACTGCCTCAAATTATTCGAAACCACACGATGGGGCGGATTGCGTTACAGGAATTCCCTTCGGCCCCGCGTGCGGCCGATTCTATCGCGTTTTGTTACGCAAATTCTTTTGCTTCGTTACCAGAACTTTGAAAGGAAGCCGGAACGAGTCAAAAGCTTAGGTGCGAAACAATTCCTCGTAACTCCAACAAGTGCACCGGCGATGATGAAGTCTCAACCGCAGTCTGCCCCAAACCCAAACAAAATTGGGGCAAATACCCCAACGCGGTTAGCGGGAGTTCACACCCCCAACCACCTTGCTTACTTTAACAGGCGGCCCCAGCAGTCGGCAACTCGGAATGGGGTAAACCCTTACGAGGCCAGTACTAATCCGCAGTTCACGCCTGCCAATTGTTGCGCTCGACAGAGCGCCTACCTATACCGCCGCTTAATTTGCCGGCATTTTTTTCATTTTGCCCGCGAACAATTGCCAACCGACCGATGGTGCGCTGGCCCCATTGGGGATGATTCACTGCCCCCCCTCGATCGTCAAGGGGCGGTGGCAGCCAAAATTGTGCGGCCGCTTTCATTTCAGAATCGGCACTCTGTGGGTCGTCGATCTGCGCTTCGCGGCACGATCGTTTCGAGAATCCGCCACCCTGTCGGTTGATCTTGCGCGCTACCATGAATCGGAAGCACGAACTGCGGACGCATTGAATTTCTGTTCGCGCATGTCGATGCGCGATCGTTGCACGTTCCTGCCAACGGAGATCTCGATGCTAGCAGTCGGTCTACTTTTAGATAGTGCGCTATCGAGCGCGGTTTTCAAATGCGTTGCGTATTCATGGCGCAACAGCGTTCGGTGTCGAGCTACGAAAACCTTTGGTGTTGGCACGCAGCATTCAGCTTTACACGGCAACGATCATTCCACATACTCACTTCCCCGATTGGGGACCGCGTCAATGGGTTGCGACCGGCGTTTGCCGGCGCACGATACAAGTTGTCTCCATTGAGGAGCTATTCGCAGATGCTCGATCTTTCGATGAACGAAGTCACGACCTTTCGTTGGTCGTTTGAGGAAGACATCGAGAATTATCGCCGAGCCGGTTATCGCTCGATCGGCGTGTGGCGGCACAAGCTTTCCGACCTGGACGAAGAGCTGGCCGTCGATTTGTTAGCCGGCAGCGGACTAGGAGTCTCCAGTCTGGCTTGCGCCGGTGGCTTCACTGGCCTGGGCGGCGTATCGTTTCGCGAGGGCGTGGACGACGCGATCTCGGCCGTGCGTTTGGCTGCCAAGATTCAGGCTGGGTGCCTGGTCGTCCATCCCGGCGGCCGCAACAATCACACCTCGCGCCACGCCTTTCGATTGTTGCGCACCGCGCTCGACGAACTCTTGCCGACGGCCGAGCACTACGAGGTGCCGCTGGCGCTCGAGCCGATGCACGTAGCTTGTGCGGCCTCCTGGACTTTTCTGACCGATTTCGAATGCGTGAGCGAACTGGTGTCGGAATACAGCACGCCGTACTTGAAATTGGCCCTCGATACGTACCACTTTCCTTGGGACGAGACCGATCGCAATGTTTTGTCCGACGTCGCCCAGCACATCGGCGTCGTCTACCTGGCCGATCGCCGCGAGCCGCCCAGCATCGATCACGACCGTTGTCCGCTCGGCCGCGGCCAATTGCCGCTCGCGGACATCGTGGTGACGCTCCTGGAGGCCGGTTACGCGGGACCATTCGACGTGCGGCTGATGGGAACCGAAATCCAGCAAATCGATTACGGCCCGCTGCTCGCGCAGTCGCAACTGGCGTTTGCCGAACTTCTTCAGGCTGCTACCTCCCGATCGCTCGCATGACTTCGTCCGAGCCCTTGCGAATCAATAGCCGGATCGCCATTCCGCCGAGCGAATTGCGATTTTCGTTTGTGCGCAGCTCCGGACCCGGGGGGCAGAACGTCAACAAGGTCAACAGCAAGGCCCAGCTCCGCTGGTCGGTCACGCGGAGCGAATCGCTGCCCGAGGATGTCCGCAGTCGATTATTGTCCCGCTACGCCCGCCGCATCAACGATCGCGGCGAGTTGGTGCTCACCAGCCAGCGCTACCGCGACCAAGCTCGGAATATTGGCGACTGTTTGACCAAACTGCGCGAAATGCTAGCAGCGGTGGCCGCGCCGCCGAAGCGTCGCAAGAAAACCCAGCTCCCGCGGTCGGCTCGCGAATCCCGTTTGCGCGATAAGAGAGAGAAGGCAGAGAAGAAGCGTCGACGCGTCCGGCCTCCCGACGATTGAACTCACGGGGCGACATTCTTACAACAGTTTTCCCCAGTTCGACAAGTTTCACACCACGCGCCGCATCGCAAATCGGCTGCCTGGGGAAAATTCCCATCGACGCAAGTCCCGGCGCCAAGCAAGGTTGAGTTTTCCATGACAGATTGTCGCCACGTCCCCAGCCAGATTGGTGGATGCATTTGGACTTCGGCCGCGGTATATTGAAGCTCAACTTTTCAGGCGATGTGGATTCATCCTCGCGGCGACTTGCTCATCCAAACTTCCTGCGAGTGACGGGTATTCCGACGGATCGGCCTCTAGCAATAGGAACGCTTTTTGCTGTTAGGGGCGTTGGAGAGGACCGCCGTTGGAAATGGCTGTCGAGGGTAGAGGTCGACTTTTGACGTCGACCCGAAACACGTTAGGCGCACCGCGAACATGCGCGTGCGCAAAAGGCTAAGGAGGACCTTAACATGATGATTCTTCACGATCCGTCCATCGCTTCGATCAGTTTGCTCGAGCATCAAATCCTGAATCACGTGAAAGACGCCCTGCGCGTCACGTTGGATTGGAACGCACCGGTCGTCAGCCTGCCGCGCAAGCTTTCCAGCCTGCAATTCACGATCAAATCTTTCCGTCGCCACCTGGAACGGGTGATGTCGATCGAAGAAGAAGGTGGCTATCTGGACGAAGTCGCCGCCGCAAAGCCAAATTTGCAGTCGCGGATCGAGTCCTTGACCAAGGATCATGGCTGTTTTCGGGCCAGGATCCGCGAAATCGTGCCGCAACTCGATGCTCTGAGCGAATGGCAGGAGGAGCAATTTGGCGGCGTCTGCGACGAGATTCGTGGTCTGCTCGATGACGTCGATCAGCACGACGCGATGGAGATCGATCTGTTGCAAGAATCGATGTTGATGGATGAGGGCGGCGAAGGCTGATTTCTCGCGCCCCGTCTCCCATTGGCCCGCTCGCCCGTCGCCGGCGTCCAACGTACAATGGTGCTCTAGAAATAGGGTATTGTTGACTTGGGCACCCGGGCGGGACACGAATGAGCGATCGACCGCAGCATCTCGACTTCTTGTTTGAGGACTGGCCATACGAATTTGGGGAGGTTGCCGCGCGCATCGTCCAGGGTGCCGACGGCCGCGACGTGCTCCAGCTTCGTGTCGAGATGGGCGTCTTGCAGATGGAAGTCGCGGGCCGGCCGGACGGCAGTCGGCCCGGCGGCTATCCGACGTGTGCCGATTGGCTGCAGGCCAAAGTCGCGGAGGAAGGCGAAGCATTCACGCTCGACGAGTGTCGCTGCCAGGAGATCGACCGCGAGTTTGTCCAATTCTTTCACCGCCGCGTGGCCTGGCTGGCGCTGCGCGAGTTTGAGCGAGCGGTCGCCGACGCCGACCACACGCTAGCGCTAATGGACTTCAGTTCGCGCCACGCACCCGACGTCGACTGGGGCGAGATGCACGAGCAATATCGGCCGTTCGTGCTGTTTCACCGCACCCAGGCCGCGGCTCTCGGGACACTCGAACGCGGCGGTGCGGACGCGGCCGTCGCCGAAATCGACGCCGGTATGAAGGCGATCCGCGACGTGCTAGCGGAGGACGTGGAGGCAGGCGACGTCGACGAAGATGAGCTGCTCGCCAAGCTTGCCGAAATGAAGGACGCCGTTGCCGCGCATTACGACGTGCAGCCCTCGCTCACTCAGCAGCTTGCCGATGCGATCGCCGCCGAGCAATACGAGCTGGCCGCCCAGCTCCGCGATCAGCTCGGTAGCAAGAGCCGACGCGACGGCTGATTCTCGACCGGTCGGCCTCTTGCCGAGTCATTGCTGGCTGGCAGCGCCGCGAGCAGCGCGGTTCACTCTTCACCAGCTAACGCGCGATTATTTGCAACAACTTTGTAAGTGTTCACCACGGTAGTGTACAAGCTATCGTCGCTGGCGCGCGATCGTAACTTGTTGTCTGGCAACGCATTTCCGTTCGCGTAGTTTCGCGTTGGAAAATTCCGATCTGTTGGCACAGCACATGCGTAGTACTCCTACGGAAAGAGAAGTGGTCGGCAAGTCGTGACGATCGTTGGGCCAAGCGGCTTTGGTGAGATGGGGTAGAGCGACTTGCAGTGCCGGCGCGATGCCGCGACCAAGAGCAGCATCACCAACCAAGGGAGTGTGCAATGTTGGTACTAACACGGAAGCATCAAGAGACGATTCGCATCGGCGACAACATCACCATCACCGTGCTGAAGACGAAAGGCAAAACCGTCAGGCTGGGCATTGAGGCCCCGATGGAGGTGCCGGTCATCCGCGGTGAGCTCGTATTCACGGGTCAAGCTGTCGAGTGGCAGCCCGAGTCGAGCGACGGCGAGCCGGAAACGCCACGACGGATGAGCGTCGACAGCAGTCACACGGACCACGCGCACGCCCATTGGCCGACAAAGCCGCTGCCGAACGGCGTGGCGACCCGCGCCTCGGGAAGCGTTGCCCCGCGAGTCAGCTTTCAGCGCGTCTCGCGCGAGCAATTGAGCCAGACTCTACCCAAAATGGTCGCCGGGTCGAGTCCGCTGCGCGAGATACTGAACCGCCGCTCAGCGACGGTGTAGTTCAGCGCCTGCTGTTGCGACTGCGGTTTTCTGCTCGCCGGGAAAGTCTTCGAGTTCGGCGAGCTGTTCCAAAAGCACCCGCCGGACCTCCAAAATGCTTTGTGGATGCCGATGGACGTTGACATGGTCGGAAGGCACGACGATTTGCGAGCGGAGCTGGGGCATGTCGTCGAGACGCGCACTCGTGAGTGACACGACGCCGTCGCCGTCGTCGACAAACCAACGACGCCAGCCGAGGTCTGGTTCCCGGCCCACGACGTTGTGATAGGCGAGCCACGGTCCCGGTTGGGCCGTGAGTAGCGCCGGCAGGATCGGCGATTCCGGTGCGAGCGAGTCGATGCTCGTGGTGATCTCGATCGGCGAGTCGGGACGAAAGAAGCCCTTGTTCATCGCCAGAAGCTGCTGTCGACCCACCAGCATTTGTGACGGCAACGTGATCAGCTTGTGACCCAGCCAGCGCGTGGTACTGTTGGCGAATTGACTGCCGCGGTGCGGTGTGCCGATCGTCACGACCCGGCGAATCGAGGGGCTGGGGTCGAAGAAATAGGCATTGGCAAGGGAGCGGGTGACTTCGTCGTCCGCTTTCAGTTCGGCGAACGGATGGTCGCTCGTCGTCTGCCAGAACGCATCGCCGCTGTCGACCGTTTGCATCTTCGACACCAGTCCGCCCATGCTGTGGCCGACTAGCACCATCTGATCGAGCGCCGGCTGACGCCGCTCGGGATCGAGCGTCCGCCGCATCATCGCCAGGTCTTCGCGCATCTGCGTGCCGCTGAACCAGAACGGCTGGCCGGTCGGGTAGAGATAGAACCAGAACTGGTAGTGCTGGCGCACCAACGGATCGCTCCGCAAGTCGTTGAACATCTCCATCCAGGTAACGGGACTCGACCACAAACCGTGGACCATCACGACAGGCATCTTGTTGGGGTCGTAGGGCTCGAGCATGTAGAGGCCTTGCAAATCCTTGGCCTCGCCCGGGTTCAGCAATCCTGCCGTCGAAAGCTTGCTGTCTTGGAATTGCGGCTGGTTGAGAAAATAGGCCAGCGGAGTAGAGAGATCCGCTTCGAGCGGTACGCGGCGTCCCGCGACCTCGATCGTCGGCTGTTCCAGCGAGTCGTAGAGCTCGAGCACGAAGCGTGGGGCGGCAGCCGTGGCTGTTTCCGACTTTTTCCCGTCGAGTGCCGGCGGATCGAACACCTCGCGCCGTGAACCCGTCCTGCCCCGTTGCTCGTCCTCGAGCGACGACACCCGCAGGAACGCCGTGAGCGGGAAGCTTAGGTTCTGCGGGTAAAACCGCTCGGCCGGATCCTCGCCGTCGTGCGACCGACGAACGGCGATCAACGGGACACCCAGGCCGTAGTTGTGGTAGTGGTTCCGCAGGCCTTGAACTTGATAGTCGCTGACGAACTCGAAATGGTCGAAGTCGTCGGAGTGCCAGCCGCTGGAGCGCATGACGACTTCGCATGTGCAAACGTGGCTCGACGTGCGAATCGTGCTCGTGGTGCCTGGCCGCAGATCGCCGTCGTGGCTCGCCAAGCGAAGCAGGCCTTCCAGCGATTGGTTGTAGAGGTCCGACGCGCCGCGGAACTGTGGATCGTAGGCGTTGAGCGGCAATTCATCCTTGTAGTCGAAGAAGTAACGGTAAGCATGCACGAGCGCCGAGCCATAGAACTCGAGCGCCTGGCCACGATGGAGCATCTCGGGCAGACTCTCGGCCTCCTGGGCGGCGATGTAGGCGAGCTCGGCCATCGCGTATTCGTGTTCGCGATCGGGCTCGCGCTGCTGGATTTCCTCGAGTCGCGCGAGCAGCTCCTTGCGGTCGCCGTCCCATTGATCGGCGAGGTTGTAACGACGCAGTAGCTGCAACGTCCGCTTGGTCGGCTTTGGACCTTTGCGCGAGACGAGGTTGAGCGAGCTGGCGAGCGGGTTGCGGGGAGTGTCGCGGACTTTCACCCACTCAGACGAAGTGCTGCAACCGCCGACGGCGAGCGCCGCGCAC
>JANNTD010000552.1:0-1594 GCA_031403315.1 Planctomycetota bacterium
CGACTTCGTGACCACGACGACGCACAAGACGCTGCGTGGTCCGCGGGCCGGATTGTGCCTGGCCAAGGAAGAGTACGGCAAGACGATCAACAGCCGCGTGTTCCCCGGCATCCAGGGCGGACCGCTGATGCACGTGATCGCGGGCAAGGCGATCTGCTTTGGCGAGGCGCTGCGGCCGGAGTTCAAGACGTACGCCGCACAGATCATTGCCAACGCGAAGACGCTAGCGGAAACCTTGCTTGCCGGTGGGCTCAAGCTCGTGAGTGGCGGCACGGACAACCATTTGCTCTTGGTGGACGTGACGCCGCTGGGGATCGGCGGTAAGCTGGCCGAGTCGGCGCTCGACCACTCGGGCATCACGATCAACAAGAACATGATCCCCTACGACGAGCGGAAGCCGATGGACCCGTCGGGCATCCGGCTGGGTACGCCGGCGCTGACGACGCGCGGGATGGGAACAGCCGAGATGAAATCCGTGGGCAAGTGGATTCTTGAGGCGCTGAAGGCGCCGGAGGATGCGGCGGTACACGAGCGGATTCGGGGGCAGATTCGGGATTTGTGCCAGCAGTTTCCGGTTCCTGCGGCGGTGTTGGACCAATAAACCGTTTGGACTGGTCGCTGAAGCGACCTGTCCGTCGCGATACGATTTCATGACTGCTAAACAAGATAAGCCTGAAAAAAGTCGCATACTGATTGCCGACGACAATCAGCCGAACGTCGAGCTGCTCGAGGCCTATTTGAGCGGGCTCGACGTCGCCACGGCGGTGGCGGTCGATGGGCAGGACACGCTCACGCAGGTCGCGGCGTTCAAGCCGCATCTGATTTTGCTCGACATCATGATGCCGAAGCTCAGCGGTTTTGAGGTCTGCAAGCAACTCAAGAGCGACGCGGCCACCCGCGGCATCATGATCTTGATGGTCACGGCGCTCAACGAACTGGGCGACATCGAGCGGGCGGTGCAAGCAGGGACTGACGATTTTCTCTCGAAGCCGGTCAACAAAGCGGAGCTCTTGAAGCGGGTCGACAACATGCTCAAGCTGCGGCACGTGACCGACGAAGTAGAGCGGCTGCGGCAGTACATCGACCGCATGGAAAGCCGCCGCTAGGAGCCCGCCCCGGCGGCCCAAACAGCCCGCACTGGCATACACGCGTTTGCAGCCGTAGAGTATGCTTGTAGCAGGGTGACTAGAGTCTCCACTGGCGTTCGAGCACCGCATGTCTCACTGCATTCGATCGAATCGCTCGGCGCTGGCGACTGTTCTGGCGGTCGCGGTGCAGGCATTCGCAGTTGGGCCGGCTTGGGCCGCGGATGGGGATGTCGCGGCTGCGGCGACGAAGCCAGGTGCGGTGGTGATCGATTCACTCGACGCGCGGCTGGACGAGCTGATCCACGAGCTCGGCGACCCGCAATTCACAGTCCGCCGGTCGGCAGCCAACGAGATTCGCAAGATCGGACCCGAGGCGTTCGACCGGCTCCACGCGGCGAGCGACAACTCCGACCCGGAAATCGCCGCCAGCGCCAGTTACCTGCTGCGGCAGATTGCGGTGCGCTGGACGCGGAGCGACGACTCGGCGACCGTGCGGCGGCTGATGC
>JANNTD010000553.1:0-2782 GCA_031403315.1 Planctomycetota bacterium
CCTCACGCTTGAACTCTTCGCCAAACCGCCGCTTACGCGGCGACGCTTCCTGCTCGACTGAACTCATCTTTCGGAACTCCTTCAGGGACCATTATCCGGCCCCCGCCACTGTCCGAAAGTGGTGGGCTATCGCAGACCATCAGCGACGGCATCCGGTGGTCATGCCGGAGGTGACGCCTCTGGTCATGCTCAAGCACCTGCTGGAAGAGCACGAGATGAGCATCACCGACCTGGGCCGCATCATCGGCAGCCAATCGAATGCGTCGCTGATCCTCTCCGGCAAGCGGGCGATCAGCCGGCGCGTGATGCGATTGCTCGGCGAACACTTCGGCGTGGCCCCCGCCCTGTTCCTCTGAAGGGAGGTCAGAAGGACATAAAAGCCTAAGTCCTAGCGCAATCTACCTGGACTTAGCCGCTTGCCAAAGGCCAAGTGAAGACGTTGGGGCGCAAGCTGGCGCCAGCAAGAGCACTGGCGGAGCCAGTGGCACCCTATTAGGCCGCTTTTCGATCCGCAACAGACTTTGTGATTGGCTCTCGACCCAACACTTGGTCGTAAACCTCGCGGAGCCTCGCGAGATACTTCGGCCACGTGAAGCGTTCGAGGGCGAGTTCGCGGGCGCGGCGGCCCATGGCGGCGGCGTGGTCGCGGTTGTCGAGGAGCGTGAGGATGGCTTGGGTGAGGTCGGGGACGTTTTGGGGGCGGACCAACAGGCCTGTCTCGCCGTGCTCGACGATCTCCGGGGCGCCGCCCGCTTCGCAGGCGATCACCGGCTTTTCGGCGAGCGCGGCTTCGACGTAGACCAGGCCGAACGGCTCGCGGTGCGAGGGCAGGCACATCACGTCGACAGTCCGCATCAGGTCGGGCACGTCGCGGCGGAAACCCAAGAGTCGGACGCGGTCGGCGATGCCGGCGGCGGCGATTTGCTCTTCGAGCTCGCCGCGCAACGGTCCTTCGCCGAAGCACCAGAACTGGGCGTTCGGGACGTGGTTGAGCACCAATTCCGCGGCGCGGACCAGTTCGCGGTAGCCCTTTTTCATCGAGAGGTGAGCAAATGTACCGATAACTGGCGTCGTGGCGTCGACACCGAACTCGGCCCGCACGTCGGCCGGCATCCGCGTGCGACGCTGATCGTTGGGGTCAACTGGGTAGTGGTTCACGGTGATGCGATCGGCGTGGATGCCCTTCTGGACGAGGTCGGCCTTCACGGCTTGGGAGCAAGCGACGAGATGGCTCTGCTGGCCGTGCCAGAACGAGGACGTGAAGCCGTGGACGTGTCCGATCGAGGGCGGGCCACCCAGGCGCTCGAGCCAGCCGCACCACCAACTGGCGGTCGACAAATGCGAGTGCAGCACATCGGCATGGAAATCGTGGGCGGCCTGGCGGATGCGCGACATGGCGAGCAGGTTCAGCTTGCCGCTGATGCCGAGCGTCTCGAACGTCATGCCGGCGATCCGCATCTCGACCGTCGCGGCGCTGCGGCTGGAGATACAGTGTTGCGCCACCTGCGTCGGATCGCTGCGGCGCATCAGGCGGGCGAGGAATGTCTCGGCACCTGCCATCCGCGAGGGCGTGATGACGTGCAGCACGCGGGGAGGGGCGGGAGTCGAATTGGCAACGCGAAGTGTCATGGCTTCCGGCGTGCATCGCTAAGCCGCAAGCGGCAGTGTTTTAAGCGGTGTTAAGCGGAGAGGCGGCTGCGGTAGAGGTACGGATTGAGCGTGGGGTCGTTGTACATTTTCATCTGGCGGTAGATCTTGAGCAGCTTGCGGCCGGCCTGGAGATCGGCAATCAACTCGCCGAGCGACCACGCCAGGTCGGCGTGCTGCACGCGGCAGCGGCTGAGCCGTTCGTCGACCTTCTGGCGGTGTGACCGGTCGACTTCGTCACGGGCCGCCTGCTCTTCCAGATGGTAAATCCGCAATGCCATGATCGAAAGCCGGTCGATTGCGGCACCGGGTGTTTCGGTGTTGAGTCGCGCGCCGGCTTGCAGTTGGACGCCGCTCGCGGAGAGCGATTGAAGCAGCGCTTCATCGATCCGCTCGATCGCGTCGTTTCGCTGTTGGTTGTAGCGGTCGATCGCGCGTTTGACTTCGGCGATGCGATGGTCGCCGACTTCTGGGCTGCGGGCGACGTCTTCCTCGTGCCAAAGGAGATAATTGAATTGATGCTGCTCGCAGACAGTGGCCAGAAAACCGCTGTATGGATTGTCGAAGGGATTGTCGATTGGTCGTTCGTGCCAACGGCAGACCGCATCGCGGTGCAGCTCGGTGATTTGCGGAACCAATTGCTGGGCGGGGGGCAACATTTCTCTGTGAACCCGGGTGGGTGGAGCGGCGGGAAAAGCTCGCGGTGGGGCGGCGGATTCTACGGGCCTGCTACCGCCGGCACAATATCCAGATTCGCTAAGCCGCAAGCGGGCAGAGACGATCGTTTGGCGTCGCCCGCCAACCGGCGTCTGCGTTAGAATGAAGCCATGTGCAACAAACTCATGCAGATGGTGCTGGCAGTGCTGGCGTTGGGGCTGTCCGACCCGTCAATTGAAATCGCCCGATCCGCAACACCCGCGGCGGCCACGACCACCGAGAACCCGCTCGACGCGCTGCGGGCCTATCGCTACTTGGAGCAGCTTTGTGCGCTGGGACCACGCTACAGCGGTTCGCCCGGCATGCTGAAACAGCAAGAGATCTTGGTCGAGCATTTCAAGAAGTTAGGCGGCCAGGTGAGCTTGCAGGAATTCCGCGCCAAGAACCCGCTCGGCGGCACGGTGCCGATGGCGAACAT
>JANNTD010000554.1:0-9401 GCA_031403315.1 Planctomycetota bacterium
GCCCGGTTGTACCTCTGTGAACGCTTCGCACTGTCGGTTGCCCGACAGCACGCATCACTCGAGGCCAAGGCGACTGGCTAGGTCTTACCTTGTACGACTCTTTCATTCGCTACCTTCCTCCGGCTTGACGCCGACGCACCCAGACACCTTCCACGCCCTCCACCTCGTACTTCACAAATCCGCAATACAAGATCAATAGCGGAAGCGTTCGCAACAGCTCCAGGATATCGCCATCGAAATTCTTTCCGGCCAGTGCGTGGGCGGGAAACGAGGTGTGTGCCGATTCGTTAATGACCACGATCCCGCCGAACTGTGCGATGACGCCTGCCAGCGTGGCGAGTGCCACATATTGCTCATGCGGTGACTCCTCATAGCCGCCGTAGTAGAGAATGACATGGCTCGCGTGGGAACGAGTGCGATCCTTCAGTTCTTGATCGTAGTGTGCCGGTGCAACGTTTTCCTCCACGACTTCGGCCGGCATAGGATTATCAAAACCGACCAACTTGATAACGTGCTTGTGCCAACCTGCCAAGCCAAACAACGTGCCACCCGCCTGCATTTCGGAATCGATCTCGCACCGTGCGTCCTCCATCGATGGATGGAAGGCACGTAGCGCTGCCGTAAGGTCGCTGCCTGTCAACCTGAGCGGCCCATCGAAGAGGACTTCCAGCCCCAACGAGCGATCGATTTGAGGGTTCGCAATTAGCTGCGCAACCCGGTCGTCCTTGTCGCTTTGGCCGAAGAATCGCGAAAAGATCGTCATGGCAATTTGCCAAGCAGTCGCTTCGTTGCGCGGTTGATGGCCTCAAGTGCCGACTGCAATGCAAATACCCAAGGCTTGCCGTCCCGCCGCGGATAGATCTCGGCCTCGAACTGGCCAGACTCAGAGTTTATTTCAGCCCACATTTCATTCGCTACCGACAACTGCGCCACGAGCTTCTCGCGATCGGGCGGTGACGCGAGGATAACTTCATGCTGTTCCACCGGATTCGTTGCGATTGTACGGATCGGTCCGCGAGAGTTCGCCGTTGGGGAGTTCCCAGTAGAGGACTCCGTTGATCGCTAACCCTTCGCTGATTGGGGTTGGGCGCGCTTCGGTGGAAGAGAAACTACTTTGTGGGTGCCTTTCTTCTGCCGCTCGCGCAAGTCCCGGCAAATGTCCTTCAAATCGAAATTGAAGCGCGCGGCATACTGCTCACGGTATTGCCGGACTTCTTCGACGATTGGATCTTGCCACATGTTGTCAGCCCTCCATCAGTTGTTGCGGAGTGCAAATGATTGGTGGATTATATCCCGCGGACCGGCAGATGGCTTCGATCTTATGCTGCAAGGCCGCGTTAGCGATGTGTGTACAATTCCAAGTTAGCACGTAATCGATCCCGTTGACAGTTGCCAGAGCAACGTGCAAAGCATCAATGCTTGCCTTGTCCGGCAGCGGAACTCCTCGAACCAATCGATCGGCAAGCTGCTCGGCCTCGTCGGAAACATCGAGGACAGGCAAGCCGGACAGGCGATCCAGTCGTTCCCGGGCGGCCTGCGGATCGCCGGCACTGCATTCCGCAATTACCGCTTCTGACACGAACAAATCGTACGTGGTTCGATGAAGGTCCCACCAGTCGCAGGTAAGTTGCTGGTGGGCAGCGACAATTAAGTCGCGGCTCGGACGCGACGTCAGGTAGCCGATGATCGTGGTTTCGAGATAGACGGTATCCATGCGCCAAAAGCTAGCGGGTATTCTGAAAGGCGTCAAACAGAGACGCGCGACGTCGGCGGCCCGTTAGACCGCCGCACAATTCTCGATTCCTTCCCCCAACACTTCTACTTCTTCTTCACTGCCTTGGCGACTATCGGGACGATTTCATCTTCCGTGAACGCCGGCAGAATCTGCGTGCGGACGTTTCCCGCCGCACCGACCTGCAGCGCCAGCGCGGTCATCGCGGCGGCGTCTGGAGCGTCGTAGATCGCGGCCACGTCGTATTGGCCGAGGGTCCAGTACACGTCTTTCACCGTGATGCCCATTTTCTTGGCCGCGGCGCGCATGGCGTCGGCGCGCTTTACGGTGTCCTTGACGTTGCGGATGCCTTGTTCGGTGAAGTGTCCTAGCAGGATGTAGGTAGCCATCACGATGCTCCTTGTAGAAGAGTAACCGATCGAGGCGCCGGCGGCGTGTCAGGCCGCGGCTACTGGAAGTTGCTTGATCGTCGCGGTTATCGTGCAGTCGTATCGGGTCAGGCGTTCTGCACGCTGCCGCGTTCGCCTTCGAGTTCGACGGCCGTGATTCCGTCGCAGGGGACTTGCATTTTTTCGAACCAGGCGGCGAGAGTTTTCTTGTCCGGGGCTTCCATCACGCAGAAGATCTTGCCTTCGGAGAGATTGCAGAAGCTACGGTACGGCTTGATGACGGGGTCGTTCTTGGCGGCCTCGGCGAGCTGGTTGACTTGCTCGCGCTTCATCGCGCCGGGCGGCAACGTGTGACTGCTCATGAATTTGGCCATCGTAGTGGTCCTTTCGATTGTTCGCCGAGTCGAGTCGGCCCGCCCGCTGTGGGCGAGATCCGGAACGGTTCAGGCTAGCGTTTCCCGCGGATGGATGCAATTAGTTCGCACGGCTGGACCTCGCGGCGTCTGGCGGCTGGGAAAATACGGCCGAGGGCGTAATAATGGTCGATTGGCGCTGAGGCATTTGCGAGAGTGGTATGGCCAGCGAGCGGAAAACGATGCGAGAAAGCGACGGCGGCAATTGGCGGCCGGTGTTGCGCGCTGCCGATCAGGCAGCGGTCGCAGGGCTGGTGTTCTTGGCGCTCTCTGGCATGGCTGTGTATTGGATCGTGCAAGGCGGGCTGCGGGGTGAGTTGATTGAGATCGATCGGGCGGCGCCGCTGGTGGCGCGATTTCAAGTGGATATCAATTCGGCGGCCTGGCCGGAGCTGTCGCAAGTGCCGGAGATCGGCGAGACACTCGCGCGGCGGATCGTCGAGTCGCGCGGCTCGGCCGGGCGGTTTGTGGATCATGAGGATTTGTTGCGCGTGAACGGGATCGGGCCGCGGACGCTGGAGCGAATGAAGCCGTTCCTGCTGCCGATGCCGGATCAGGATGAGGTGGCGGGAGATGCAGGAAAGCGGAGCCGGTTCAATAGGTGATAAATAACCACGACGACACAACGGCACGACGAAGAATGCAATTGGTTTTCGACGTGCCGTCGTGGTAAATAATAGGAATGAGAAGTAGTGGATTTCCGCTTGCAAGCACCGTTTGAGCCCGCGGGCGATCAGCCCGAGGCGATTGAGCAACTCGTGGCTGGTCTGCGCAGCGGCGTGCGCGAACAGGTGCTGATGGGCGTCACGGGGTCGGGCAAGACGTTCACGATGGCGAACGTCATCGAGCAGGTGCAGCGGCCGGCGCTCGTGCTCTCGCACAACAAGACGCTCGCGGCCCAGCTCTATAGCGAGTTCAAGGAGTTCTTTCCTTACAACGCGGTGAGCTACTTCGTCAGCTACTACGACTACTATCAGCCGGAGGCGTACATCCCGCAGCGGGACATCTACATCGAGAAGGATGCCTCGATCAACGAGGAGATCGACCGGATGCGGTTGGCGACGACCAGTTCGCTGGTCAGCCGGCGGGATGTGATCGTGGTAGCGAGCGTGTCGTGCATCTATGGCTTGGGCTCGCCAGAAGACTACAAGGCGATGATGGTCGGGCTAGCGGTGGGCGAAATCGTCGACCGCGACACGCTGCTGGGGAAGCTCGTCGACATTCAGTACGAGCGGAACGACACCGATCCGTCGCGGGGGAAGTTTCGCGTGCGCGGCGATTCGGTCGAGGTTTGGCCCAGCTACGAAGAGTTCGCCTATCGGATCGAGTTCTGGGGCGACGAGATCGAGCGGCTCACGATCATCGATCCCACGTCGAGCGAGACGATCGACAAGCTGGAGCGGATATTTATCTATCCTGCCAAGCACTTCGTGCTCCCCGAAGCGCGGATCGAGGGGGCGGTCGACCAGATTCGCAAGGAGCTGCGCGGGCGGCTGGAGCTATTCAAGTCGCAGGGAAAGCATCTGGAGGCCCAGCGGATCAGTGCGCGGACGCGGTACGATTGCGAGATGATGCTCGAGATGGGCTACTGCCCGGGGGTCGAGAATTACAGTCAGCCGCTCTCGGGGCGGCCGCCGGGGAGCCCGCCGAACACGCTATTCGATTTCTTTCCGGACGACTACTTGCTGTTTGTCGACGAGTCGCACGCCACCGTGCCGCAGATCGGGGGAATGTACGCCGGCGATCGCAACCGCAAGGTGACGCTGGTCGAGCATGGCTTCCGATTGCCCAGCGCGCTCGACAATCGGCCGCTGCGTTTCGAGGAGTGGCGCGAGCGGGTGAAGCAGGCGATCTATGTGTCGGCCACGCCGGGGAAATACGAGTTGGAGCAGACCGGCGGCGAGGTGGTCGAGCAGGTGGTGCGGCCCACCGGGCTGTTGGATCCGGTGATCGAGGTCGTATCGGCCCGCGGGCAGGTGCCGCATTTGTTGGAACAGATCCGCGAGCGGGCGGCGGCGGGCGAGCGGGTGCTCGTGACGGCACTCACGAAACGGCTCGCCGAGGATCTGGCCGATTACTTTTCGGAGAAAGGCGTGCTATGCAAGTGGCTGCACAGCGAGCTGAATGCGTTCGAGCGGGTGGAGCTGCTGCGCGATTTGCGGATGGGGAAATTTGAGGCGCTGGTGGGCGTGAATTTGCTCCGCGAAGGGCTCGATTTGCCCGAGGTGTCGCTGGTGGCGATTCTTGATGCCGACAAGGAGGGCTTCCTGCGGAGCGAGACGTCGCTGATGCAGACGATCGGCCGAGCGTCGCGGAACGTGAACGCGAAAGTGATTCTGTACGCCGACCGTGTGACCGACGCGATGCAGCGGACGATCGAGGAGACGGGCCGCCGGCGGACGCTGCAGCAAGAATACAACAAGGAGCACGGCATCACGCCGGAGACGATCAAGAAGGCGGTCTACGCCGGCATCGAGGCGACCGCCGCCGCCCACGCCGAGGCGAACGCCAAGGTCGGCCGCACCGACGAGACGCAGTACATCACCGAAGAGTACCTGGCGGAACTCGAAGCGGAAATGTATGCCGCCGCCGACGCGATGGAATTCGAGCGAGCGGGGATAATTCGCGACCGGATCGAGCAGATGCGCGAATCGGTAGGAAAGCCGGTCGACTCGGTAAAGGAACGGGAGCCGGGCGGCCGCAAAGGCAAACGTGCCAGGAAGAAAAAAGACGGCGATCCTGCCGAGTGGAAAGGCCGCGTGCCGAGGCCGAAGCGCGGAGTGTGAGCGATTCGGCTAGACACCGGGCACCGGTAGCAGCGGTGTCGCGGTTATGAATTTGCCTCTGGAAAACCGAAGAACACTTGCTGCATGTCGTATAAGTAACCAGACGGGCAAAAAGAAAGATAGAAGATGGCGACGACAGCCCACAAGAGAGCGAGCGACCACTTCCAATGAATCATCCCCGTCGCCAATGTGACGACGAGCATGAGCGCCCAAACGATCCACAACGTAATAAGGGAAGTCGCGATCCCCACCTGCACGAACGCCTGACTGGGCTCAAACGAAAAATACGGCTCTTCAACTGCACTGGCCATGGCGACGAAGTACGAAATAATCGTAAGCACTAGCGCGGCTGCCAATAGCAGAACACCGAGCCCCTTGCTCGATTTATTCGGTTGTACCGGTGGTTTACTTGGCACTGATTTAGATCCTGATTCGCATTGCAATCGCAATTGGGTTTGTGGGGATCGAATTCGGTGTTAGATTGACGCCGGCCAAAACCAGGCGAAAGTGGCCCCGGTGATCAGGCCGTAGGCGATGCCGTCGACGATGTCGCCCACCATCTTGCGGCCGAACCAGATGCCGTTGAGGATGTTCGCCGTGCCATAGGTGAGGATGCCCGCCGTGCCGACGAAGCGGAACACGAACCAGTGGTCGGCGCCTGGCGCGATGACCATCGCCGCGAGGTAAGCGATCACGAAATTCGTCACGAGGAAGAAGAACACCGTGCAAAGCATGTTCTTGCCCATGCTGCACGGCCCCGGCCAAACGACGATGTTGCCGTTGGGGCCGGTTTTCATCTTGGCGATGAATTCCTCCTTGTTCCAATCGGTGGAACATTCTGCGTAGGGGAACATGTATTGGCCGGGAGCGACGCCGGCGCTGCGCAGTGCGCTCATCACGGCGTCCTCGTTGGCCAGTCCGGTCCATTCCTTCTTGTGATGCGGCAGAACCATCCAAGCGAGCCAACTGGCGAAGAAGATCGCGATGCCGGAGGCGACGATCGGGAGCCACAGGGTGAGCATCGGGGTTTGCATGGGGTTGGTTTCTTGTTGAAGGGGTTGAAGCGTACCGCGCGTCGCGAGCGACGCGGCTAAATATGACGCAGAAAGCGCTACTCAATTACGAGACGCTTGAGTTGGGCATTGCCGTTGTGATCGACCGCCACTTCCGCCGAGAGCTTCCGGTCGCGGACGGCCTGTTCATAGGCGAGGCCCTGCCCTTCCTGAACGAAGAATTGCTCGATGCCGAATCGCACGCTGGCGTTGCCCGCGACCGTGCCGCGGATGAACTTTCCCCCGGACGGCGGATCGAGCTGGTAGCCGTTGGCATGCCAGTGTTTGCCGTCGGGGTCCGGTTCGAGTCGGACGTAAATCGTCTGGCCCTGTAATTGGGACAGGCGATCCCACGTCACATTCGAGACGTTGCTGCTGCCATCAATGGTCGGACGATTGACGTCGTAGCTGAGGATCACGTAGTCGCCGCGGAACAGGTCGCGCGGATCGACCGGAGCCACACGGAGCAGGATGACGTCGCCGGTGGCGAGCGTCTTGAGCGGCACGATCATCATCGCCGCCAGCACGGCCAACTGAAACGCCACACCGATCACCAGCACCTGCCGCTGGTGTTCCGTCAGCCAATCCAGCCCGCGAGCGAGCCACGGGAAGTGGGTCCAGCGCTCGTTATTCTGTGCCGAGAGGGTGCTAGACATGTTGCACCTCCTTGCGCTGGCGCCAGTACCAGGCCACCGCAAACAGAGCCAATCCACACACCAGGAACATCCCCGCCGCGCCGAGCATGCCGCCGAAGTCGCCGAACAAGTCGATGTACCGCATCACGGCCCACAGCAGCAGATAGACGACGCCGGCGGCAAACGTCCGGCCAGATTCTTCGCGCAGCCCCGTGCCGATCAGCCAGAACCCGAGCACGATCATGGCGACGTTGGCCAGGATCGTCGGCACGAGCGGGCCGGCGTCGACGATCCACCAGGCGATCATCCCGAGCATCAGTGCAATAAGGCCAAGCGCAAGCCACTGCCGGCGGGCCGTGGAGAGCATTCGCTCGGGGGTTGAAGTTTGCGGTGTCGCGCCATCGGTCTGCAATTTGGCAGCGACGTACCACACGCCCAAAGCCAGAATCGCGGTCGCGGCAAGTAGGGCCCATGCTCCTGCCGGTCCCAGGAAGGGCGGTGATCGGACGCCGTGGTCGTAGGCATAGGTCGGCCGATTGAAGATCTCTTCGTTCGCCTCATAAAAGCTGAGCACCAGCAGCGTGCCGGCCATCAAGAGGACCCCCAGTTCGCGATAAGGGGCGGCAAGTCGGCTGCCGCGTGGGTGACTATCCGCGACGAGCAACATCACACCCGCCACCGCACCGATGAAAAACGGACTCAATTCGAACATCCGCCAGGCCGTCGGCTGGATGACGGCCCACCAGGTGAGCACCAAGACATAGAGCCACACGGTCGCCAACGACGAGCGGCGATAGGCCCACAGCAAGCCGGGAAGGATCAAGAGCGGCAACGAGTAAGCGCCATTGGGGATAAACCCCCAGCGAAACCAAAACCAGCCTCCCAGATCGGCAAACCCAAGCACCTCCATCCCGCACCACAAAGCCAACAGCGCAGCCAAGAGCGCATGCAAGAGGACGCTCTCCAAACACAGCGCAAAGGGGAGCACCCCCAGCGCCCACCACCAAACCGTGTCGGGGTAATGCCCACTGAGATGAAAGATCTGTGCCACCAGAAAAATGGCGGCGCCAAAGAACAGGCAGCCCAGGAAGAAGGCGATGTCCGACAACTGCCGTGACTGACCACGATAACGCAAGACAAATCCGGCCGCGTGCGTTGCGACGAGCACGCTGAAGATGATTAACAACTTCACGGCCGCGGGCATGGCCTGCCAGTTGTAGCCAATCAAGAGGAGCACGGCCATGGCGACCAGCAGCGCCGCCACACCCATCAGCGTCGTGAGCAAGAGGGATCGGCCGCGCTGGGCGAGTTGGGCCGGCGTTTCGTAGAGACCGAGAATCCGCGCGGCCTGGTCGGGAGCAATAATCTCGGCGGCCCGCCAGTCGTCGAGTTGCGACGCGAGCCAATCTCTCTGATTTGCGGAGATGCCGCGCTGGGCCATGCCAAGTCTCCCATCGAGCAAAGGCCACCACCCCGGGCGACAGTGTAGCGTAAGCGCGAGGGGGTGAGTAGATGAGACAACTCCTCAACGCCAACAATTAAATCGTTAGCCCGGGCCGTGGCCGTACAGATGTTGGATCGGAGTCTTGTGGCCCCAAGCGATTTCGTCGATGGCGACGTTGAAGGCGGTGGCGATTTTTTGACGCTCCGCGGGGCTCGGTGTCCAGCGGCCCAGCACGATCGCCAACACGCGGCCTTCTTCGAGCGTGCTCCGCTCGGCAAGCTGCGGAATGGTGAGGCCGTGTTTGTGACAGAGATCGGCTACGCTGTGCGTCATGTTCGGAAACCGGTCAGGATGGCCGGGCTAGGTGTTCCCCCTCCCACTCGCGCCTATCTTACCAAGTCGCCATGATTTGCGTCAGATGAGCGTTCGGCGGCCGAATTCTGCCAAATTGTGGTTCCGGACTGATTGTGTCCGCCATTGTCTGCACCTATACTTTACATTGAACAGGTTAAGAGTAGGGCATGCGGCGCCGATCGGCCCATCGCAGGTCCGTCTGTGCCGCTGCCTTGGCGAAGGCGGTCTTCTTATTTTGCGCAGTTCTCAATCTGAACAGTTCGGAGGCCCTCTATGGCTACCGAGTCGATCGATCGGGTGACCGACATTCCGTCGGTCGGATTCGCTCCCCGCGAAACGTTCGAGTACACAGGTATTCCCACCACGTGCGACGGCGCCGAAGCGGTTGTCTGGGTCGAGACCCGCATCTCGCAGGGCTGCGGTGCGTTTCCGATCACGAGCTCCACGACAATGGGCAGCGGATTCAATCAAGCGGTCGTGAACGGCGTGCCGAATCTGTGGGGCGATCAGCTCGTGTTCGTCGAGCCGGAGAGCGAGCACTCGAGCGCGTCCTTCTGCGAAGGGTTTGCGGCGGCCGGCGGGCGGGTGACGAATTT
>JANNTD010000555.1:0-6754 GCA_031403315.1 Planctomycetota bacterium
AGCCGTGCTCGGCGCGACCGTTGATCAAATCGAATCGGCCATCGGCATGACCGTCGGGCACTACATTCCCTTCCGCGCATTGCGGGCCGGCAAGCAGCTTTCCGATTCCAAAGGCGCCTCGGCCGGCTTAAGCGCCGAAGCGGCCGTGCTGAGTGTCCGCCGGGCCATGCGCGGCTTCATCGGCCCGGCCGACGTGTTCCGCAACCCGCAGGCCGTGTTCTGCCTGTTCGAGCCGCCCGCGGAAAAACACACGAGCCCCTTCGACCTGGCACTCGCTACCGCCGGCGACGACTTCGCCGTGATGGGAATGCACTTCAAAGTCGGCCTCTACGAGCACCAATCGGCCGGCGCGATTCAGGGGGTGATTGACCTCATCGCCGACGAACCCTCGCTCGTCGACGATCCCGCGCAGCTCCGCTCGCTGCGGATCACGATCTACGAGCCGGCGTTCAGCATCATCGGCGACCCGCACAAACGCGACCCACAAACGCGGCAAAGCGCCGACCATTCGATGGTCTACATCATCGCCACGCTGCTCAGAAAGGCCTACGAAGCCCGCCGCGCCGGGTGGGACGGCCAGGACGGCTGGCAGCGACTGATGCTCGTCCCCGACGACTACGCGGAGAACGAATCGGCCCTTTTTCACCCGCTGACCCGCGCGCTCATGGATCGCATCGACTTCCGCCACGGCGGCCCCGAATTCGACCGCAAATACCCCGACGGCATCCCGACCACGGTCGACGTCGATCACAAGCAGCTCGGCAAACTCACCAGCGGCCTGGTGATGTACCCCACAGGCCATACCCGCTCCGATACCGGCAACTTAGCACCGCTCTTGGACCACAAATTCCGCCTGCTCGCCGGCCTCGGTGTCGACGACACTGGTGCGCTCTTGTCCCGCTTCTCGAACCTCCAGGAAAAGTCGCCGCAGGCGATTGCCTCGCTGTACGATTTCCGTATCCGTGGATTGTAGCATGATCAAAACTCTCTCTGAGCTCGCCAAGCAGGTCCGCGAAACTACGCTCCAGCTCTTGCATGTACCGGAGCCGGCGTGGCTCACATGGACGCCGCCGGGCACAGCCAATCACATTCTCTGGCACGCTGGGCACGCGCTGTGGGTGCAAGATGCGCTCTGCGTCGAGCCGCTCACGGGGCAGAGTGAGTTGCCGAGCGGCTGGGCCGAGTCGTTCGGCCAAAACTCCCTGCCGACGTCGGTGACCTCCAATTGGCCGGAGGAAACGCAGGTTCGCGAGCTACTGGAGGCTCAGCTTGCCCGCATCCTCGAATTGCTGATCGAGTATGCCGACACGATCGTGATCAACGCCGACGAGCAACTACCCGGCAGCGGCTGGCCGCTCTTGGCAGGGATGATCCACGGCTGGCACGACGAAGCTCGGCACCAGGGCGAGATGTATTTGCTGCACAAACTGTGTCGCGTCGGCAGCGGACAGTAGACAAGAAAGTGACTCGAAGAAAGCCTACGACTTCTCGCCCTTCGACCAATCGCGCCGGCCGCGGGAGCTGGCGATGTTCATCGCTTTGCGATATTTGGTCACCGTGCGGCGGGCGACCGTGATGCCGGCCTTGGCCAGCTCTTCGACGATCGCATCGTCCGAAAGCGGCTTCATCTTGTCTTCGATGTCGATGATCTCTTGTAGCTTGATTCGCACCCGGTCCCAGGCGACTTCCTCGCCGTCCGCCGCCGTGGTGCCGCCGACGAAGAACCGCTTCAGCAGAAAGATGCCCCGCGGCGTTTGAATCCACTTGTCGTCGACCGCCCGGCTGACGGTCGTCACGTGGACGCCCACCTTGTCGGCGATCTGCTGCATCTTCAAGGGCTCGATGTGATCCGGCCCATCGTCGAGAAACTTCGTCTGATGGTCGACAATCGCCTGCGACACACGGGTGAGCGTGCTGCGGCGCTGCTCGATCGATTCGATCAGCCACTGGGCCGAGTTCACTTTCCGCTTGATGTACTCGCGGGTCTCGGCGTTCGTGTTCTCGTCCTTGAGGAGGTTGCGATAGTAAGGGCTGATATAGAGCGACGGCAGTTGCGTGTCTTCGAGCCGGACCTCGTACTTCCCGGCGTCGTTCCGCTCGACGAACACGTCGGGCGTCACGCTCGGCACGGTCGTCTCGCCGAAGTCGGCGCCCGGCTTCGGCTTGAGCTTCCGCATCTCTTGCCAGACTTCTTGGATCGTGTCGATCGAAAAGCCGGTCTTCTTTGAGATCTGCGGCAGGCGGTTGTTCTCGAGGTCTTCGAGGTGATCGGAGATCAGCGTCCGCAGCTCGTCGTAGTGCGGCATGCCCGGCAAGAGCTGCAGCAACAGACACTCTTTGAGCGATCTCGCCCCAACGCCCGGCGGGTCGAGCCGCTGCACCACGGCCAGCGCCTGCTCGGCAATCGACAGATACTCGGCGCGGAAGCGGGCCGCGTCGCCGTTGACGTCGGCCGGAATCGGCGGCAACAACTCCTCGAGCGGCGACTTCATGTAGCCGTTCGTGTCGAGGCTGAAGATAATCCGCTCGGCCATCCGCCGCACGGCATCGTCCAGCTCGAACCATGCCAACTGATGTTCCAAGTATTCGTGCAGCGACTCCGGCCGGGCGAGCATGTTCGCCATCGCGTCGTGTCGCCGGTCGCCCTCGGCCTCGATCCGATTCGACGACGGCCGACTACGCTCTTCGTAGTCGTCCGGCAGATTCTCGGTCATGTTCAGCAGGCGCTCAAAATCGTCGACGTTGTCGGTGCCGTCTTTGACGACCAGTTCCCGCTCGGTGTCGGCCACCGAAGTCGAATGCGATTCTTCCTCGCCCTCAGCCGGCTCGGCGATCTCGTCCTGGTCCGGCTCGATCTGGTCGAGGCACGGATTGTCTTCCATCTCCTGCTCGATGCGTTCCTGCAAGGCCATCAGCGGCAACTGCAGGATCTCCATCGACTGGATCATCCGCGGTGCAAGCACCTGCTTCTGAGCCAGCTGCATGTGTTGGCCGAGGGAGAGTCGCATCGCGTAAGCTCGCAGGGCGCACTCGCGCCAAGAGAAAGAATTGGTCTGCCGCGCTACTCACCGCGGCGTAATGTGTGACTTCCACGTTCGCCGGGCATTGCCGCTGCCGGGCAAAACTGCCGCGGCATTCTCGGCGACGCTATTTAGCATACCGCCGCCGGACGAACGAGGTCAAACCGACACCTTTAATTCTAGCTTCAGAATGCGCGAAGTGGCGCAGGGAAAATCGGACGCCCGGCGAGCGATTGGCGTGATTCGTCCCTTGACTTTTCGGATGCCCCGCGAACGGTGAGTTGCTTGCGCCGCAAGATTGCAGCCAGCAGCGGCAGGCGACCTGGCCAACCGACGGCTACTTCTCACCGCCACCCGGCGGAGTGCCCGTGAGCTGCGACAGAGCGTCGTCGAGCCCCGGTAGCTGCATGCCGCCAGTGATCGACTGCATCCCCTCGGCGTGCAGTTGCTTCGCCTTCTGAGCGGCGGCGTTGAAGGCGGACGGCAGCAAGTCTTCGATCATCTCGCGGTCCTGCTTCTCGACGAGCGCAGGGTCGATGCGGACCGCGAGCACTTCGCCCAGGCCGTTGACTTCCACCTCGATCAGCCCACCGCCGGACGAGCCGGTAGCCCGCTTCGTCTTGAGCTCCTCGCCGAGCGACTGCATCTTCGTGCCCATCTCCTGGGCGGATTTCATCAGCGCGCCGAGATTCGCCAAATTGCCGAGTCCTTTGAACACGTTTATTAATGCTTCCTTTCAGACAAAGACAATAATTGGACAGGATTAACAGGATTGACCGGATCAAGCGGCAGTTTGAATTAGACGACGCACGTATTTTCGTGATCCCGTCGATCCTGTTAATCCTGTCAAAAAAACTACTGGCTCTCGCCATCGGGCGGCGTGTAACGCAACTGTCCGGGCGCGACTTCGAACAATTCGATCGCTCTTTGCACAAACGGTCGCTCGCTAACTTCTTTGATCTGTTCCGCGGTTTGCTGCCGGCGGGACACGCGCGGTGAAGCAGCCTGCGGCTCGGCGCTGCCACTCTTTGCCGCTTCGACCGCCATTTGAAATTGCTTGAGCACGGAATCTGCTGCTTCGTGCGCCGCGCCATTGGTGGGCGGCGTCGGCGCCGGCACTTCAGCCGCCGAGGCGACGGCGGGCACGGACTGCGGCGGTTCGACCGGAGTCGCCGGTTTCGATAATGGCAGGACCGGTAGCGGCGGAATTGCGCCGAGCGAAGCGGCTAGCGGTCGCGACTCAACGTTTTTTTTTGCGGATTCCGCCGGTCGCGCAGGCGCGACACCGCCCCGCTCGCCTCGCAGTTCGGCCACGAGCCCAGCCAGATCGTCGAGATTATCGAGCTCGCAAATCCGCACGATCGCCATTTCAACGAGCGTCCGACCGTGCAGGCTGACCCGCAGCCGGGCGGCCGTCTGGTCGAAGATCTGCCCCATGGCCAGCACCGTTTGCAATCCCAACTGTCGCCCGATCGCCGCCACCTCGTCGGCTTGCGACGGCAACGCATAGAGCATCTGTTGGGCCGGGCAGCCGACCGCGACCGCCATCACGTCGCGGAAAAAGCCGATCAGTTGGTCGAGCAGTTGTCCGATTTCGACGCCGCCCGCCACCGCCGCGTCGAGCTCCGCGAGCGCCGCCGCCGCGTCGCGGGCCACCAAATGCTGCACCAACCCGCGGAGCCGCTCGATCGGTGCCGTGCCCAAGAGCAAATGCACCTGTTCGCTCGTGATCCGCTTGTCTGCCACCGAGAGCAACTGCTCCAAGAGCGACTGGCTGTCGCGCATCGACCCGGCGGCCCGGCTAGCGAGAATCTGCACCGCTTCGGGCTCGATCTCCACGCCTTCGGCGGCCGCGATTTGGGCGAGCCGCGTCTGGATCGCCCCCATGTCGATCCCCGCGAAGTCGAACCGCTGGCACCGCGACAGGATCGTGATCGGAATCTTGTTCGCCTCGGTCGTGGCGAAGATGAACTTGACGTGCTCGGGCGGCTCTTCGAGAGTCTTCAAGAGCGCGTTGAACGCCTCCTTGGTGAGCATGTGGACTTCGTCGATGATGTAGATCTTGAACCGCGACCGGCTCGGCCGCACGGCGACGTTCTGCCTCAATTGGCGAATCTCGTCGATGCCGCGGTTACTCGCGCCGTCGATCTCGAGCACGTCCATGTCGTCGCCGGTCGCGACGCTGCGGCAGACGTCGCATACGTTGCAGGGCGTCGGCGTGGGACCCTCGACGCAGTTGAGCGCCTTGGCCAGAATCCGCGCGGCCGAAGTCTTGCCGACGCCGCGAGCGCCCGTGAACAGATACGCGTGCCCGACACGATCGCTCGTGATCGCTTGCTCGAGCGCCCGGGCGACGTGTTGCTGCCCCACCAGCTCGCCGAACGTCTGCGGCCGATACCGCCGAGCGATCACCACATACTCGCCGCCACCCGACGGCGCGTCTCCCACATCAGACTGTGCCGCAGGATCGTTCATGGCGGGACTGGCGAACTCGTTTCCGCGAGTGGGGGCATCGAAGAAGTTGAACTCGTTCGGCCGCCGGTGAGAGGCCCCCACACAAAGAGACGCAAGCGTATGGCTGCTGTGTTTCCACCCTGACCAGGTTGGCAAGGCCCCCTTCGCAGAGGCCTCTCACCGGAAGCCGCAGCGGGCGACTCATCCGCCCGCGAACTGCATGTACTGTTGTACGCGCTGAGGGCCGCCGCGTCCAGAATCAGGTTACGTTCCGTCGGCAGCGCTACCGCACCATCAGTTTCCCGGCCATTTCGCGCGACAGTGTCTGTTTCGCACTGCCGATCGAGATTGTCACTTTGTCCAGGGCCGGCTCATTGGCCACGAGCGAGCCCGCGGTGCCGATCTCGAGTCCCGCTTGCGATAGAAATCGCAAAAAATCTGGCGATTGATCGGTCACCCGCGCGACTTGAAATCGCTCACCCGCCGTGCAATCGACGAGCCGCCGGTCGATGGTCTCGGCCACGGTGCCGTCGGCCTGGGGGATCGGCTCGCCGTGCGGGTCGGTCTTCGGATAGCCAAGCTTCGCGTCAATGCGATCCACGAGCCAATCGCTCACCGCGTGTTCCATGTTCTCGGCTTCTTCGTGCACTTCGTCCCAGGATAGCTGAAGTGTCTCGACGAGAAACTGTTCGATCAACCGATGCCGCCGTACCACCCGCAGCGCGAGCGCCCGGCCGGCGGACGTCAGCCGCACTCCTTCGTAAGGCGTGTAGGTGGCCAGTTTGCTCTCGTCGAGCGTCTTGAGCATGCTGGTCACCGTGCCCGGCAAGACCCCCAGCGCAGCGGCAATCTGCCCCGTGGCCACCGCGGCCTCGTCGGAATCCGCGAGCTGATAAATTGTCTTGACGTAATTTTCGACCGTCAAACTGGCCATGGTCGCGTCCCCTGTCGCGCACTGAGATCGATGCGTTCGATCGCTGCTGTCATCGTACTCCGCCGATACCCGTCTGTCAGCAGCGGCTCACCAGCGGGGGGAACGCGACTCGTTGACGGGCGTAGCTGCTGCTAGAACAATAAACCCATGGGCCGCGAACTCCAACCACCAACCGCGCGCGATTGGCAAGCACTGTACCCCTTTGAGTCACATTGGTTCGAGATCCATGGTGCGCGATCGCACTATCTCGACGAAGGGCCCGCCCATACGCTCGATCGTCCACCGCCGACGTTGCTCTTCGTGCACGGCAATCCGACCTGGTCGTTTCATTGGCGGGCGCTTGTCG
>JANNTD010000556.1:0-5812 GCA_031403315.1 Planctomycetota bacterium
GGTCGGGCGCGCCGTTCGGTTCATTCGCCCCTTTTCTCACTCGCATGGCGCTCGTCGAGCCGACCGTGGCGGGGCTGGCTTCGGTCCACGGCTGCATTGGCGCCGTCGACCCCGTGCGGACCTTTGGCAATGCGGAGCAAAAGCAGCGATTCCTGCCGGGGCTCGCCAGCGGTTCAAGCCTGAGCGCGTTTGCACTCACCGAACCGTGTGCCGGCAGCGATCTCACCGCGCTCCGCACGACGGCGCGGCTCGACGGCGACGACTACATCGTGAACGGCGAAAAACTGTTCATCACCAACGTCGTGCCCGGCCGGACGATCGGCCTGGTCTGCCTGATCGACGATCAACCCTCCGTGCTGATCGTCGAACTGCCGCGCGAAGAGAACGCAAACTTCCAGCTTCGCAAATACGGTCTTTGGGCCCTCAAGCAGACCTACAACCGCGGCATCATCTTCCGCGACTTCCGCGTGCCGGCCGCAAATCTGCTCACAGCGCCGAAGGGTGACGGGCTCACGATCGCTTACCACGGGCTCAACCTCGGCCGGGTGTCACTTTGTGCGAACTCTGCCGGCACGATGCGGCTGATGATGGCGAGCATCATTCCTTGGGCCAAGTTTCGCACCACTTATGGTGCCAAGATCGCCACACGGGAACTCGTACAGCGGCGGCTTGGCGAACTTGCGGGGCTCGTCGTGGCTTGCGATGCATTGGTGGCCTGGTGCGCGGAGCTAATCGATCGCGGCTACCGCGGGGAAATGGAGTGTATCGTGGCCAAGATTTTTGGCAGCGAAGCCCAGAAGCACGCGGCCGTCGAGTATTTCATGAAGACCCACGGCGGCCGGTCGTTTCTCCACGGCCACATGTTCGGCGACAACATCCACGAATACCTGGCCCCGTGCATCTACGAGGGCGAGGGCGAGATGCTGGCGATGGGTTTCTTCAAATCGCTGGTGAAGACCCACGGCGTGACGTTTTTCGAGCCGATCGGCAAGGCCCTCGCGGCGGCCGGCATCAAGCAGCCGAACCCGCTCAATCCGGCCCACATGATGGCGCTCAAGAGCGTGGCTTGGCCGTATCTAAAATGGCTGACCGCGCGGCGATTGCTCCCCGTCGCGGCGGCCGAATTGCCGAGCATGCCCAAAGAGCTCGCCGAACACGCCGAGTTTGCCTGCGACCGGCTGCAACGGATGGCGCTCGAAATCTCGAGCACGATGAGCAAGTTTCAATTGAAGCTCGCCGACCGGCAATGCCGGATGGCCGAACTCTCGCAGCGCTGCCAGGATTTCATCACGATTCTCGCCACCAGCTTGTACGGCGCGCGGCACGAGGACACAATGGTTCGCGACGCGGCTGATGTGATGTGCCGCAACCTGCGCCACAAGCTCTTGGGCCGCCGGCCGTCGAATCACTACTACCGCCAGGCGACGGGCTTGGGAGCACGGATTGCTGAAGGCGAATTCAAGAGCATCGCGGGACTGCATCCTGACGAGATTCTGATGCGATATGAGTAAATCTGATGGCTGATGAAAGTGCACGTTCGAATGGCGATGCACCGCCCGCCGATGCCGGCCCATCGCCGCTGCGTAGCGTCCACACGACCAACTTCCCGGCGATCTTGGATCACCTCGGTAGCTCGCTGTTGGTGACGACGTATCAGGCGGGGAAGCTCGTCGTCGTGCGGTCCAACGGCGAAATGCTCAATACCCATTTTCGCGCGTTCAACAAGCCGATGGGCATGGCCATCGGCCGCGGGCGGCTGGCGATCGGGACGGCCGTCGACGTCTGGGAATTTCGCAATGTGCCGGCCGTCTCGGCGAAGCTCGATCCGCCGAATAAGCACGACGCGGTTTATCTGCCGCGCTCGGCTCACGTGACGGGCGACATCCAGATCCACGAAATGGCCTACATCGGCGACGAAGTGCTGTTCGTCAATACGCGGTTTTCATGCCTCGCCAAGCACGACCCGGACCACAGTTTCGCTCCCACGTGGCGGCCAAAGTTCATCTCGGCCCTCACGCCGGACGACCGCTGCCACCTCAACGGCCTGTGCGTCATTGACGGCCGGCCGCGGTGGGTCACCGCGCTCGGCGAGACGGATACTTCCGGCGGCTGGCGCGAGAACAAGAAAAGCGGCGGCATCCTCATCGACCTCGAAACGAACGAGATCGTGACCCGCGGCCTGTCGATGCCCCATTCGCCGCGCTGGCACGACGGCCGACTGTGGCTCCTTGAATCCGGCACTGGCAGTCTCGGCTTCGTCGATCCGGCGAGCGGAAAATACGAATCGATCGTCCACCTTGACGGCTTCACGCGCGGCATGGAAATGGTCGGCAACCTGGCGTTCATCGGCCTCTCGCAGGTCCGCGAGACGGCGATCTTCAGCGGCATTCAGATCACCGAACGGCTGCAGGAGACCGAGCGAACCTGCGGCGTGTGGGTTGTCGACATCCAACGCGGCGAGGTGGTCGCGTTCCTGAAGTTTGAAGACGCGGTGCAGGAAATCTTCGCCGTGGCGCTGTTGCCCGGCGTGCGGTTCCCCGATTTGATCAACGACAACGCCGAAATCGTCGGCAGCTCCTTTGTGCTACCCGACGCCGCCCTCCGCGACGTGCCGGCCGATTTGCGATCCGACGGCTAGGCAAGAATGGGCCGCTGACGGACCGTTTTTGTTACAATGGGCACGTTCCAATTCGGTGAATGGGCCAATGCGGTGAACGGTGGTTTGATTTTCTCACACGAGACGAAATTCTCATGAAAACTGTATTACTCTTGAGCGTATTGGTTGTGCTCGTGGCCATTGTCACGACGCGGACATCCCACGCTGAGGACTCCACCACCGACAACTGCAAGAAGTTGAAGGTGCTGATCGTCGACGGCCACAATCCCCATCACGAGTGGCAGTTGACCACGCCGCTTCTGAAACAGATTCTGGAAACGAGCGGTCGATTCGAGGTCGGCGTGGCGACCGCACCGGTGCCGGCGGGATATTCGAGCCCGACGACCGCGCCGCCGCCACGCGTCGACAACAGCGGCTTCCGGCCGCGATTCGCCGACTACGACGTCGTGGTGGGCAACTACGTGGGGCCGCGGTGGCCGGCCGAAACCGAACAGGAGTTCGCGGCGTTCGTCGCGGGCGGAAAAGGGTATGTCTCGGTCCATTCGGCGGACAACGCGTTTCCCGATTGGCCTGAGTACAATCGCATGACCGGCGTCGGCGGTTGGTACGGTCGCGACGAACGTTCTGGGCCGCACGTCTACCTCGACGATGCCGGCCAGGAAGTTCGCGACACCGCGCCGGGCCCTGGCGGTCACCACGGTCCGCAACGCGAGTTCCAAATCCGCCTCCGCGACACGGATCACCCCATCACCCGCGGACTGCCGCCCGCGTGGATGCACACCAAGGACGAGCTCTACGACATGCTGCGCGGGCCGGCCGACGACATGCACATCCTGGCCACCGCCTATAGTGCGCCCGAGTTCGAGGGCACCGGCAAGCACGAGCCGATGATGATGACGCTCCCCTATGGCCGCGGGAGAATTTTTCACACCGTGCTCGGCCACGCCGACTATTCGATGAAGTGTGTCGGCTTCGAGACGACGCTACGCCGCGGTACCGAATGGGCAGCCACCGGCGAGGTTACAATCGACGTACCCGAGAATTTTCCCACGGCCGACAAATCAAGCGCGTCGGAATGAATGGCAACTCATCAAGCCGCGACCGTTGGTCGCGTCGATCGTCGCCGGCGAATAGTGCAAGCAACGGCACACATCGCCAAGAGCACCACGCTCGCCGGTTCGGGCACCGTGGCGAGCGAACCGGCTCCGCTGCCATACATCGTGCCAAAGCGCGACTTCCAAACGTCGTAGTCTCCCTCGTCGATCATCTCGTTGCCGTCGCCATCGGCTCGCAAGTCGCCGGTCGAGCCGAGCGTGTCGCGCCAGACGACGTAGTCGCCCGCATCGACCGTGCCGTCGGCGTTGTAGTCGCCAGCGGCAATCACGAGGGAATAGAGCGGGTCGCCCTTTGTCAGACCGAGACTATACGCCTGGCCGTCGATGGTGAGTTCATAGTCGCCGTAGAAGCCCGTGAAGTCGATGGTGCCGTCGGCGTTGACGGTCGCCGTCAGGTCGGTGTCCCAGCTATCTCGGAGCGCCTTCCAGGCGACGCCGACCGGCGTCAACGTCGTCAGGTCGGCCTCCAACAACACGCCGCCGCCTTGCAGATTCGGGTCGGTCGCACTGGCCCACCAACCCCAGTACAAAAAGCCGGTCGCATTGGGTGTACCGAACAGCATGCGATGGGCTTCGCTCATGTTGCGAATTCTGTCCGCGTCGTTGGTCACGGTACCTTGCACGCCGAACTCAGTCAGCGTGATCGGCAAGTCGAGCACCGACATGTTTTGCAGCGCTTTCATCATTAGATTCGCGCTGTGGCCGCCGTGGCTGTAATACTGAATGCCGATGCCGCTGACCGTTTTGTCGAACGGATCGCCATCGGCGAATTCCACGTCTTCGATGTTGTCGCGATACCAATTGGCATACGCATCGCCGCCTTGATTCTCCAGCACCGAATACTCGTTGAGATACAATCGCACGTCGGCATCCGCCAACTCCGCGGCCTCCGCCACGTCGTCGTAGATGTTCGACACGCCGAGCGGGCTCAATCGGTTCCAGAGCGAACTGCTCCCACCGTTGACTCCCGTGTGATAGCTCTCGTTGTAAACGTCGAGTTCCGTATAGCGTGTGGCCCGGTCGTCGCCCACGCCATCGCCAACGTAGTAGTTGATGCGTTCATGAATCTCGCTGGGCTCTCCGGTGTTCGGCGTCCCCGCCGGCGCCACCAGATCGCTGTACACCGCGTTGAGCTTCGAGAGGTTGGTACCCTGCAGATTGGTCCCGGCGTTGTACGTGTCGGTGCCGGTGGGGTCCGTCAGGAGATTCGTGACCCACGTCGGCTGTTGTGTGCCCCAGACCAAGGCGTGCATCCGCGCACGCATGTCGTGCGTCTCGGAAAAGTCGAAAATCTTGTCCTGCCAGGCCATGCCATTGGTGATGTTTCCGTCGCGCGTGTTCTCATTGGTGGTCCATTTGCCGGCATTCGACCCTTCGACCATGTTGAAGTTCGCGGTGACGAATTGCTGGTATTTGGCAGCGTTCGTACCAGGCGTCGGGTTCGGATTGATGAGTCCCGTGTCATTAGTTCCGTGGACGTTCGTGCCGAAATTGAACGCATGATTCTTCAGCTTGACGCCGACTTCGGTCCCCGGCGCTACGCCGACAATCGCGACCTTGCCGGTTCCCTTGCGGAAGTTGTCGATGTAGGTGTCGGCTGCCGCCAGCGCGTTCGCGCGCAGCACCGTGTCGTTGGTCGAAGTCTCGATCGTCGCACCGCTCACGTCGAGGCTGTCGATCGTGAGGGCCCGCCCGGTGCCGCCGTCGTTGTTGAACTCGGTGCGGATGAAGTATTTGCCGGCGGGTAGCGACGGAAAGACGTGGCTATATGGGTTGCTGCCACCGGAGACAACGTCGAAGCCCGCCTTCGTGTCGGCGAGTACGATGTTCATCCGCGGGTCGACGTCGCCAAACGACGTGCCCGCCGCGTTGACCGTCACCGTCACGTCGCCGGGTGTGGCCAGCGTGATGTACGTGCCTGCATAGCCGTTGTTATTGAGCTGCGCGCTCAAGCCCGCCGTCGCACCCGAGTTGAGCTGCAGGGCGCTCCCATCGATTGCCCAGGCGGGGGCCGCGATCAGGAGGACAGTGATTGTCGTGGCGACTATGAATTTCACGAGTGGGCCTGGAACTTCCTTCG
>JANNTD010000557.1:0-1834 GCA_031403315.1 Planctomycetota bacterium
AAGCCCGCCAACTGCCGGCGGACCAGCCGATGTACTTCATCTGCCACCTCGGCGGCCGCAGCGGCCGGACGTGCATGGCGCTCGTGGCCGCCGGGTACGCGAACGTCGTCAACGTCGAAGGCGGCATGGAAGCGTGGGAAGCAGCCGGCCTACCGGTGGAACGGGGCAATTGAGTGCCGCTTGCGGCTTAGTGTTGCTTGCCCACCAACTGCGGCAGCTTCGTCTCACCAAACGCGACGTTGTATTCCGAATCGACCGTGACCTCGTCACCGACGAAATGGTAGGTCGTCGTCAAATAAAACGGCGTTTCGAACAGGCAGAGCTTGACGGTGTAAGTGTCGTCCGCCGTCCAGGCGCCGCTCGCAGCCAGGCCTTGTTCCGGGTCGAGCAGCGACCGCAAGTCCGGGCCGCGGACCAATGTCGTGCGGACCTTTGGCCAGCCGTCGAATCTGCAAGGAAAACGCCGCTCACCCGCCGGGCCGCGGGTCACGATCGTCGCTTCGCCATCGCCGAATTCGAATGTGATCGAATCGACGTTCCGTTCATTGGCAAGAAACTGGTACGTCTTGCCGGATATTTTGGCGGCGAGCGGCGAAGTGGGGGCACCTGTTGGCGGGCGGATTCGCAGCGCGGCGAGCTTGGCTTGGAGCTTTTCCTGAGCGGCCGCGTCCTCCGGCAGCGGATCCGATTCCATTGCCGGCAACAGTTTGTCCCACGCGAGCGACATTACGGCCTGCATATCGCGGACGCCGCTGGTGATCGCCAATACCGCGTCGTATTCGGGCATCACGATGCAGTATTGGCCAAACGCCCCGTCGCCGCGGTAGCAGCCGTGGCGGCAGCGCCAGAATTGATAGCCGTAGCCCTGCTCCCAATCGCTCGCCGGATTGCTGCCGTTGGAAACCTGCCGCGACGTGGCCGCTTCGATCCAAGCGGCGGGAAGCAGCTGCCGATCTAGCCAGCGGCCCTTCTGCAAATACAACTGCCCAAATTTGGCGATGTCTTCCGTGCGGACGCTGAGGCCGAAACCACCGAGCGTGACGCCCTGCGGACTTTCGCCCCATTTCGGATTCTCGATTCCGAGCGGCTCGAATAGCCGCGGCCGCAGAAAATCCGCGACTTTCTCACCCGTCATTTTTTGCACGATCGCCGAGCACATGTAGGTCGCTGGCGTGTTGTAGACAAAATGCGTTCCCGGCTTGTGTGCCACCGGCATGGCGAGGAACTTCTTGGTGAGCGGTTCGTCGGTCGCCGTGAACGAAAAATCCTTTAGTTCTTCTTCGTGATGCCCCGTCGACATCGAGAGTAGATCGCGGACGCGCATTGCTTTCAAGTTTTCACTCGGTTCGGCCGGGGCGTCTTCGGGGAAAAACGAGAGCACCGTGTCGTCGAGGCTTAGCTTGCCCTCGGCGATCGCCATTCCCACGGCGGTCGACGTGAAGCTCTTGCTGAGCGAATAGAGCATGTGCCGATCTTCGGGCGCGTAGGGCGCCCACCAACCCTCGGCTACCACTTTGCCGTGGCGCACGAGCATCAGGCTATTCATCGCGTCGATCTCGTCGGCCGCTTCGATGAACTTCAATAGCGCCGCCGAGGAAATCCCCTCGGCCTCTGGAGTGCTCCGCGGCAGATCGACCGCCGCAGAAGTAAGACTGGTCGCGCACACCACCATCAAAGCCAGAACAGCTCGCATAACGACTCCGCAATCGATCGACAGGCTGGATCAGAAAAGAAAACGCCTGCTGCGAGCGTAGTCGAGCGGCCCCGACGAAGCAAGGAATCCACGGCCGCGCAACGAAAAAAGGCGGGCCGACTCGCTTGGAGTCGACCCGCC
>JANNTD010000558.1:0-4284 GCA_031403315.1 Planctomycetota bacterium
AGGATCGGCGTCCCGAACTGATCAATGCGATTTCCCAAAAAATGAAGCGGTTGCCAGCGGTTGGGGTCAACCATCGTGGTGCCGGGCAAGTCGAACGTCAGCGGCGCATTCACCGGTGCGAACTGACCGGCCGGCGACGCATACTTCACCGATTCTCGGGAGCCGTCCGCCAAGCCGTTGGCGATAATCGACTGCGCGACACGATTTCCGACTGCTGCGGGCGAGCTGCCGACGGTCGAAGTGTTGTCGGGATCGTAGCCCAAAGCGGTCATTTTCTGCCTGATGTCGATCAGGGTCTGGAATGCACCCGGCCCACCACCAGCCGGTCCAAATACAAAGCGATGTTGGATCAGGTCGAACGCGGCAAAGCTGATCGCTTCGCGGCGGGCCGCCTCGACGTCGGGGACCAATAGCTTCTCATGGTGCGCATATTGCAGTGCCGTCGAGTCGTAGGCCGCCCAGGCGTCGTACATCGCCGCCGACAGATGGAACAGATTGCGGGCGTGAACCGTTGGCCGGGCCGTGTCGATGCTGATTGCGTGGAGCAATTGATCGTCCCAGATACGGGCAACTGATTGGTCGGCTTGCGCGGTCGTTGAGTTGAAGAGCGTGGCCATTGTGGCCAGTACCATGAAATGGCGAAGCAAACCGGAAAGCGTCTTGTTCATGAGAAACTACCAAACGGGTCTCGTGGAAGTAGACTCAGGATGCACTAAATTTCGATTTGTTTTATGGCAACGCAGCGCACCGCGAGCGCAGAACTGCCGCGCACTGACATGTCGGAAGCGGGACGCGAGCCCGGACTTGGCGGGTATCCACCACTCCATGCCTCCCGCAACGGCGAGCGGCAGCAGCGTTCCCGGCTACGAATTCATTGGCCAACCGAAAAACTGCGGAGATAAGCGTTAAAGGCCTTTACAATACGATGGTAGTTGCCGCCGGAACCGGCGTCAACAAATTTGTTAGTTGCGATTCGACAGTTTTCCGGAGAATTGCGACGGGCCAGCAACGGAGATACGTCCGTTCGACAACAACGCACGTATTTTGTTGAGAAATCCCACTGCGGGCTATAATCGAATCAATTCAATTGGTGGAGAGCGATCGGAACATGACCCCAGCTTCTCAACTCCTTCTCAGGCTTTGGGCAATCATCGTGCTGGTGTGCCTTGCAGCGGGCGAACCGGCTGCCGGACAAGTGATTTTTCACGACGTTACCACGGCCGCGGGCATCACCTACTCTTTGCCTCCGTCCCCGCCAAGTCTGAGTGAATACGCAGTTGCTCAGACGGGTGGCGCCGCGGCCGGCGATTTCGACAATGACGGCTGGCCCGACATCTTCGTCACGCGCCATTGGGACGCTCCTGTCTTGTATCGCAACAACCACGATGGCACGTTTGCCGACGTCACCGCTGCCGCATTTCCAGCGGGCCTGACTCTTGCGAGCTCGAACGGCGTAGCTTGGGGAGACATCGACAACGACGGCGATTCCGATCTCTTTGTCACCATGCTAAACGCGGGAAACCAACTCTATATCAATGACGGTGCCGGACATTTCTCCGAACAAGCGGCGCTTCGCGGTGCGCAGCCTGACAATATGTTGACCTCGGGCACCAGTGTGTCGATGGGCGACTATGACAACGATGGTTTCCTCGACATGTACGTTTGCGAATGGAGGGTGTTGTCGAATCCGGCTCCGCCACACACGCGTCTGTTGCACAATCTTGGGGCCGCACAGCCGGGCTTTTTTGAGGATGTCACGGCTATGTCGGGTACCGCCATGGGCCCACTCAGCGGACAAGCCGCTTATGGAAGCTTGGCCTTTACGCCCCGTTTCGTGGACTTTGATCGGGACGGGCACGCAGACATCCTCGTGGCCAGCGATTCGAAATCCACCAAGCTGTTCTGGAACAATGGGGATGGCACCTTCACGGACGGCACGCCGGCGATATACGACAATCTTGGCTTCAGCGACATGGGATTGGCCGTTGGTGACATTGACGGCAACGGCCTGCTCGATTGGATCACGACTGACATTTATGCAGCCAGCGATTCGACCACCGGAAACCGGCTGTTTCGAAATTTTGGAAACCGCGTATTTCTCGAATCATCATCGGTTTCTGGCGTGCGAAATGCCGGTTGGGGTTGGGGCACCGAGATGTTTGACTACGACAATGACAAGGACGTCGACATCGTTGCCACGAATGGTTTTTACTTCTCGCCCGCGCAACAAACCGATCAAGTCCGTTTGTGGGACAATAATGGTGTGGGTGGAGTTTTGACTTCGTTCACGAATGTTGCCAATGCTGCTGGCATGACCGACACGGGGCAAGGACGCGGGTTGTTGACGTTCGACTACGACCGCGACGGCGACCTCGATGTGTTCATCGTCAACAACTTCTCGGCACCCGTATTGTACCGCAACGACGGTGGGAACGACGGCGATTGGTTGCGAATCGAGGCGGTGGGCACGCTGTCGAACGCCGACGGCGTCGGGGCGTTCATTGCGGTCACTCCCGACCTGGCCTTCCCAAACAAGAAGCTGGTCCATGAGGTCACCGAAAGCAGCAGCTATCTGTCGCAGAGTGAACCGATTGCCCACTTCGGACTCGGTCCGAATGCCGACCTGGTCGACTTGATCACGATCACATGGCCGGCCAGCGGCATCGTGCAAGAGCTGCGCAACGTTGCGCCAAATCAACTGCTCTCGATCGTGGAGCGGCATCCGTGCGACTTCAACGGCAATGGCCAGATCGATGCGGCCGACTACGCGCTCTGGCGGGACACGTTGGGCCAGACGGTCGCTCATGGCAGCGGGGCCGATGCCAACGGCGACGGCTTGATCGATGCCACGGATTACAGTCTCTGGAAGGCCAATTTCGGTGCCGCGTTCGGCATCGGCGCGGGGGGCGGCGGAATGGCGGGGACGGCAGGTCATGCGGTACCCGAGCCAGCAACATGCGCCCTGGCGCTGACCGTGCTGCTGGGTTGGGCCGGCGGCATGCGTCACCGGCGCTCAGAATAGCCGGCGTCGCAGCAGTTCAGGTTCCGACAGCGCCTCGTCCCACGCATCAGCAAATGCGAATGCGCCAACTTCTCCGGAGTCAGCGTTTGGGTGGCCAGTAACGGGAGGATCAGCTCGGTTCTTAACCGGCGCGAATTTGAGTAGTGCGAACAACAAGTCCGTGGTCCGTCCTGCAGCAACGTGCGATTCGGCAGTTGGCCGAAAGGCTGATTTGAGGTTCGGAGTTAGCCTCGGTGGTGCCGCCCAACTCAATGGGTAGAACGCTGCGGTATCGACTTCTGCCGACACGCTGCGCGCGAATTGACTCGCAGCCGCGCCGCTACTTCCGACACCCACCGCACCGAAATTCTGCTTCCAGACCGCGTAGTCGCCTGGGCCGATGACTTGATCGCCATCACCGTCGGCGCGGAGGTCATTGAATACGGGAATCTCAATGAATCTCAATTATGAGATTGTGCTGTACTGGAGCGCGGAAGACGGCGTCTTCGTCGCGGAGGTTCCCGAGTTGGCGGGTTGCATGGCTCACGGCGAAAGCCAGGAGGCGGCCCTTGCATCCGTCAAGGAAGCCATGCAATTGTGGATCGACACGGCCAACGAATTTGGCGATCCGGTTCCGGTCCCGAAGGGTCGCCGGTTGGTGCTGGCGTGAATGGTTACGAGACAGCAGTCGGAATAAGAAGCTACCGGCCGAGTTCTTGGTTCAGGCCGCAAGGTGATGGCTGGGAACGCACTGCTGGGCAAGCCAGCAGTGGCACCCGACGTGTCTGCAGGATTATACATGTGATGGCGCGCTGAGAGCGTATTTTTCTTGGCCCCGGAGGGGCCGCGTCATGTAGCCAGGGCCGTGAGGCCCTGGAAAAAATGCCCCCTCCATCGCAAGAAGCCCCGACGGGGCGACATTGGTAACGATTGAGCGCCGTCAACCGATGTCGCCCCTCCGGGGCTCTGCGTTCCTTACCGATCGGTTCCCAGGCCCTTGCGGGCCTGGCTACACGACTTCACCCCGCCGGGGCGAGTATGCCGCGTTTGCAGCCGTACCCTCCGTTCCCCCTTGCTATGCATGCAGATGCATAATCCTGTGCTGACCCTTGTATGTTGTCAGAAGCGGCTATCATGGAACACGCTGGAAATAAAGTTTTGTCTGGGGCTGCGCAGCCCCAGACAAAAAATCGCATTCAGCGGCCGGCCGCAGATCGATTGCCCTGTGGCGCAACCAACGCCGTAGCCCAGCGAGATCGCGGTCGGCCTGGAATCGTAAGCCC
>JANNTD010000559.1:0-3113 GCA_031403315.1 Planctomycetota bacterium
GCGGTGGGGTGCGTCGCCGACGATCGAAAGTTCGATCGTGCCCCGTGCGCCGCTGCGAATGGTCGCGTCGGCGGGTGTGAGCCAGCGCGGCATGAACTCCTTCGTCTCGACGATCGGTTCGGCCAGTTGCAGCGTGGCATCGACTGACGTGTGAGGCGTCGCGTGCGATTGAAGTCGCACGAGCTTGGCGTAGGAGCCGTCTCGCGCCAGTAACTCGGCATGGCTGCCTTGCTCGATGAGCTCGCCGCGATCGAAGACCAGGATCCGATTCGCGTCGCGGAGCGTCGACAGACGGTGGGCGATGGCGATGGTCGTGCGACCGCGGGTGAGAGCCTTGAGGGCTTGCTGGATCGCCTGTTCGCTTTCGGCGTCGATGTTGCTCGTGGCTTCGTCGAGGATCAGAATCGGCGGATCGTAGAGAATTGCCCGCGCGATTGAGAGTCGCTGCCGCTCGCCGCCGGAGAGTCCCGCGCCGCGCTCGCCCAGCCAGGTGTCGTAGCCCAGCGGCGCGTGGAGGATGAACTCGTGGGCCTGGGCCGCTTTGGCGGCGGCGATGGCTTGCTCGGGTGTGCTCGTGGGAAGTCCGTAGACGAGGTTGTGCCAGATCGTGCCGCGGAACAGGAACGGCTCTTGCAGGACGACGCCGATTTGCTCGCGGAGTTGCTTGGCAGCGAGCTGGCGGATGTCGACGCCATCGACCAACACGCGGCCTTCGTTGACGTCGTAGAAGCGGCACAGCAGATTCACGAGCGTGGTCTTGCCGCTGCCGCTGCGGCCGACGATGCCGATCGTCTCGCCCGGTTCGATGGCGAAGTCGACGCCGCGCAACACCGGCTGGTGCCGCTCGTAGCCGAACGTGACGTTCTCGAATTGAATGCGGCCGGCGACTTTGGGCAGGTCGACCGGAAGCGGGGCGTCGGTGGCATCGACCGGCGTATCCAAGAGCTCGAACACCCGGTGGCTGCCGGTGAGGAAGTTGGTGAACCAGGTGGTGAATTGTGAAAGAGTCGCCAGCGGCGTGTAGAACATGGCGAGGTAGGCCAAAAAGGCCATCAGCGAGCCGAGCGTCATCGTGCCGGCGAGCACGTCGCGGCCGCCGACGTACCAAACGATCAGCCCGCCCATGCTGAAGATCAATTGCATCGAAGCGGAGAAGGCAGCGGTCGAGTCGTCGACGCGCTTGCGGGCGTCGCGGAGTGTGCCACTCGAGCGATTGAAGCGGGCGAACTCGCGGTCCTCCTGGGCGAAGGCTTTCACGACGCGGATGCCGGACAGCATTCCGGTGAGCATGCCAGCCTGCTTGCTGCTGGCGTCCCACAGGCGGTAGTGCCGCGGATGGACGCGCTTCCAGAAGTACCAACTGCCGGCGACCACCAGCGGCGCGGGGATCAGCGTCAGCACCGCGAGCTTCGCATTGAGCGTGAACAGCATGCAGCCCACGGCGACGACCTGGACGATTTGCAGCAGGAAGCCACCGGTGATTTGTTGCAACAGGCTTTGCAAGACCTCGCTGTCGTAGGCGACGCGGCTGGTGAGCGAGCCGACCTGGTGTTTGTCGTAATAGCCGAGGCCGAGCGCGTGGAGCTTTTCGACGAGCTTCGCACGGAGGTCGAACGTCAGCGCGACGCCGACGCGGGTCGCCATCCGGCCCTTGATGAAGTTGACGATGCTCAGCACGAGCCTCGCCGCCGCGAGTGCCATCACGACCGCGAACAAGGCGGTCAGCAGGCCCGGCGTGTCCAAGGCAGCGTCGCCGCTTTCGAGGATGTGGTCGACCAGATAGCGTTGCAGCATCGGCGGGGCAAGTTCCGTCGCCACCGCCACGAGCATCAGCGCGCACATCCCGGCCGCCGACCAGCGATAAGGCCAGAGCATCTGCCCGAGCCGGGCCAGGATCGCCTTGCGCGGAATACAGCGGGGGCACGCTTCGCCGGCGGTGGGCAGCCGCTGGCCGCACTTTGGGCAGTGGGTGACGGCAATGGGGGCGGTCTCGTCGATTTCGAGCTCACCGGTCTCGCGGAGCGTTTCGAGGTAGCCGGCAACGCGATGGAACCGCTCGGCCGAAGCGTTGGAGTAGCGCGCCAGGTCGATCCAATGGTCGTCGACGTAGGCCTGCAGAAAGCCGGAACCGACCGCACCCTGCGTGCGAAACTCGGCCACTTCGGCCACGGGCACGTGCGATTCGACGGTGGGCGCGTCGCCGTCGCTGACCGCCGCCACGTTATCGCGCGTGGCCACAATCCACTCGCGGCGCGGCTGGCCCGAGAGCGTGAGGTCGGTGCTCGTCGAGAGCAGCACCGGGACTCCATTCAAACCCTTGCGGTCGAGTTCTTGGCGGACGGCCAGCGGCAATTCTTGTCGGTACATGGGAGTTGATTTAGTCCAATCCAGTCGCGATTGTACCCGCGCTCAAAGTCGGCTCAAGAGCGTGCGAGCCGGTGGGAACGATCGCTCGCACAATCGCCAGAAACCACCGCGCAGGCGGTCGGCCGACGGCGTCCATTGCATCTGCATCAAATTCGCGGAGCGAAAGCCATTGCGGAATGGACCAGAAACCGCCGGGCGGGCGGCAAGAAGTTTGCCGAAGTCCAGCGAGTGCGAGAAATTATACGCAACCGCACTGGTCGGACTAGCACTTTTTTGCCGACCGGCTCGAGCCGGCGGCCGGGCGCGGCCGCAAAAACGCCACGCCGAGCGGGTGCTATCTCACTTGAATCGTGTCGAACACGGCACCCTGGAGCGCGTCGCGGATGCCCTGCTCGCGTCGCTCGGTCAGTGTCCGCGTCACGGCGTCGTGGAGGGCCACGATTGCCGCCATCGTGGTCCGGACCCGGCCCTGAACGCCAGGTATCTCCGGGCAGTAGGCCACGTGGGTGTCGTCGACCCGCTCAATCACGGCGAGAAACTCGTGTCGCATGGCTTGGGCCGACCCGGCTTGGAATTGCTCAAGTAGATTCATCGCGCCTCCGCTCCGGGCGACACGACTCGGCGAAATCTGGTGCGTCAGGGTAAGTCTGTTGGTTCTATTCAGTTGAAAGGAACTGAACATGGGAATTGCTCGTTCACCGTGTAGCTGAGGCAGCGGCGGCTGGGGTGACCTGGTCGTCGAAGCC
>JANNTD010000560.1:0-4422 GCA_031403315.1 Planctomycetota bacterium
CCTGACTCGCTCAAGCCGCCGGCGCCGACGATCACGGACACGGTGCCGACCTGGATCATTCTGCGCGACACATCGCTCTCGCTCAGCGACACCGACGGCGTCGTGATCGGCCGCCCGCAGCCGAATACCACGTATCGCTGGTTTTTCTTCCGCAACACGCGCGTCCAATTGACCGGCCGGTATCCCGGCTATGCGCGCGTGCGTTTGGATTCCGGGCTCGAGGTGTGGGTGGACCAGCTCGACGCCGCGACGTTTTCGCCAGACACGAGCACGCCGAAGCGCGTCTCCGGCAATCTCCGAGTGCGGCCGAGCGCGGACTGGGTCGACGTGCAGATCCCGGTGAGTCCGCGTCCGGCGTACCTGGTGGAAGAGCGCGAGCGCGCCCCGCGGTCGACGCGCGCTCCGCGAACCGCGGCAGGGACGATCCGTCGAGCCGCAGCGACAATCTCGGCGTCCGCCTGGCCAGGGTATACTTTGTGAAAGCTGCCGGCGCGTGCGTCGACTCGACGCCACCCTCCGCGGCACGATCCCTGGACTGGGCCGAGCGTCCGATGCCAAAGTATGTTGTTCGCCATGGTGTGATGCGAAACCTGGGTGTATTTTACACCCGGGGCAACGACAGCCATGCGCGCGGCCAGCAAGTCATCGCCCGCACGCATCGCGGCCTGGAGGCCGGTGAAGTGCTGTGCGAGGCGACCGACGAGGCCGTGACCCAACTCGTCGAGCCGAAACAGGGCCAAATCCTCCGCCGCGTTTCGGAGGATGACGTCCGCGAGCTCCGCAAGATGTTCGAGCAGGAGCGGCGCGAATACGCCCTCTGCCAGCAGCGGATCAAGGAATTGAATCTCGACATGCGATTGGCCGACGTCGAACACCTGTATGGCGGCGAGCGGGTGGTGATTTATTACTTAGCCGAGGACCGCATCGATTTTCGCGACCTCGTCAAGGTGCTCGCCAAGGAGTTTCAGACGCGGATCGAAATGCGGCAGATTGGCGTCCGTGACGAAGCCAAGCTGCTGGCCGACTACGGCGATTGCGGCAAGCCGGTGTGCTGCAACACGCATCTGAGCGAAATGCCGCCCGTCTCGATGAAGATGGCGAAGCTGCAACGGGCGACGCTCGACCCGAGCAAGATTTCCGGCCGCTGTGGCCGGCTGAAGTGCTGCCTACGGTACGAATACGATACCTACCAATCGCTGCAGCGCGATTTGCCGCCAGTCGGCGCCGACGTGGTCACGACGACCGGCCGTGGTCGCGTGCTGGCCCAAGAAATCTTGGCCGGTCAGGTGCTGATTGAAACCGAAGACATGCGTCGCGTCGTCATCAACGCGGCGGACGTGCTCACGGTGCTGTCGCGCGGCAAACAGCGTCGTCCCGAGCAGGAGCAGCCCCCCGACGAGAGCATCGGCAAGAGTGTCGGCGAGAGCGTCGCCACCGCCGGCGACATCGAGACGGCCGCGGCGGAAATGTTGGCCGACGAGCCGTCAAGCGTGTCGTTGGAAGATGAATCCGTGGACGACGATGCCCGCAACTGGACCGATGAAACATCGGGTGGCTCCGCGTAATCGGTTGACGTAGCCCCTCACGAAAATACCCCAGGCGAAACCCTCCAGCGCTGCCAGTTGCCTAATCCGCAGCCAGCGCCGACAATAGAAATATGATTGATCCAACCCATCCCTTGGCCGAATTGCTTCGGCGCGACAAACGATATCATCTCGACGCGTACGTGTTTGTCTTCGACGCGCTGCGCTACGCTCACGAGCAGCTTGGCATGGGCCGCTCGCCCGGGTCGATCGAGGATACCGTCGTCGCCAACGAAACCGAGGAAGAACGACACATCACCGGCCAGCAGCTCTGCGAGGCGATTCGCCTGTACGCGGTTAAACAATATGGCGGGTTGTCGAAGAGTGTGCTCAACCACTGGGGCATCCAGACAACTGGCGACTTCGGCGAGATCGTGTTTAGCTTGATCTCGATCGGTCAGATGCGTAAGACCGACAATGACCGCCGCGAGGATTTCGATCAGGTCTTCAAATTCGACGAAGGATTCCGCGACACGTTCGGTCCGCTCACGTCGGATTCCGGCAAAGGGCGCAACTCATGAAGCCGCACCGTTGGCCGCTGGTGGTCGCGGGAACGCTGCTCGTGGCATGGAACCTGTTTTTGTTGGCGATGGTGCTATATGGACAATGATGGCTCCCGACTTGCCGCTCGATGGTGGACCCAGAGGCTTGTTCCGTTAGGGCTGCTGGTCGGAACAATTCTGTTGGCCGCGTGCCGTCAGGCCAGCGCCGCGGACGATGTCGCGAAACCAATTGGCCCCGACCGCGCGACCTACCAAAAGTCCGTGAGCCGCGGCCTCGAATTTCTCGCGCAGGCCCAGGCCGACGACGGCTCGTTCAGCAGCCAGGCTGGACCCGGACTCACCGCAATCGTTGCCACGGCGCTGCTTCGTCACGACCGCACACTCGACGACCCGCTCGTCGCCAAATCGCTCAAGTACCTCGAGGGATTCGTCCACGACGACGGCGGCATCTACGCACCCAGCAGCCGCTACCAGAATTACGAAACCTCGCTCGCCATCTTGTGCTTTCACGAAGCGAACTCCGACGGCCGATACGACGAGCTGCTCAAGAAAGCTGAAGCGTTCGCCAAGAAAATCCAGTGGGACGGCGACGAAGGACACGACGAATCGAGCATGAGCTACGGCGGCGCCGGCTACGGCTCGCACAGCCGGCCCGATCTGTCGAACACGTCGTTCTTGATCGAGGCACTGCACTCGGCGGGTGCAGAAGCGAACGACGCGGCGCTTCAAAAGGCGCTGATCTTCGTCTCGCGCTGTCAGAATCTCGAGTCGCCGCACAACACCACCAAATTTGCCGCGAAGGTCAACGACGGCGGATTCTATTACACGATCGCCGCTGGCGGTTCCAGCCAAGCGGGCGCTACGCCCGACGGTGGGCTGCGGAGCTACGGCTCGATGACCTACGCCGGCTTGAAGAGCATGATCTACTGCGGCGTCGGACCGGACGATCCGCGCTTCAAAGCTGCCACGAAATGGCTCCGAGAGCACTATACCCTGGCCGAAAACCCCGGCATGGGCCCCGACGGCCTGTTCTACTACTACCACACCATCGCCAAGGCCCTCGACGCGGACGGCAGCGATGAGTTCGTCGACGCGAGCGGCACATCGCACGATTGGCGACGCGAGCTAGCCGACCGATTGTTCGAGCTGCAAAAAGAAGACGGCAGCTGGGTCAACACCAGCGAGCGCTGGCTCGAAGCGGACCCAAATCTCGTGACGGCCTACTCGCTGTTGGCGCTTTCGTACTGCGAGCCGCAGGCCGCCGCACAACCTTAGGCTCGCCAGCTAAAGCGAGCGTAGAAACGCCACCGCGTTCGCCATTTCGGCCACCGGATCGGCTGAGTTTGGGCATTCAACCGTGACCCAGCCGCGGTAGTTGAATTCGTCTCCCTTGTCGAAGCAGCGCGGGCGGACCATTGTCCGCGAGGGCAGAGACCACCGTTGTTCGATGTCAGGCGATTGCGGTCGACGCTGCGTGACATCCAAGGGCGACTTTTTCTGTCCGAAGCGCCAAAGGCACCAGGACTGCTCTGCTGCGATTCACCAGCGCCGTGCAGCTTCCGGCTCCACCACACAGAAATTCGCTGCTACTCGGGAGACGGCATCCTGTGCGATAGCAGCCGCCCACCCAAACGGGTACTTAGCCGTGGCGAGCTGTGGGGCTAGAAGAAGTGATGCGGCTCTGCTCTGTGCCATCTCTCGCGCCCACTTTGTACCTCTTCGCGCGATCCTCGTTCACGCCCGTTTGCCCCGAGACAGTCTATCTCTTGGAACGCCGAAAGGAGAATCCCATGATCGGCGAAGGCTACTGGCTCAACCCGGCCAATCGGAATTGGGTGCTGGTCTCGCGCCATGAGCTGACCATGTGCGATGAGGCCCGGATGAACGAGCTCGGCCTCGATCCCCGCATCATCGAGGCAGCCCAGCGGATTTCGCCGTACTCGCCCGAGGGCGAAGATCAGCTGCGGCGGCTCGGCATCAAGAGCGGGCTGATTCGCGTTCGAGATCATGGGAACTACATTTCGGTGCAGTTCGACGCTCCGGCCACCGCGGAGGCCTCGTTGCTGCGTTTCGTGTTCGAATTCTTTGAAGCGACAATTCTGTGGCGGCCGTACATTCGCGTCGGCAACCTGCGAACCAATGTCGAAACCACTTACTCTTGGCAGGAGGCGTTCGATCAAGTCGTGCCGCCTCCGCAAGCCGCCGCCGAATAGCTTTCCCATTTTTTGTATCCCCTGGAGATCAAAGCTTTGAGCCACAATTTCTTTCAAGCGAGTCCGCTATCTGCAGAGCGTCTGCGTGGGGAAATCAGCCAGGTACTCGCGGAGCTCGACGAG
>JANNTD010000561.1:0-5112 GCA_031403315.1 Planctomycetota bacterium
GCGACGCGGCCAAGTGTTCCCCATTTGTGAAACCATTCCCATGGCCATTCTCGGCATCGGTACCGACATTGTGGAATGCCCGCGGATCGCCGACATGATCGAGCGGCACCAGGACATCTTCATCACGCGCGTCTACACCGCCGCCGAGATCGAGTACTGCAGCGGTCGCAAGGCCTCGACGCAACACTACGCCGGCCGCTGGGCCGCCAAGGAAGCAGTCCTCAAAGCGCTCGGCACCGGCTGGCGTCGCGGCATCAGTTGGCGCGACATCGAAATCATCAGCAACCGCCAAGGCGCGCCGCTGTGTGTCTTGCATGGCGGCGCCCGCGAGGTGCAAGAGCGCGCCGGCATCCAGCGGATGCACGTCTCGATCTCCCATAGCCGCTACTACGCGACCGCCTACGCCATAGCCGAAGGCGAAGAACGATAGAATTGGGAGGGCAGGGCTCCCGCCGAGCCGAGTCGAGTTGTCTAAGGTGCGGCGACTTTATCCACATCTGCCTCGAAGCCAACCGCCTGCAGCATCAGCTTTATTTCTGGATTTGACATGAACAAATCCCAGACCAATCCGGTCCGATGATTTTCGATCATCACGACGATCTGCGCTTGGTTGAGCCCCATGTAGCATTCGTCGAACCAATTCTCGGTTTGGTTGAACCCATCGTGGAAGCCATACGTTCCCCAGATATTGTCGCCTAAATTGTGATAAAAGTGCCGCAGTACGGCCATCGATTCATCGGGCGTATACGGGAAGCAGCCGAGCGCCGCCGACGAGCAGATCGTGCCGTTGTCGCTGCGCGGCTGGGGTTTGCCGCCGCCGTTGCGGACGCCGGCCGATAGTCCCCAACACTCCGGGCCGTAACCCACGAATTGTCGCGGATTGTCGATGCAGTAGGCGCGGTTGATCAGCGTCAGTTGCCGATTGTTGTGGAAGTAGTTCGTGAATCTGTCTTTGCGCGCCCGCGGGTCGAAACCCAAATACGAAAACTGCGCGAAGAACAGGTCGCCTCCGGTTCCACAACCGACGCCCAACTTATTGCCGTAGTACGAATTTCCGTTGGCGTAGTGGTCGCCATGGGTCGTACGACTCCATCCGTGCCGATAGTCCACAGCCAGATCCGACTGCCCGGCCCAACCTGAATAGTAGAGGCTCGCCGGAATTCCGTGCGTGGGCGAAGCAACGGCCAGCAAGTACACGATCATGGTCTCATTCCAACCCACGAGCGGATGACTGATATGCCAGCCGTGATCAGGCGACCAATGCCAATACAGAACTTCACCGTCGGGAGTCTTTCGATACCAGTCCCATTCCACGTCGCGCCACAGCGCAGTAATCGTTCCGCGGATCTCGCGTTCCTCAGCCGTCTCGCCGCGATAGTACTGTCGAGCGGCGAGCAGCCCTTGCATCAGAAAGGCGGTCTCCACGAGATCGCCGCCATTGTCGTACTTGCCAAACAACGGCCAAACATGGCGCGTGCGACCATCGAGAAAGTGGGGAAACGCACCATGAAATCGATCGGCTGACTTCAGGAACCGCACGATCTTCAGCATCCGTTCGACACTTTGCTCTCGGGTGATGAATTCGCGCTCCGTCGCGACCACCAAGGCCATGATGCCGAAGCCAGACCCTCCGACCGCCACCAGGTTCTCGTCGCCTGGTACAACCTCCAAGGCCATGCCGGAGTCACGATTTGCCGCGTCCCAGTAGTAGCGAAAGCACCCTTCTTGCACCATGTCGAGCAGCCCTTCGTCGTCGAGCGGGCGGGTTGTCCCGCTGGCCGACCGGGAGAGCGGCGACTCGTTGTTGTCGAGGTCCACGGCGCCAATCTTGTAATGGTACGTCTTCCCCGGTTCTCCCACGAAGTCGACAAACCGCTGGAAGCGGCCCGGACGCGTGCCGATCGGCGAAAATGTCTTGCCATCGTCCGAGCGGTACACTCGATAGCTGCAGAGATCGGCCTCGCGATTCGCTCGCCACGAAAGTTCGAAGTGACTGTCACGACCTTCGACCGCCAGATCGAGGGGTGCCTCCGGCGGAGACTGATCCGCCGCATCGCCATCCACGATCCGCACGTCGTCGATGTACAACACATGGTCCCGACCGTCGTCGAGCCCTTGAGTCAATGTGATGCTGGCCAGTTTGCGAGGATCGAATCGATTGTCATCCGTACTGTGATACAGCCCGGCAAATTGTCCGATCGGAAACTCCAATCGCACCCACTTCTTGGCAGGCAGTCGGCCAACGCCGGTCAATAGCGGCACATCGGGGAGCGAGTTTCCGCGTGAGTCCTGGACGCCGACGAGCGGAGATTCGGCCTCCGAAAGTTCCTCTTCCGCATAGCACCACAGACGGAGCGTATCACCGGCGAACTCCGCCGCCGGCCCAATGCGAGCGGCCACTCGCAGCGTCATCCGCCAGTCGCCTCCAGAACCCGACTTCCATTCGAGACGGAGGCAATTCGGAGGGCTGACGAATTTTGCGACTGAGGTCGGAAACTTGTCGTTCACAAGTTCCAATTCACTCGGCGCAATCACCGATCCCTGACTGTGGAAATAGGAATTCTCGGCGGCGCTATTCTCGAAGACGACGTGCTGATCCGGCGAACCGGGATCGGCAACGGCGGTCGACACGAACCCCAGGACGAGCGGCAGCGCTAAGTAGCAAATACGCATCGGGTCTCTCTTGAAATAACGGGCAAATTCGTGATGTGAAAGCGCTTTCACAGTGAGTATCTTAGCACGCTCTCCTGCCCGGCGTCAAAAAAATGGTGCGGCCCCAATGAGCGGCGCGGTTCGCAACGCGATTTCATGCGGCGGCGACGCGAAATGCCTACTCCGTGAGTCGCTTTCGCCAATAGCCGGGCCGTCGCTTGAGATGAGCTACCGCGATGCCAATGATCCGATCGCCGCGTTCGATGTAGGCCAGGCCGAATGGAAACCGCTTCAACTGACAGCACCTGGTGCCGTGGAGGTACGGGCTCCAAGTTTCTGGTTGATCGGTGACTAGCTTTTCCGCGTGACGCAACTCGTCCTTGAAATTAGCCGAAGCGATCAAACTACGTTCCGCATACCAGTCGGCGGACTCCTTCGTTTCGATCATCGCTTCGGGATGAAACTCAAAGTTTCGTTGGCGTTTGGCCATCAATAAACTTCCAAGCTTCTTCGGACGAAATCGTCTTCACTCGCCCTGAATCGATGTCGGCAATCCGCCGAGCGATCTCTTCTCCCCAAGCGGCTTCGACCTCGTCCGGCGGTTCTTCCGGTCCATGATCGATCGTCGCGTCGATGAGACTCTCCTGCAGGGCGACGATGACTTTTTCCCGAGCGGGGAGCGGTAGCAGTAGCGCCGAGGCGATGATCTCGTGCGTTGTTAAATTCATGGTCATGACGATTTGACTCCGTTGGGCTTCCCACACCATCCTAACACTTGTGCCCAAGTTTTAGTCAAAATCACTAGCTCGGTAGGCGTAATTGCCGCGAATTAGATAAGCCTTCAGACTATTCCGCGCCCTTCTTCTTCGCCGACTTCACCGCCGCAGTCTTTGCTGGGCGGCGCTTCGTGGCGGCCTTCTTCGGTGCGTCGTTCTTCGCCGGCCTCGCGGCTTTCGCCCGCTTCTTCTTGGGTGGACCCAGCGCTGCCCGGGCGGCTAATAGATCGAGTGCTTCGGCGAACGTGAGCTCCTCGACACTCGATCCCTTGGGGAGCGAAGCGTTCGTCTCGCCGTCGTTGAGATAGGGCCCGTAGCGGCCGTCCAAGAGTTGCACTTTCGTGCCGGTCACCGGCGAGGCGTCGAACACCTTGAGCGGCTCTTTCTTCGCGGCGCCGCCGCGGCCGCGCGTCTTCGGTTGCGCCAGCAATTCGAGCGCCTGCGCCAGCGTCACGTCGAGCGGCGACAAGTCGGCCGGCAGCGACCGCGTTTCCTCGACGCACTTCACATACGGCCCGAATCGTCCATTGAACGCCATCACCGGCTGACCCAGCAGCGGATTGTCGCCCAAATTACGCGGCAACGTGAGCAGTTTGAGCGCGGTCGCCAAATCGACGTCTTCCGGCGTCATGCCTTTCATGAGCGACGCGTTTTGCGGTTTCTCCTCGTCCTCAGGCGTGCCGCGCTGCACGTAGGGCCCGAACCGGCCGACTTTCAGATACACCGGCTTGTGCGTGTCGGGGCAGATGCCCAGCGGCTCCTCCGACTTGCCGGCTTGCTCCAGCAGATTGAGCGCCATTGCGAGCGTGACTTCATCTGGCGGCGTGTCCTCGACCAGCGACGCCGTCCGCTCGCCTTGCTCGACGAATGGCGAATACCGACCGACGCGGACATACACCGGTTCGCCGCCCGGCGGCGTGCCGATCAGAATCCGACTGATGCTGCGAGCATCGATCTCTTCGACCTTGTTCGCCAATTGCGGCTTGAGTCCCGGCTTGCCGTTGCCGAAGTAAAACGCCTTCAAGTATTCGACCTGCTCGCGCTCGCCGCGGCTGATCGCGTCGAGATCGTCTTCCATCTGCGCCGTGAACTGGTAGTCGATCAGGCTGGCGAGATGCTCTTCGAGGAGCTTCACGACCGAGAACGCGACCCACGTCGGCACCAGCGCGCCGCCCTTTTTAAAGACGTAGTTGCGGGCCTGGATCGTGTCGATGATCGAGGCATACGTGCTGGGCCGGCCGATGCCGCGCTCCTCCAGCGCCTTGGTGAGCGCGGCTTCGCTGAAACGATCGGGCGGCTGGGTGGTGTGCCCCTTAGAATTCATCTCGACGCACTTCAGCAATTCGCCCACGGCGACGCTCGGCAGCGCCTTTTCCTGGTCCGCGAGCTCGGCGTCGGGGTCGTCGCTGCCTTCGACGTAGGCCCGCAGGTAGCCGGGGAAATCGATCGTCTTGCCGCTCAATTGGAATACGCAGCCGCCGCCTTCGATCTGGATTGTGATCCGCCGTGCCTGACAGTCGGCCATTTGGCTGGCGATCGTCCGCTTCCAGATCAACTCGAACAGCTTGAACTCATCCGCGCCGAGCTGGCTGCGGAGTGTCTCCGGCAGCTCGAACGGATGGCCCGCAGGACGAATCGCTTCGTGCGCCTCTTGAGCGTTTTTCACTTTCGAGCGGTACTCGCG
>JANNTD010000562.1:0-1888 GCA_031403315.1 Planctomycetota bacterium
AATCGTTGCAGTGCATCGTCTGCAAAACGATTTGGGATGGTCCGCCCGACTGGGACCAATCGGCCATCATTCGCAAATTGTGGATCATCGAATCGCGCTGGCGGATCGGATTTGGGTACGGCTTGTGGCAGTACGTGACCAAGCTTCCGGCGAATCTCACTCCCAACGAGATTGACGCGATTCTCACAGAGCACCGTTTCAATGAGCAGCTGCGCTGTGCCCGCGTCAAGCCGGCCATGCGGTTCGAGTATCGGGTTGTGGAAAAACTGGTCGAGGTCCTGCGAAGCCTCGTCGCCTGACGCGGCTGGACTGTTTCTTTGCCGCACGACCTGCCAAACCGCCCCGTCGCGGGCAGTCTCTGTCGAAAGCCGGCCGATCGGCTAGAATGGCAGTTCAGCGAAACGCTGTCCCGGCGCTCGTGCAGCGACGCGTGCACCAAGCACTCCAAGACATCGGTGAGGCGGCTCCATGGCATTGAACATTACTGGGAAAGTGTGGCTCGCAAATTGCGCGTTGAGCTTGACGATCGCCATCTCCACTTGTGCACAAGCGGCGCCGGAGCAGATTCCGCTCTGGCCCGCCGGCGCGCCCGGCTTCGAATCGCGGCGCGACGAACCGGAACAAGCGAAAGACTATTGGGTCCGCAACATTCACAACCCGTCGATCACGGCCTTCCTGCCGCCGGCCGACAAAGCGAACGGCACGGCCGTGATCGTGGTGCCCGGTGGCGGGCACCGCGAGTTGGTGTTCGACGCCGAAGGCCGCGACGCCGCGGAGTACTTGAACCAGCTCGGCATCGCGGCGTTCGTGCTCAAATATCGGCTGGCCCGAGAGCAGGATTCGCCGTACAAAATCGAAACCCACGCCCGCGAAGACGCCTATCGCGCCCTGCGGCTCGTGCGTAGCCGCGCCGACGAGTGGCATCTCGACCCGAATCGCATCGGCATCCTCGGCTTCTCCGCCGGCGGCGAGGTCGTCGCGCTGGTGGCGTACGAGCCCGGCGACGGCGACCCCAACGCCGCCGACCCCGTCGACCGCCTGAACGGCCGACCGAATTTCCAGATCGTCGTCTACCCTGGCCCGCTCGGCATTCCGAACGAAGGCGTTCCCGCCGACTCGCCACCGCTATTTATTGTCTGCGCGAACGACGACCGCGGCCACATCGAACCGGTGGTCGATCTCTTGACCAAGTACCGCGCCGCCGGCGCACCGGTCGAGGCCCACATCTACTCTCGCGGCGGCCACGCCTTCAACATGGGTCACCGCTCGGAACTGGCCACGCTCAAAGGCTGGCCGCAGCGGATGGCCGACTGGCTTGTCGACAACGGTTGGATCGATCCGCAGCATCGACCGACGCAATAGGGACAATTGTCATCGGCCGCTTTCTGCTGGGCTTGCGCGGGCCGACCAATTACAATGATCGCTGAGCCGAGTGTAATCGCCGTTGAGATGCCTATGAACCGCCGTCGCTATTTCGTCACGCTGATGCTGCTTACCATGGCGGCGTCGCCGGCGACGGCCGGTATCTTGCCTTCCGGCGCCACGCCCACGCTGCTTGTCACCGGCTACGGCTTTACCGAAGGGCCGCTCTACGACGGCGACGGCGGCGTGTACTTCTCTGACATGAACAACAGAGACATCGTCCACTACGACATCGCTAGCGACACCGCCGTAATTGTCGATCCCAATTCCGGTACTTCCAACGGCCTGATCATGGACCCCGCCGGCCACGTGATCTCGGCCGACCGCGACCGCCGACAAATCTCGCGGCGTTCGACGACCGATATCAAGGTCGTCGAAACAGTGCTGGCGAATAATTGGATGGGAGCGCAGTTCAACGGCCCGAACGATTTGGTGATGGACGCGACGGGCGGCATCTTCTTCACCG
>JANNTD010000563.1:0-4192 GCA_031403315.1 Planctomycetota bacterium
AATGGTTGAAACACTTCTTCCTTTCTGTGCCTTCCTCCGCGTCTCCGCGTCTCCGCGTCTCTGCGTCTCTGCGAGATAATTTAGACTCTTTTATCTAGGAAATCGCGTGGCAAAGCAGCGTGTACTGGTGGTTGGTGGCGGGCTGGCGGGGCTCGCCGCTTCGATGAAGCTCGCCGAGCTTGGCATCAGCGTCGACCTGATGAGCCTCACGCCGGTGAAGCGCTCCCACAGCGTCTGCGCCCAGGGCGGTATCAACTCCGTCAACGACCTCACTCGCCAACAAGGCGACAGCGAGTGGCTCCACCTCGATGACACCGTCTACGGCGGTGACTTCCTCCAGCACCAGCCGCCCGTCAAGGAGATGGTCGACCACGGCCCGAAGATCATCGACCTCATGGACCGCCTCGGCGTCGCCTTCAATCGCACGGAAGAGGGCTTCCGCGACCAGCGCCGCTTCGGCGGCACACTCTTCAAACGCACCGCCTTCGCCGGCGCGACCACCGGCCAGCAGCTGCTCTACGCGCTGGACGTACAAGACCGCCGCTGGCACGTGAGCGGGCTGGTCACCATGTACGAAGGCTGGGACTTTTTGGCCCCGATCCTCGACGACACCGGCCGCTGCCGCGGCGCCGTCGCCCAGAATCTGATCACGATGGAGATTCGCAGCTTCCCGGCCGACGCCGTCATCATCGGGAGCGGCGGCTGCGGGCTCATCTACGGCCGCAGCACGATGAGCATGGCCTGCAACGGTAGCGCGGTGAGCCGCGCCGCCCGCGCCGGCGCAAAATACGCCAACGGCGAGTTCATTCAGGTCCACCCCACGGCGATCCAGCTCCGACAAGCTCCGCCTGATGAGCGAGTCGGCCCGCGGCGAAGGCGGCCGCGTCTGGGTCCCCCGCACGCCGCAGGATCCAAGAGCGCCCAAGACCATTCCCGAGGCCGAGCGCTACTACTTCCTTGAAGAGCGCTACCCCAAGTACGGCAACCTCGTGCCGCGCGACATCGCCACCCGCGAGATCTTCAACGTCTGCGTCAACGAAGGGCTCAGCGTCGAACGCGAACGCCCCTGCGTCTACCTCGACCTCACGCACATCCCGCGCGAAGAACTCGACCGCAAGCTCGGCGGCATCCTCAGCATCTACGAAAAGTTCCAGGGCGTCGACCCGCGCGACGAGCCCATGAAAATATTCCCCGCCGTCCACTATTCGATGGGCGGACTGTGGGCCGACTACAAACGCTCGGCCGCAGGCGGCCTGGCCGCCTGCTCGCCCCGCAACCATCAAACCAACATCCCCGGCCTGTACGCCATCGGCGAGTGCGACTATCAATATCACGGCGCGAATCGCCTCGGCGCGAACTCGCTGCTCTCCTGCATCTTCACCGGCCTCTGGATCGGCCCCGGCATCAAGAACCTGCTGGGCTCGCTGAAAGAATCCGCGAGCGACGAAAAATTCACCGGCCTGATCCGCGGCGCACGCGACAAATCCCAGGCCGACCACGACGCCCTGCTAACGCGCCCCGGCGGCAACGAGAACCCGTATCTCATTCACCAAGAGCTCGGCGACCACATGACCCGCGCCGCCACAGTCGTCCGCCAGAACAAGCAGCTCGAAGAAGCGATCGACTCCGTCTCGAAGCTCGAAGAGCGCGCCAGCCGCTGCTCCCTCTCCGACACCGGCGCGTGGACGAACCAAAACGTCGTCTATACAAAGGCCCTCCGCGACATGTTCCCGATCGCCAAGGCTATTCTGAAGGGCGCACTCGCCCGCGACGAATGCCGCGGCGCCCACTACAAGCCCGATTTCGACATGCCCGGCATCCAAGCCGAAGACCCCGCCGAGCGCCGCCGCCAGGCCGAACAGTGGTGCGACAAGTTTGAAGAGAAGAATCGTAAGTGGCTCAAAACTACGATCGCCACCGTCGACGCCGCCGGCGAACCGCAACTCTCCTATGAAGACGTCGACACGACCCTCATCCCCCCGCGCCCCCGCTTGTATGGCCTCGTCGGCGCCGAAGTCATTGAAGAAGTTTGGAAATCGCGGCAGAAGAAATAGGTGTTCCGCCTCACACCAAAGCGCATTTGGCCCGACGAGGCGGGCGCACTGTTGATCAAGTGACAGTGGATTACGTTCCATCAACATGTACGATGCAACCAGCGATAATCACGGCAAACAAGACAAACACAGGTTGCATTTACTAAAGTCTCGCCCCGAAGTGATACAGCGTTGGGTCCGCGTCAAGATGATATCGACAAGCCGTGATCTGGCGCGAACTTATATGCGATTGCGGCTGCCATTCGCGGAGCGATCTAAGAAGAATGCCCTTCTGGGTGCGTTCAATGCAATTAAAAATCAGGCTGCACGCTGCGAACGCAACGGGTATCGCGATTCTCACACAATTCTTAACATCGCACTTTACTTCTTGATTGCCGAGCGTGACATCCAAGCAGTAAAGCTAGACGCATTGACACATCCTGACGAATGGAAACGGAAACTTTCTGCGCGAGTGATTCTTCTGACCATTTACGAATGGGATGCAGACAAAGTCAGTGGCCAGGCGCTTCGAACTGCACTCGAAAACATCAAGGCTTCAGACAACGTACGTCGTGAAGCAACTGAGTCGCTTCGATTGGTCCGCATTGCACAACGAAAAGCACGCAAGGAACTTCACATATTGAGAAATGCCACAATCGCGCACCGGGATCCGGATGCGTTGTTTCAATACAGGGCGATTTCAAATTTGGACGTCGCCAGCGTGATAAGACTTGCCGGCGATTTTTATGAAGCCTCGGAACGATTTATCGCGCTACTACCGCAAATGATATTGGAAAGCAGTACGATACCTGCACTTCTTCGCCAACGACTGGCGCAACGCGATTGAGTCCAATACGAAAACCCTTGGAAATCGTTTTTCCGACGTGCATCGGGCCAAATTCCTCATTTGCCGATCGCATGGTACAATTCCGATATGGTCGCCATCAGCCTCAGCGAGATTCAGCGGGACTTCCCGGCCTACCTCCGCCGCGTCGAAGCGGGCGAGTCGTTACTGATCACAGATCACGACCGACCGGTCGCCGAGCTCAAGTCAGTTGCTCCGGCACCGAACGGCGAGCGTCCTTTCGGTCTGTGCGCGGGCGAATTTCGGGTCCCCGATGATTTCGACGACCCGCTATAGAACGAGTCTTATCAAGCTCCAACTATTGGCCACTCCACACCGCAGAGGGGTGGCCAAAAATAGCGCTTATATTCCTCGCACTAGTGTTGTAATGTACACGTGCTCGATCACCGGACACCGGCGACGGCGCAAACCGTACGTTGTTGATGAGCCCGCGCTTGGGCCACAGCCCTTCACACGGTAGCCACGATTTGTTCAGCACACCGTGAAGCGCATCCTCGCGAGATCGACGACGGACCACTAGAACGCGTTTCACGTAACTGGAGCGGATTTTTCGTCGTTGTCGTCTGGAAGTCACGATACGGCACACGCTACACGTCCGTGCGACTCGCACTAGCGGTGTGCGCCGGCACGGCCCCGAGGGTCGGGCACGGAGCTCCGCACATTCCGACCGGAGGAGCGCTCCTCACTTTTTTTCTCAACCACTAACCACTAACCGCCTTCAAACCCATCACAAACGACTCTATGAGGCAATTGAACCCTCGATTTTGTCGCCTGGCCCACGCCGCCAGCCCACGATTTTCCGGCACTTGCCGCGATCGCGGCCGACAAATCGCGCGTCAATTGTCGCCTCGGAGCGTGTTTTCTTGCGCAAGCGCCAGCGCAAGACGCGAGCCAGCAATGACTTGTGAGTCGGCCAAAAAAACACGCCCCGACAAAACGCGAAAAACCACGAGCCCCAGCAGCAATTGTCGACTCGCATCAAAAGGAGGACCGACAAATCGCGCTCGCCAATGTTCGCCATTCGCCATTCCCTGAACCCTAATCCACCCAAAACTCTCCGCTTGGCGGCCGCAACCGCCAGCTCTACAATTCTTCATGTGAGACGCTCACGAAACTTCCATAAGAGAGTCAAATCAAAATGAATCAAACCGCCAAGAACGCCAAGGTTATCAAGAGGATATGCGGTTTCCCTTGGTTTCTTGGCGAGCTTGGCGTCCTTGGCGGTTCAAGTTCTTAATTCCTCTGAATCATTAATCAATTGTCATCCAGTCAATAAACAATGGTCACCGCCACC
>JANNTD010000564.1:0-5039 GCA_031403315.1 Planctomycetota bacterium
AGCACCGACCCGGTCGTGCATGGCGCCGAGTGGCAGACGACGATGAGCGATTGGCTCTGGAACACGTCGCCCGAGTTTTCAATTGTCACCTCCGCCCAAAGTGCCGACGCCCTGTTCCGGCAAGTGGCCACCGGACTGGCCGAAGCGCCGGTCAGCTTGTGGCTCTACCTCACGCGGCCATTCATCAACATGTTTCACGGCGACCTGACGCCGGTCGGATTTTTCTATTTTGCACTGTGTGGCATTTGGGAGCTCTTGGTGTGGGGGCTATTCGGCGGGGCGATTGCGCGGATTGCGGCCCTCAAATTCACCCGCGACGAAGCGCCCGATCTGCCGGGTGCGCTCAAACACGCGGCCAGCAAAATCACGTCGTACAGCATGGCACCACTACTCGCGCTCGCCGGGGCGGCCGTTTTTGGCATTCAACTCGCCGTCCTCGGCTGGATCATGCGGCTCGACTTTCTGGCCATGGTCGCCGGGTTCGCTTGGCCGTTCACGCTGCTCTTGGGCCTGCTGATGGCAATCCTCTTGATCGGCGCGCTGGCTGGCTGGCCGCTGATGTGGGCCACGGTCGCCGTCGAAGGGACCGACGCCTTCGACGCGCTGAGCCGCAGTTATGCGTACACCTATCAACGGCCGCTGCGGCTACTGTGGTACGTGCTGCTGGCGGCGATCCTGGCGGCGGTCAGCATGTTCATCGTCAAGCTCTTCGCCACGTCGGCGATTTCACTCGGCAATTGGTCCGTCAGCTGGGGGCTGGACGAAGAGACTTACCGTCAAATAGTTTCGCCTCGGCCAATCGACGTCGAGGCAGCGGCCACCGACGGCCCGGCCCTCAACGCGCCCGCGCCGCTCGCAGGTACCAAATGGCTGGCCGCAAAGGCGATCCGCTTTTGGAAGTCTCTCCTGGGTGCGCTCGCGGCCGGCTACCAGGCTGGATTCTTGTTTGTCGCGGCGGTCGGCGTCTACCTGCTCTTGCGCAAGGACATCGACGGCGCGGAGATGGACGAGGTCTACGTCGAAGATGAACCCGATTTCGGCATGCCCCCGTTGGCGGACGACCACGTGACCGGTGTGCCGGAAGTGCATTCCGACTTGGCTTCGCAGCCCGAGAGTTCCACGGTTGGATAGTCAACGACTCTCTACTTGTTGGTCGAATAGCGCGCGATGATCGCGTCGGCCTGCGACATGAATTGCCCGCGACTCACGACCTGATCGCAGCCCGCTTCTTTCGCTGCGTCGAGCATCGCATCTTGTACGTGCGGCCCGAAAGCGACGATCGCGGGCACGTGATTCGATCTGCCCTTCAGCCGCTCGACGAGGGCGGCCACGTCCAAACCGGCCGTGGCCAGGTCCACCATCACCAGCTTCACCGGTTGTGCGGCGCAACAATCGACCGCTGCGTCGACGTTTCCGACCATGCGGAATTCCACGCTCGCCATCCGCGCCGCGCCTTCGGCGCGCGACGCGCCCATCAAATCGCCGGAGAGCAGCACGACCGCCATGGATGTGCCTAAATGGCCCCTTTGCCGCGATAGCCGTCGCTGATTTGGATCGACTCTTCCATCGGCACGACGAAAATCTTGCCGTCGCCGATGTGGCCTTCAGCGCTGGTGCGGGCGACTTCTTCCAAACACTCGACGGTGCGGTCGAGAAAATCGTCGTTCACGGCGATCTCGAGCGCGACCTTCCGCAGCAGGTTCGTCTTGTACTCGTGGCCGCGGTACGACTCGAGCTGCCCGCGCTGCCGCGCATAGCCCTGCGCGTCGCAGACTGTCATCCGCGTCACGTCGAGCCGCTCCAGCGCTTGATGTACCGCATCCAGCTTCGTGGGCTGGACGACCGCAATCACCATCTTCATGACTTGCCACCTGACATAGACCGCAAATTGCCGAACTGAATCGGGCAACTCGAACGCAGGATTGTACCAAACTCAGTCGTTTTCATAAAGCCGGCGATATCAGCGACGACGGCGGCTCGATTCGTGAAGACTTCGGTCTTGTCCGCGTCACATGGAATTACGGGCCGACGACCATCGTCGCGTCGAGCACTTTTTGGATCTTGGCCGACGACTCTTCGAGATGGGCCTGGCTGTAGGCGTCGAGCTTGAAGTCGCCGCCAGTGATCGTGTCGATCCGGCCCTTGAGTTCCTTGAGCTCCATGAAGGCGATCGTCTCGCAATCCTCGGGTGCAGTTGTCTGGCCCATCGCCAGTCGCGAGAGCCGCTCCAGATACGCGCGCTGCAGGTTCCGCCGCAGGCTCGAGATCGCCGGCTTGCGCGCGGTGTACTCGCCGGACTTGAAATCATCGCTCTCGGCGAAGATCGAGTCGGTGAGGCTCTCGAGCAATTCGGCGGTCGTGAGCACGTCCTCATCCTCGGGCACCTTGAGCTCCGAGTCGTGAATCCGCGCGAGCGTCAGCGGCGAAAGCAATTTGCTCAAGATGCGGTCCTGCCACATCAGAATCACGTCGTGGGCCGGGTAGTCGGTTCGTTCGATCGGTTCGACGCCCCAATGGTCCCACTGCGACGAGGCTAGGTAACCATACAGTTCTGGCGGGAAGCCGAACGGCTTGTCGCTGAACACCTGCTCCTCGACCAATTCGAGCGCCTCGCGCTGCTTCTTTGCCGGGACCACCACGAGCGGCTGGCCGGCCTTTTCGTCGCCCTTGTGACTGCGATTCACGTTCAAGCCGCCGACATAGCGCGAGGCCGCGAACATTACTTCGCCGTGCCGCGCGAGCAGCATGTTGAACGCCCGGCGGGCCTTCTGATAGCCGTCGCCGTCTTTGGTGAGCTCTTCGACGACCTTTGGCCAGCTCTCGGCAACGAGCTTCGCCTCGGCCTTGGCATATTCGACCACGTCGTTCGACAAATCGTAACGCGAGGTGAGCGGATCGGGGTCGATGCCGCGGGCGTTGCCATCGGCGCCAAAAGCATACCGCGGGTCACCGCTGCGAGCGGCGATCTTCTGGAGCTCCGGCAGCTCGGCGTCGGGCGAACCGCCCTTGAGCGGCGTGTAACCATATTCGATCGCCCACATGTCGTACGGGCCGATCGTCTGCGAAAAATAGTCACCTTGCTTCATGCCTGCGGGCACGATGTTCACCGGGTTGTAGTCCATCACGCTCATGCCGATGCCAGTTTCGGCGGTCTTCGCGGTGTCGTTCAAATCTTCGAGCGAGTAATAGCCGCTCGCGCGGAAATTGTGTGTCAGACCCAGCGTGTGGCCGACCTCGTGCATCGTGCACTCTTTGAGCCCTTGCTTGATCAACTTCTCGGTTTCTTCCGGGCTGCGCTTGCTGGTGGCCATCACGGTGGCCCCGACGGCCAACTGCCGCGACATGCCGCTCAACAGATGGCAATTGCAACGATCGCCGTGGCCGTTTTGCATGTACGCTGGGCGACGTTTCCTCTCGGCCCGATATTGTTCGAGGTCGATCGCCCCGCCGGTCATCAGCGCGACGGATTCCGGCGTAAAGGTCTCGTGTTCCTGCTTCCAGTATTGGAGAAAGTCGGCGTCGAAGATGATGTCGGCGTCGAGAATCTGGCCGGTCGAGGGGTTCACGCGCGACGGCCCCATCGCAAAGCCGACACCCGCCGTGATCCATTGAAACGTGTTGTAGTTCACGTCGCCCGGATCCCAAGTGGCATCATCCGGCTGCTGGCGGACTTCCACCGCATCGTAGAAACCGGCCTTTTCGAACGCCTTGTTCCATTCCAGGATTCCGTCGCGGATCGGCTTGCGATACGTGAACGGAATCGTCTTCTCGAGCCAGAAGATAATTGGCTGCTTCGGCGTCGAAACGTCTGCCGAGGGATCGGCCTTCTCGAGGTTCCAACGCGTGATGTAGCGGACGAAGCGGTCGTCGAGATCCTTCTTCGAAAAATCCTTCTGCACCGCGACGAAATAGCCGACGCGATCGTCGGCGAGCCGCGGCTTGTACGACGTGACCGGCAGTTCGCTGATCGAATAATGGACGTTCACCGTGATGCCGCGGGCGTCCGGCACCGAATCGATGCTCGCCAGACCGCTCGATGCGTAGGTGGCGGCGACCTGCAGTTCGACGTTCTTGGGAAAGCCTTCGATCTCGGCCCACGTCGACTTGGTCTCCGAGAACATGAAGCCGGGCAATACGTTCGAGATCTGCGGCAGGTCGCTCATGAACACCGGCGTCAAATCGACGACATACGCGCCGCCGGGACTCCGCGTGATGATCGGCAGACTGAACAGCACGCTATCCGTGTAGGCGACCTCGACGGCTTGTGCATCGGGGCTGCCTTTGTCGGCGGTGAAGCGGACGTTGCGCCGCACCAGGTGAATCCGCTCGCCCGCGCGGCGAAACTGCCACACCGCATCATCGCCAAATTGCCAACTGAATCCGCCGACGATCGGCGTCTGGCCGATGCCGCGGGCGATCGTGATCAACACAATCAAGTCGCGATTGAGATTCTTTGCGTCGAGCTCCGCGAGCAGCCGATCGTCTTTGCGATAGAGCGTGATCAGTCCCGAGACTTTCTGCGTGTCCTTCAGGATTTCGTCATACGGCGGATACTTCGATTTGGGCTTCGCCGGCGCTGCTGCCGCTTGCGGCTTAGCGGCCTCAGCGGCCGTAGCCGTCTTTGCCGCAGCATCCGCCTGCACTTTTGCACCCTCTGCGGGCTTCTCGTCGCTCGCCGCGTCACCCTTCGCCGCCTCGGCCGCCTGCACTTCCTCGAGTGCGGCTCGCAACGATTCTTCCAAATCCGCAGCCCGCACGGCTGCCGGCCGCGCGACGAGTAGGACCAAAGTACAGACCGAGAGCACAGGCGCCAAAGCGGCCCAATGGGGACGACGAAGCATGATAACTTCCTTGAGGGCTGGGAGTTACAATCGGCGGGCGAAGAACGCGGTGGGGGCACCGGCGGTCCAAAGGCTTGACCACGCCGCCTAAATATACCCCATTTTCTACGTTCCGACTGGTAGGAAAAGTTTGCCCACTATATCCAATCAGTATTCGCCTCGTTGCGGCAAGTCCAGTTGGGCCGGCCGCCGAGTGTC
>JANNTD010000565.1:0-2887 GCA_031403315.1 Planctomycetota bacterium
GAGACGACAAAGACGATCACGATCGAGGTGAAGAGCGACGCCAAGGCGGAGGCGAATGAGCTGTTCTACGTGGACCTCTTCGGCAACAGCAGCAATTCGCTGTTCACCAAGAACCGCGGCATCGGCACGATCGTCAATGACGATTGATCGCCCGTCAGTAGTGAGGGGCTTTGCCTCAAAAGTCTGTGTGTGGGTCAAAAATGTTAATTCTAAGAAAGGCAGGAAGTCAGGAAATCTGAATTTCCTGACTTCCTGCCTTCCTTAGAGCTTCGTCACGTTAACTTATGAGGCAAATGTTTGATTGCGGCCGACTCTGGCCAGTGCCAGACTCGGCTGTTGACAGGGGGCATTACCCCTCCCCGCCGGTGTCGAACCAGTCGTCGAATGGTATCAGGTCGTCGTTCATCTTCTTCTCCTCCTTGAGATACGGATAGACTTCGACTCGCGGGCTGGCAATTGGCAAAGCAATCGTCGTGCCAGCACCGAGCCCAGGCGAGCGTTCCGGCGCAACTGCTAGGCCGATTACAGATTAGCACTTCAAGCCGCCAAACGTATTCCGCTCGGTGTTTGTAAGAAAGACCCCTTCCCAGGCGGCGCGAGTACGTGCCATTGTAAAACGAGGCGGCGTTGCAAGCCGCTCGGAGCTTCCGCATTCACAAACAAGTCACGTCCGCTGAGCGCGGGTCGTCCACCAGGTCGCCGCTGTGCAGTTGGTCGTTCCTGGCGGCATCGCGCCACGGCCGAGGCGTCGAAAAACCCTGGATCAAGAACCATGTCGGTGATCAACACGCCTGGCTTATGCAGTAGCAAGCGCCCCATGATCGATCTGCCACCATCACCCGACCGGCGCGAGGCTAGAAGTGCAAATAACTGACTCAGCCGATCAGCAGGCAATTCTCGGCGAATTTCGCCAGATTGTCGTCGAGTGCGCCCGCCAGCAGACGGCTCAGCCGGGCGCGGTCGGTGACCGGCCGGCCCTGCATCTGCAGCACGATGCCTTTCGACTTCATGAAGCCGATCAATTCTCGAACCAGCTCGGCCCGCCCGCGCGTGCCGTCGAGTAGCGCCAAGAGCCGCCGCAGCATCGGTTCTTCCATCTCGATGTTGTGATGCCAGACATTGGTCACCGGCCGGCCTTCGTTGATCTGCCAGCGCACCAGCGGGCTGGCCAGTGGGCGGGCGCTGACGGTTTCGGCCCAGAGCGGCACGTGGGCATGCAACCGGGCGAGCTGCACGGCGTCGGCCGTCACGAGAAACTCGGCCAGCTTGCGCACCTGCGGATCATCGGGATCGTCCGGCCGCCCGATCCGCGCCCGTGCCTGTTCGAGCAGCTCGGCGAAGGCCAGCGGACGCGGCCAGCGCTCGCCGAGGACGCACATGGCCGCCTTGATCAGCGGATCGTTGGTCCCCACGGAAACGCCGCCGGCATTCGCGAAAGTCTCCACGGCGGCCGACAGCAGGTCGGGCCGCGCTGACACCGGTTTCGCCGGCGACGCCGCGAAGAGCTGCCGCACCTGCTCCGGGTCCGGCTCGTCGGCCACGAGCGCGTCTTGCCGGCACAGCAGGGTCCTACGGAACTGCCGGCATTCGAGGAAATCGCGGTACTGCTCGCGCTCCAGCCGCTGGCCGCCGCCGAACTCGCGGAGCCGTTCGATCGCCTCGGCAGGAACGACGTGCTCCATGCAGCGGTGGGCCGTGTCGCTGACGTATTGCAGGCCGTGCCGCCCGGCGTGCGCGGCGAATTCATGGAACCAGACCGGGTCATGGATCTCGCTCAGCGTTTCGTGAAGGTAATAGTCGTCGCCAAAGTTTTCGAGGATAGACTGCTCCTCCTTGAGGACGGCGCGATAACCTTCGGGCTGCGCCATGGCCCCGGCCAAGAAATCGAGCAGCTCACGGGCCTTGGCCACCTGTTCCTGCGGACCGGCGGCATGCCGCGCGTGGTGGCGCACCATCTCGCGGGCCATGCGGCGATAGAACGCCCCCGGATAGACGCTGAGGCTGACGAACGCGACGCCTTGGGGCGTCAGATTGCTGCCGCAAATGCCCAGGAGACGGTCGCGGACGTCGGCGGGAACCCACGAGTAGATGCCGTGGGCGATGATGTAGTCGAACGAGCCGAACTCGGCGCCGACCTCGCGGATGTCGCGTTGATGCAGGGTCATGTTCGTCAGGCCGCAGGCTGCAACCATTTCCAGGCCGCACTCGATTGGGCGGCGAGCCAGATCGATACCGACAAACTCGCTATCGGGCAGGGTCATGGCCATCGGCGCCAGGTTGCCGCCGGCGCCGCAGCCCAGCTCGAGCACCCGGCACCGTGTCGGCGGCGCCGGCTTCAAGCCGTGCAGCATGGCGAGCGTTGCGAGCCGTCCCGGGTGCGACACGGTGAGGGGATTATTCGGATAGGGAATCTCGTCGTATGGATTGGCAGCGGCCACGGCCCGACCCTCACGTGACAGGGTTTCTCGTCACACATGTTCGCGTCAGGAGTTCGCTTAGGCACCCGGATTGTGCGGGAGCGGCGCGGCGGTGTCAAGAGTATTGATTCATGTTTTCCGCCGAACGCCAGCCCCCTATCCTGCCGCGATGCCTTGCGATCGATATGAACCCGAAGTGACCGCAGCTTGCCCGCCATTTTCCTTCATCTGACGTTGTTGGACCTACCGAAGGAGTGCCAATTTTTGCCGCTGTGACTGTTGACGGTCTGGATTTGCCTCGCGACTGGCTGGGCACAGGCGGGCGACGCGGTCCGAGACTTGAAGGTTCATGCGCGAGCCGATTGGCTCTTTGCCCGCACCGATGTCGACGCGCTGAAGAACAAGACCTCAGCGTGATCCGTACTCCGCGACGGCGCTTGCCCCTCAACTCAGTTCGGCTGCCGAGCGAC
>JANNTD010000566.1:0-13583 GCA_031403315.1 Planctomycetota bacterium
TACCCGTCGGTCCCCCGATGGCTGTTTCCCACTCTTGAGCGCTTCCCGCTCGCCAGGAATTTCGGCGATAACCTTTGCCTGACACGTTTGGATAGGACTGGGCCTGGCGTCGAGCCCAACCCAGCGCAAACAACATTCTAACGACATAAGGCTCCCTTGTCGCCCAAAAAATAGCCGGAACCTTGCGACGTCCAAGCCCGAGGACGCCGTGGCCACGGCCTGGCCCGGAAACGGCACGATGTCCACCACTAAAATCGTCCGCAGCGAGAACCGGAATCAGGGGCGGTCATGGCGTCTGGCCTCCCACTTACAATTTTTCGCACGATCGCCATCACGCTCCAGGTGACGGAATCGACCACCGGTTCAGACAGGTAAAACAGAAGTTCCCCAAGAAACGCCCATACTCCTGCATTCTAAGCAGCGGGAGGGACGTTTGCTAAATTGATCCTGCTGGCCGCCATGTCGCTCGGCTGCCGTCGGGCAGCATCGGAGGCGACTGCGAGCCAAGATTGGGGCGGCGATAAGGCTGCTTCCCAGGCCGCGCGGAGATTAGCCAATGAGCGACTATCGTTTCGGATTCATGCCCCGGCAATCTTCGCTTGCATTTGCTGGCTGGCAGGTCGCGCCCCTGGATCGCTTCGAGGACGTGAAGCAGTGGATGGTCAAACATGCGCACAAGGATGGATTTCTCTATCCTCCGCTCGGTCACTCGCAAACCGCAGACGGTGAGGTTGTGCCACATTCTCACCGACCTGTGCATTTACACCGTGTTCCGGCATCCCATAGTCTTAGCACCGAGTATGAAAGGCGAACGAGCAAGAACGATCGGACTGGCGCGGCAATGGTCATCCATCTGCTGGGATTTTGGCATGGCACGTGGTTACAGTTCGGCGATTGGTGGTTTGACGCTCGCATTCCGCTGAGCACGAACTCCTTAAATGAATCCAATAAGGCGGCCGAGCATTTTCTGACACACGCAGTCGACGCATGGCGAAAATGGCCAGACGAGGCGCGAAAACGCTTCGTGAATATTCTCTTCATGTTCAACCGCGCTCCATCGTATGAGTGGGATTGGGAGCACTTTGCCGTCGAATATATGGTGTTGGACGCACTCTACAGAATGGCGATTGACTTGCAGTTGATGCCCAGAGTTAAGCGGCACATGGAGCGGATCGATGGTATGTGTCAGCACTTGAGAGTTCCTGAAAACTCGACGATGAGCAAAGAACTTGTTCGGCTTCGGAACGACCTCTTGCACGAAACTCTGTGGGACAAAGGACAGCCGGGAAGCGCAGGAAGCGGCGCAGCCTTTATGTGCCAGTTTCATCTGCGTCGTCTCAATTTGCGATTGGTGCCGGCGATTCTTGACTATAGAAATGATTTCGTCCGAACGAATTGGTGGACGCTCGGACCCTATGCTTTCGGCCTTCCGTCGCACGCCGAAGGGTAGAGCGGCTAACTCGCCGGGGGTCATTGCGGGCAGCCCACTAGTTTGTCGATTGGGCTGCGCACCCGGCATATCCCAAATTATCGGTATTCACTTGGCATTTCCTGCGTATCCGGCCGACTATTGCGGGCTCAATAGAGGGCCGATTGGCAGCCACGTTCACCGGCGTCTCGATGCTCGGAAACCGCCGCGCAATCAGCTCCGCGCCACTGGTGTGGGATCCGCAACCTGGCTCCGTGAACGCGCAATAGAGAGTGCGAGCAACCGCGACGGACGGACCGCTAGGTCCGCTCCAAAAAGGTGCAGCGCCTGGCGCAGCACTCGGGGCGCGAATTGACGCGTTTCGGTGCGAGCCAGGGCGTCAAAGAGATACTAGAAGCAGGCCCGGCAGAGGATGCCGGCCTATCGCAACCTGAGGCACAGTGAGAGGTTGTGCGATCTGTTGATAAAGGAGAAAGCAGAGGCGCCGGTGGGAGTCGAACCCACGATGGCGGATTTGCAATCCCTCGGTGGAATTCTAACACCATTCGGATGCTGTGCGAAGTGCGGTTGTTTTGCTAGAACGAAAACCGCCGGTCGTCCGACCGGCCGCGAAAAATCGGAGGCTTTGGTAACAGATCAAGTAACACTGGGTCGTGGGGTAGCTCCCCGCATACGATCACCGGCTGTCGTGTGGCCACCACCCGCGGCGCCGGCTGATCGGCCCGGCAATAAAAGGTGGTGGCACGATGATGACGCGTTCGGAAGAGGGCGAATTGCTTCGGCGACTTGCGAGCAATCCCCAGCAGCAGCTGACCGACTCGGAATTTGCGTGGCTTGTGGGCCAAGTCGCGGGGATGGCCGCAGAATCAAGCGCTCCTCACAAGGGATACGCGGCCCAGCAGAGAAGGAACCCTTTTCCCAGTAAGTGGCCGAAAGTGCTGACGGAGGCGCTCGAGTGGAACAAGATCATCCGCGCGCGTGATTTGTCGGCGAATCAGAGCGATTTGACAGCCAAAGCGGGGCGGACACCGGACAGCAAAACGGACAAAAAAGAAAAATCTCGGGCCGTCGTGCCACGAAATCCCGACGTTGCAAGGCTTGCAAAGAAGATCAAGCGGGAGTGGAAAGACGGTGAAACGAAGATCGGGATCGCCCTGGATTTTACGGAGGGCGATCGAACAAAGGCCACCAGCTTGTTACGATCGCTAGACCGTTTCCCGCAGCTGCTCGGCTGAACCGGACAGCGGACAATCGAGCGGACACGTCATTTTTTCTTAAGCGGCATAGCTCCTAACGTCGGGCATCGGAAACGAGCCCGCGAATAGGAGTTTCTCAATGGCCGCTGCAACCACGTCCGTCGGCGAGGTCAAGGCCGACTCGATATACACCCTCGAAGAGATCCAGGCCCGGCTGGGGCTCGGGCTTGCCGCCTTACGCACCGCGCGCCGCCACGGCCTGAAGGTCCGCAGGATCGGCCGCCGCGGCTATGTGCTCGGCCGTGACGTGATGGATTACGTCGAGCGGGCCGGCGCCACCAACTAACCCCAAAACAAAAAAGCCCCGCGATTTACGGCCGGCAAGCCGCGCGGGGCGATGGAGCATTCAGTGAAAAAGTATAGCTGGCCAGGATCGCCGTGGCGAGTCGCAACCGCGCGGCTCGAATTCGACGAGGCCGAAAACGATGACGGTATTGCCGTTCCGAGTGTTCGCGCGATCTGTCCACAATCCAGGCGCCGTGGCCCGTGGTCTTGGGGGCAAGAGTCGCCCAGCATTCGCCGCGCGCTGCTCGCACTCAATCGCCTTTGCAGTTGCGGCGCGAGTTTTCACCAGGCGGTGAGTGACTCGCGATGACCGCCAAACAAGCCGAGTCACTTCCTGGCCTGCTGCCCCATCATCTTGCTAAGTGCCGCGCGTCGGGCCTGTCTGACGCCACGATCAAGGCAGCTGGCCTGCGATCCGAGACGAACCGCGAAACGCTAGCCGCGATGCTGAACAAGCGCAGGCCGCACAAGGGGCTGGCGCCGGCGATCGTGTTTCAGTACACCGACCGCGAGGGCCGCAACGGCTATTGCCGCGTTCGGCCCGACTCGCCCCGCAAGGACGGCAAAGGAGTCGTCAAATACGAATCTCCAATCGGCCAGCCCAACCAGGTCTACTTCCCGCCTGGTGTTGCCGAACGGATCGAAAGCGAAACCCGAATTTTGATCACCGAGGGCGAACTCAAATCGCTCGCGTCGACCCAGTTTGGCTTCCCGTGTCTGGGCCTGGTCGGCGTCTACGGCTGGAAGAGCAAGGGCCACGAACAATTGCTGCCCGAGCTCTGCCGGCTGACTTGGAAAAATCGCACGGTTTTCATTGCGTTCGATTCGGACATTGAGCGCAACCCCGACGTCCAACAGGCCGAGCGCAGGCTAGCAAAGGCTTTGATCGATCGCGACGCTAAGGTGCGTTGCCTACGGATCCCCGACGGCCCGCCCGGCGCCGATAGCAAGCCCACGAAGCAGGGCCTGGACGATTTCCTAGTTGCGCAGGGTGCTTCGAAACTTAACGCACTCATGAACGCCGCGGTCGATCCGGCGCCGGTGGAAGGGGCCGAGGGCAAGGAAGATGCCAGCAAGATCGACCCGGGGGACGCGGCCAGGGCATTTCTCAAGACGTGGGAATTCGACGAGGTGACTCGGCTGAGATACTGGCACGGCTGTTGGTGGCTTTGGGACCGCGGGGCGTTTCGCGATAGGGGATCTGTCGAGGTGCGATCTTCGCTGATCCGCCACCTCGACGCGGACTATCGATCGCTTGGCGCCGGCGTGATCAACAATGTGATCGATCACGTGCGCGCCTATTCGATCCTGCCGGATCGTGTTGCACCTGGCCGATGGCTGGATCAGCCCCCAGTGGATTGGAAGGCGGCCGAAATACTTGCCACCCGTCGCGAGCTGATCCACTTACCGACGTTCGTGGCCGGCGGCGACCGCCCGACGATTCCAGCCACCCCCAAGCTATTCACGACGGCCGCACTCGATTTCGATTTCGATCCCGAGGCGCCGCCGCCTGCTGCTTGGCTGGCGTTTCTGGCAGATCTGTGGCCGCTCGATTCCGACGCGATCAACACGTTGGCGGAATGGATGGGCTACTTGCTGACGCCCGACACTCGACAACAAAAAATCCTATTGCTGGTCGGGCCTAAGCGATCCGGCAAGGGCACGATCGCCCGAGTCGTGCGGGAACTGGTCGGGCCCGCCAACGTAGGCGGCCCCACGCTGGCCAGCCTAGCAACGAATTTCGGTTTGTGGCCGCTGTTGGGCAAATCGGCGGCGATCATCAGTGACGCCAGGCTAAGCGGCAAGACGGACAGCGCGATCGTCATTGAGCGGCTGTTATCGATCAGCGGCGAAGATTCGCTAACGGTCGATCGCAAGAACCTGGAGCCGCTCACTTGCAAGCTGCCGACGCGGCTAATGATCCTGACCAACGAGCTGCCGCGACTGTCCGACACCAGCGGGGCGATGGCCAGCCGGTTTCTGGTCATGCGGCTGCAAAAGAGTTTCTACGGCCGGGAAGATCACGACTTGCTCGATAAGCTGCTGCCAGAGCTGCCCGGCATCCTGCTTTGGGCAATTCAAGGCTGGCATCGAATGCACGCCAGGGGACGACTCCTGCAGCCACCCAGCGGCCTGGGCATGATCGATGAGCTCGAACAGCTGACTAGCCCAATCGGCAGTTTCGTTCGCGAGTGCTGCGTTACGCAGAGCCTGCAAGACGAGGTGCCGCGTCGCGAGTTGTACGCATCGTATGTCGAGTGGTGCAAGCGACAAGGCAAAGGCCACGTGGACGATGAGGTTGTGTTCGGCCGAGGTGTGCGGGCGGCGATCCCCAGGCTGAAAGATGTTCAGCGTCGCGACGATCAAGGCCGCGTTCGCTGCTATCAGGGCGTCAGACTCAAGACGACGACTGAACTTTGGGAAGAGGCTCGCGAGCTGGAGAAGGTGCAATGACCGATGCCCACCGGAACACGTTGGCACAGGTTGGCACAGGATGCGGAAGCGATTCTTCGATTGTCGTCGCTGTCTCGATTGCTCGGAGAATTGCGAGCGAAATGACAAGCCGGCACAGGTTGGCACAGGATGGAACAGGTATTTCTAAGTCTAAAGAGATCGCACGCGCACGCACGCACACGCACGCACGCACGCAGGTGTGGCTGCTGTCCCCTGGCACATGTTCCAACCTGTGCCACCACGCGAGGCCACGCGAATGAACGAACTGTCTCCGGCTATCGAGAGCTTCCGGTGTGCACCTGCGTGGCCGCCAAGCGTGGGAAGGACCCATGCCCAGGCGTTTATGGGTCCTTCCCTGCCGGGGGGCCCGGGACGTCGGAAACGGGCAGCGTGTGGGGGCTGACCATAGTCCGTCTGTGACATTTCAATGAGCAAAACTTGCGTCGCAAATTGTTCTCGACCGGCCGTTTGGGGCCAACTGTGCCACGCACACGCCTTGCGTGTTGTGCGCCACGGGCAGATCGGTACGGCGCCGCTCGATCCGCTGGCGGCCGCGAAGTGCAAGGCACCTGGTTGCGATCGGCCGGCCCATGCGCGCGGCTTGTGCGACGCCCACGCTTTGCGGGCCAGGCGTGGCCGACCGCTGGATAAGCCGATCGGCAAGCGCGCTGCAGTTGTGCCGCGAGTTTGCCAAGTGCCTGGTTGCGATGGGAAGCACTACGCCCGCGGGCTGTGCCATAAGCACTACGATCGTGATCGGCTCGACAAGCGGAGGGCGGGCCGTGGCTGACGCCGAACGAACGCCGCGCGGAACGATCGACGTGATTTCCCGCGAGTTGCCGCGTTGCCCCGAGTGCCGCTCACCGGACCTGACGCCGTACGGGAAGCATCGCCAGCGCGACGACACGGTTCGCCAATACTTTCAGTGCAAGAGCTGCCCGCACAAATTTGTAATTATTTGGGAGTGATCGTCCTAAATAGGAATATCGCAATCGCGATCGGTTTTAATGCTCGGCATGGTACTCGACATTGCATCCATCGGGCAGGCGGCCGTTTGGCTCGGAACAAGTGTGACCTGGTTGCGCAAGGCGGCCGACGAGTTGTGCATCCAGCCGGCTGTGCGGATCAACGGCATCGACCACTACGCCACCGACGACGTCCACCGCATGCAGCCGATCATCGACCGCATGAAAAAACAACTCAACGAATGACAAAGGAAGCCAGCCCGCCATGGGAAATAAAATGCCCGCCGCCGCCAAACCGTCGACCGCCCCGCTCAGTCAACGCCTGGCCGACACTGAGCTGGCCGCCGCGATCAAGCAAGTCAGGGCCGGCACGTTCGATCTGTTCCTCGCCTGGTGTCGGGCCAATGGCAAACCGCCGGCACTTGCGGACTGGATCGCCCTCGGGTTCAAGTTGGTTGGCGAATTGAAAGCGACGATCGCGCTCGACACGGGCGAGAATCCGGACCAGCTCGATGCTCAATTCGAGCTGCTGAAACGATCGCGGCCGACTTCTGTTGACGAGGCCGAAAAAATTGCCGACCGGCTACTCGAGCTTGAGCGGCGGCACACGGTCCGCACTCGGCGCGACGAAGCCCAAAATGCAACCGTCTATCTCGAATCGCTCAAGGGCTACCTGGCTGAGTTTTTTGGAATCGATCGCGCCACAGTGAAGGTGGCCGCGCTGCCCGGTCCGTTCCACGCGTTTTGCTTGGAACATTTCGACTCACAGCCGCCGGCCGACTGGCGCGATGCCCAACTCCCGCCGCCACCGTCGACCGCGAAGCGTCGCAAGGTCCGCGTGGCCGGCATCTAAGCGCGAACAAACCACCGAGACACCGAGGGCGATCGATGAGCATTGCAACGCGGGACCACACCGAGCTGAGTTGCCGCGTGGCAACCCTGGAGCCGTCGACGATCGACGAATCCAGCCGAAGTGTTGAGGCCGTGATCGCCACCGAGACACCCGCGTTTTCCATGAACATGCGGACGCGCGAGGCGAGTCTCGAAGTCCTACTGATGGACGGCGTGCAGCACATTGATGGCCAGATTCCACTTCTGGACGTGCATCGGCGAGATAGCGTTCGCGATCAGATCGGCTCGATCCGCGATATGCGCGTCAGGGGAGGCAAACTAATCGGCCGCTTGTACGTGTCCGAATCGGAGCCCAAGACCTGGGCGAAAATCCGCGAAGGTCACATTAAGGACGTTTCGGTCGGCAGGCAGCTGCTTGCGGATTCAACGGTTATCTACGCGGGTACCACCGCCACCGTGGCCGGCCGATCGTATCAGGCGCCGCCTGGCCACAACTTAGAAATCGTCACACGCTGGCGCCCGCGCGAGGGCAGCCTAACACCTATCGGCAGTGACGAAGGCGCGAAGATTCGCTCCGACGTCGGAAACTTTTCTGGAGAAACTCAAATGGCAACAGCCACGCAATCCGTCGGCCGCGGTGCCGATATCTCAATCCGGCAACACAATCAACAGATTCTCGAGCGAGCTGGCCTGTCGGTTCCGAGAAATGACCCGGAAGCGATGCGCGATGCGCTCGAATATCTCGAGATAAAGGGCCGCAGTGCGATGGACCTCGGGACCGCGGGTTACGGCAGCCGCTACGCCGACCAGGCACTGATCGGCAGTCGCGCGGGCGTGAACACACTGGCCGACTGGACGCTGGTCGACACCATGAAAAACTTTCTCAAACACCGAACAGCCGTCGTCGACAACCCATCGCAAATGCGACGAGTGCCCCGCGGCGGAACCGCCCAGCAAAGCGGCTTCGGCGTGGGCGCTGCGACCGAGTATCGGGCCCATCGCTATGCCGATGCTCGCGAATTCGATGAGCAAGACATTCTCGATTTCGAAACGATCGGTGGTTGGGACCAGGCTGGCCGCGAAGCTGGCGCCGCCGCCGGCCGACTGCCGAAAGATCTGGCGTTCAGCTACTTGCTGACCAACGGCCAGTTGGGCGACGGCGTCGCGATCTTCGCCACCGCGCGCGGCAACCTCGGCATGGCGCCCCTCACCAGCACAAGCCTGGCAGCCGCCTGGGAAGCGATCGCCGGCCGAACGTTGTCGACGCTCGACAGTGAGGTTGTTCACGCTGGCTTGACGCCAAAGTATCTGGTTGTCGCTCCGCAACTAGTTGTGAGCGCGGAGGCAGCTGTAGCGTCAATGTGGCCCGACAACACCAGCCCGGGCCGTCTTGTCGTCCGCTCGGAATCGCGACTGGGCCCCGACGGCGTTTTCGATCCGATCAGCGAGGCGACGGTCACTCCCAATGCGGCTGGCCGGCCCTGGCTGCTGGCCTGCGAGACTGGCGAGTCGCCCGGTCTGGTGATCGGCAGCTTGACCGGAACACTGGATCCGAAGATCGACATTACGCCGCTCAGCAACGGCCGGTGGGGCATCCACGCCTCGGTTCGGCTCGACCTGGCCGTGGTGGTGGCCAATCCAAACGCGTTGTACATGAGCTCGGGCACGGGAGCGTAATCAGCACGCGGCTCGATTGTGGGCGGGTCACTCCGGACCGACCACGCGATGGCCTGCGGGCGATAGCGACCAGGGGCCTGCGAATATCAGCGCGGGCCCCTGGTTTTTCAAACATGACCAAGCGAAAGAAAAAAGCGAAGATTCTGATCATCGTGCCGCCAGGCGTCGAGGCTGAGATTCGCTATGCGGATCCGCCAGAGATCAGCCACGCGGCCCAGCCCGACGTCTCTGTGCCGTGGTTCGAGCTCGAGGCCAAACGAAAAGCCGACGCGAGGAAACGACATGGCGGTGATCGATCCAAATGACGACCAGGCCGAAGCCGACGAGGGGCAGCTCGATTATTCGGCGATCGATTGTCCGAATTGTGGCTGTAACGATTTCAAAGTCGAGAAGCGGCCGACGGCCGGTAGCTGGTGGGGTGGCGGCCAGGCGTTGTGTAACTTTTGCGGCCACCGGTTTCCGCTCGTGATCGATCGTGAGGAGGGCGACGCACAGCCGCCCATGTCGATGCCAGGACCACGCTGGGGCGCCACCGAGGGTTGGGGCCGACGGAAATAACATGAGCTCGACAGTCAAACTCCGGCGCCGCGGTTCCTATTTTAAAAAGGCCACTTTGGTTCAAGCCGCGCTCGATCGGGCCCGACTGAAACGCGAGTCGCGAGAAAAACGAAAGGGATAGACCATGCCCCCAAAAGTTGAATTTACCGGCGATCCCAAGCAGCTCGTGGCCGCGCTCGATTCGCTCGAAACCAAATACAAGAAGCTCGAAGAGCGGATGGGCGGTGTAACGAAAGCGTCGAAGGACGGCCATAAGGAGATCAAGGCCCACTTACTTGAACAGGTCGACGCGATCAAGCACATGGCGGCCGGCTACATCACGGCCGACAAGGCTGTTGGGCACATCGCGGAGACGTTCCAGCGAATTCGCGAACGAGCGAAAGACGCGGCTGGCTCAGTCGCCGAAATGAACCAGGAGATGTCGAAGCTGATCGCCATGTCAGGCAACGCGAAGCTCGCGCCGCAGATCGAGGCGGACCTGGCCAGCATCAAGGGCATGACAAAGGGCGACAAAGCCGCTGCGTATCAAGGCGCCTGGTCTGGGGCATCCGACCGCGGTAAAGATTTTCAAATGGGGCTGGTGATGGCCACCAAGCCGCTCGCACCGTTCGTCGGCGGGCAGGCCACGGGCGAGATAAACCAGTTCGCGGGCGACCTGGCCGGGCTGGACAAGGACATGACGCCAGAGCAGGCCGCCAATCTTGCGCAGTACATGTCAGGGCTACTTGGGAACAACAAAAGCGAACTAGTGAGTCACCGGCGATCCTCGGCCATGCATCGCCTGGTTTCGTCCGGCGCGATGCGGCCGATCGAGGCGCTGGGATTAGAGACAGCCGGAATCATGGATGCCAAAACGCCTGGCCTGGCTGAAAAGGTCGCCGAAGCGGCGGACAAGACATGGGAAAAACCAACGAGCAGGCCGCGGACCGCACTCGAACGCGAAGAGTTCGCCGGCCAACGTAAGCTGGCCGTGCTCAGCAGCGCCCGAGAACGAATGGACCTGATCATGTCCGACGAACAGGCTGGCCGGGCCGCGACGGGCGACGACTACGATGCCTTCCGTCGCATGCAGGTGTCGGCCGCCTCTCGCACAGCAGAAATTCAGAAAAACTACCCCAACGCGATCCCCCAGTTGGCAATGGACATGTCGAAATCACGCGGCGGTCGAGAACAGCTGGTTGCATATCAGGGGCAACTGCAGCGCGAACAGACCGACGAGCAGCTTGCCGTCGCCCAAGCTCCCAGGGGCCGAGCCGAGACGCAATACGAAGATTTCATGGACAAGCAAGGTGGCAACCAGGTCTGGATGCGACCGCTTGGGTGGCTGGGTCAGGCAAGCGCGTATGTGCAGGGGCTGCGCAATCCTGAAGCATACGCGTTAGAGGCCATGCCCGGCGGTGGCGAGAACTACAAGACGTTCTCGAGCGGCGAACGCCAGATTTCCGGCAAGGAAATCCCTGATCTATTGCGCGAGATCAGTGCCAAGCTCGACAAGAACGCAGGCGAAGCGAAAAGCGACCGCCGCACCACCGCCACGCCCACGAACCCCAACCAGCGATGATGGAAAACTCGATCGGCGGATTTCAGTTCATCCAGCTGGCCGGCGCCATTCGGTTGCCGACGCAGGCGATCATGGTGCTCACGCGCGCGGGCGTGGACGGCGTGACCCTGGTCGACGATGGCAATCGCGGCCAGCCGTTCGTGCTGCGGAGCATGGTCGACGCTGCGGACCTTGCGGTTGCTGTCGATGAGTACGCGAACTATGCCGCCTCAGTGGGCGGCCGGGATGACGGCGACCAGGCGGACGTGGCGATGATCTTGAACGACGTCGACGTCGGGAGTTACGCGAAGCTCCACGTGCTGGACGTCAACCTGGTTGAATGCCGGCCCCTCCGCGGCGCCACCGGCGGACTGAACCCACCCAGCGACGCATGGCTCGTTGCGGACTGGACATTGCTCGCATCCGCGTACGACGAAGGAGTAGATCCGTGAAAAAATCAACTTGGATATCCGGCGAGCACCTCGAGCGAATTTTTCGCGGCCAACGCGACGGCGGTCTGGTGCGACTGGACGAAGTGACCGCCGAGCTGCTGGCCGAATGCGGCGAAGAGGGCCGCCCGGTCATTGAGGCGTGGTCAGCCAGCATGGCCGAATTGATCCGCGACAGTTACGAACACAGCATCGCGAAGGCACTCGAACACGCGAATCGGCCTTGGCATCGGAATTGAGACCGAGGCCGCTCTTTGACAATTCGAATCGTCGCGCGGCCTACTTTCCGGCCTCGCGCTTCTCCTGCCGCGCGATCTTCTTTTGTTCCTTCTCCCACTCCACGAACTTGTCGGTGAATGGGTGTGGGGCGTTGGTCACCGGATCGTGGGCGTCGGCCTTTGCCTTGGCCCGCTGGACGGCGATCAGTTCTTTGCGGTACAGTCGCATTTTCTGTTGCTGCGACCAGTTGCGTGGATACTTGTTCGTCCGCAGTTCCACCAGCCGGGCCTTGGCGATCCGTTCCTGAGCATCGGGCTTGAGATTGTGCTCGCGGGTGAAGTCGGCCGCGTACCGTTTCGCCTTCCGCTGGTCGGCGGCGTAGGCTCGCGGTGGATAGCCCTTCGCATATTCAGGGACCGGGACGGCCGGCGTGCCGAGCGGCGCCGCGAATGCGGCTGCAGAGAACCAGAGACACGCGATTGCGATAGCTGTTCGCATTCCAGGAGATTACCCCCGCCGCCCAGGCCGAGCAAGCTGGACGACTTGAAACCGACCCGGCCCGTGGTAGACTGCGGATCCTTAAACGATTAGTCGACTGGACCGAAAATGTTCAGAACCAAATTCCCACCTGTACGCTTGCGCGGCAAGCCAAGAGCGATCACGGTCGCTCAAGGTCCGCAAGGCTCTAATCGGCCTAAGGGCGAGGGTACAGGTGGGAATTTCTTTGCGCCGCCACGCTGGCCGCGCTGAAAGGATCCCAATGATTGCCACCGCTAGGAAGTCCCCCGCGGCCGACCTATTCCCTAACCTTTTTTGTGTCGTGCTCCTCAAGCACGGCCAGCCAGTCGACCAGCTCGGGGCCGGTCACACTGAAGCAAGTGCATGGCGGCGCGCGAATCTCTTCAACGATGGTTGCGGGCCCGAGTCGGCCGCGATCGTCCGCCCGATCCAGATCAGGGTGCTGGCCCCGAAAGGCGGTGCCGCATGACCGCGAAGAAAAAAACCGCCACGAAGCCCGCGACCCCGGCCGATCCAGTTTTTGTTGTGGCCGTCAACCAGGGCGACCAGCCAGTTATCGTCTATGCCGGCGCCAGCCAAGCACTGGCCCAGGCATGGCAAGCCGGATTCAATTTCGCCCAGGGCCAACACGACAGCAGCATCAAATGGATGGACGAAGAGACCGTGGCACTGCTGCTTGACGACGTGAAGAAGCACCCCAAGGCATACACGATCGAAGTCTGACGCAACCACCACGCCCCGCTCGAGCCGCGATGGCGGCCGGCGGGGAATTTTCGAAAGGGGGAAATCATGAACGACCAGATCAAAGTCTCAGTCGTCGAATTCGGCAAGCTCGCCACTGGCAACAAGCCGAAGCGACGGTTCTACCAGATGCAATATCGCGACCCGATCACCGGGCGCAAGAAAACACGATCGACAGAAGTCGAGCGGACCGGCCGCAAGCGAGAGCGAGACGCTGCGGAGAAGGCCGCCGGGAAGTGGGAATCCGAACTGCGGGAGGGCCGATACGTCGCTCCCTGCCGAATCACCTGGGCGGACTTTCGCGAGCGCTACGAGGACGAAGTGCTGGCCAGCCTGGCTGCGACGACGGACCGCAAGGTGTCTGGCGTTTTCAATGTGATCGAGAAGCACCTGAACCCGACCAAGTTGGCCGACTTGACCGCGGCACGACTGAGCGCCTACCAGGCCAAGCTGCGTGAGGACGGAGCGGCCGAGAACACGATCAAGGGCCACCTAGCGCACCTCGGCGCCGCGCTGAACTGGGCGAAGCGAATGGGTCTACTGGCCAAGGTGCCAACGATCGACCGACCGCGGCGGGCCAAGGGCTCGAAAGTCATGAAGGGGCGTCCGATCAGCGGCGAGGAATTCGACCGGCTGCTG
>JANNTD010000567.1:0-8670 GCA_031403315.1 Planctomycetota bacterium
CCGGCCCTGCCAGCGATCGAGCCGGGGCCAGGCTGATGACCCGTGCGGCTACCCGTTTTCCAGAGGTCGTTGCCGTTCTCGATGTGGGGACGGTGAAGACGGTGTGTCTGGTTGGCGCGCGTACGATAAGCGGCGCAGCCAATGAAATCGCGTTTAGAATTCTGGGCATTGGCCATCAACTTCACGATCGCCGGCCTCACGCTCACCGGCGGACGGATTCTGGGGACTAGCGAGGACGTGTTTGACACCTCGTCTTCCGGCGGTGCCATCCGCTCGCTCTCCAGTGGCATGCTTTTCATCGATCGATGCATCATTCGAAACAATGAGTTGAGCAACCCTCCTACCAAATTCGGCAGTGGTGGCGGAGTTTTTGCTGTCGGACCGGTGTCACTCATTGCGAGCACTGTGAGCGAGAACCGTGTAGTAAAAGGCAATGGTGGGGGGGTCGTGTCATATCGCGATGTGACGATCACCGACAGCCAGATCATTGGCAACACTACTTCTATTGTAGGCCGTGGCGGAGGCATCGCCGCAAACGGACACGTGTCGGTCGTCAACAGCACGATCCACGGCAACATCGCCGGACATGGTGGTGGCATTGCTGCCGGACTTTATCGCTCGGGCAACGGCAATGTAACAGTCATCCACAGCTCCATCAGCGAAAATCAGTCCGCTGGCGGTGGAATAGTCACTCCCGGCGCCCTTTATCCCGGCGACCTTGGGGGCGGCGGAATTCTCGCCGGAGGCAACGTGGTGCTGTATGAGAGTGTCGTGAGCCAAAACACGGCACGGGTATTCGGCAGTGGGATTAGTGCCCCCCAGGTAACACTGAAAAACAGCACCGTTCGTGACAACCGCGGAGGACGTGGCGGCGGTATTGCTGCCTTCGACATCACGCTCGTCGAAAGCACCGTCAGCGGCAATAGCGCGGTGGGAATCGGCGGTGGCGTGTGGGCAATACAGTCCGTGACGACGCAGAACAGCACTATCAGCGGGAATTCGTCCGAAGCTGACGGCGGAGGAATATATGCTACGACTGTCACGATCAACGAAAGCACCATTAGCGGGAACGTAGCCGGCGGGAATGGCGGCGGAATCCGGGCGTCCAACGGGGCGACCATCAGCCACAGCACTGTGACCAAAAACGGTGCGTTTGACTTTGGAGGCGGGCTGTTAGTCAGGCAAGGCACGGCCCTGCTCGACCATTCCATCATCGCCGCCAACACGGCACACGACGGAGGCATCGATCTCACCGGTCTGGCTGGTCTTTCGATTATTGCCGAGCATAGTCTGATCGGCTTCAACGGCGACACGGGGTTGTCACCGGCCCCGGTCGACGCTCCCGACGCCCATGGCAACATCATTGGTGGGCCGAATCAACTCATCAATCCACTGCTCGGCCCGCTCGCCGACAACGGCGGCCCCACCCTTACCCATGCTTTGTTAGCCGGCAGCCCGGCCATTAACCGTGGCGATCCCGCAGCCGTGGCCGGTGTCGATGGCGTGCCGATGCACGATCAGCGCGGCAAGCCGTTCATTCGCATCTTCGGCGGGCGGATCGACATCGGGGCCGTCGAATCTCTGCCGGCCGGCTTCCTGCCGGGCGATTACAACCACAACGGCGAAGTCGATACGAGCGACTACTCGATGTGGCGCGACTCGATGGGGATGATGGTTGAGCCGGGCACGGGTGCCGACGGCAATGGCGACGGACTAGTTGACAACCTCGACTATGGCATCTGGAAGAGCAATCTCGGCGCGACGGTCGAGGATCTGCCGCCCGTGCCGTTGGGTGCCGCAGCGCTGGCGGCGCAGGCAACAAGCAGTGAACAAGTAGTGGCGAATCGCGGCGAACTTGCCACGAACGCTTTAGCGCTTGCGACGACTTCCAACGTGCTGCGCCGGCGAGTCCGACCATCGCTGCGAACATTGGCTGCTGCGCATGATGATGGCGTCGTTGCTTGGTCGGCGGCTCATCGCAACTCCAGGCGGCACGCCACGGAATCCGTCGACAGCGACATTTTCAAGACCTGTGCGACCGAAGAGTCGCCAGCCAACGGCGCATTCGACGCCGTGTTCGACTTGCTGGGCGTTCGCAGTTAGTTCATCTGCGACGTATTCGGCCGCTGGGCCGTGCGGTGCATCGGCTGCCGCGAGTTTTGGCCGCCCATCGAACGCTGGCCCGACGACGGCCCGTTCATCTGCCGCTGGCCGATTGTCATTGTCGGCCGCATGCGCTGGTGGCTCGCGCTGCGATTGTTTGCCACCACAGCCGCCCTCGATGCGCCGCCGGTGGTCTTCGCCAACTCGGCGTACTTCGCCGCGTCCGCTTTTTCGCCCAGTTGCTCGTACATCGTCGCCAGATTACCGTAGGGCACGGAGAGCGACTTCTTCGGCAAGATGCCGCCTTCGACCGCCTTCTCGACCAGCTCGACGCCGTTGAGCGTCAGGTCGATCGCGTGGTCCTTCTCGCCGATCTGCCAGTAGGTCACGCCCATGCTCACCAACTCTTCACCATCGTGTTGCGGCGCGAGCAGCGTCGATGCCGGCCGCGGCGCCGCCAACAGCGGCAGCGCTTTGTCGTACCATTGGGCGGCCGTCTTGTGATCCTGCTTCTGCACGGCGTGAACTACGCCGATGTGAAAGTAAAGCTGCCCTACCAGTTGCTCCGAGTCGTAGACCGCCTGCCGATTCGCGGCGCCGTCGGCGAGATTCTCGATCGCCAATTGGCCGTAGCGCAAGGCGGCGGCCGGCTGCAGGCGCAAGTGCTCGATACGCACCGCTTGAAAATACACTTGCCCGAGCTCCCATTGGCAGCGTCGCCGCCAAAGGTCGTCGCTGCATTGTTCGGTAAGGGTGGCGGCTGCTTGCTCGGCTTCCGTAACCCAGGGGCCGGGATCCCTGCTCGGCTTGAAGCTGGCGAGCGACTCGAGCGATTCCCTGGCCACCAACATCCGCAACTCGACGCTGCCGCCGTCGTGGGCGATCATGTCTTCCGCCAGGCCCGACGCCCGGCCAATCCATTGCGAGACGCTTGGGAGCTTGTTGTCGTAGTCTTGTCTGGCGATCTGCCGGGCAACGGCCAGGTGGGCCTGGATCAACACCTCTTTCGCCGCGCGCCGCTCTTTCACGTTCTTGCTGGTGGCCAGCGAATCGGCCAGCACGATCGCCTTGCTTTCAAAGGGGATCGCCTTGGACGAAATCTCCGCGTCGCCCAAGGCGGCGAGCTGACCCATCTCATGCAATGCCTGCGCTTTGACGATCGACGACGTCGCTTCGCTGTCGAGCACCGCGCGAACGCCAAGCGTCGCATCGTCATACTGCCCGAGCGCGATCAATGCCTGGGCTTTGCGCAACTGGTAGGCCGAATTCTCCGGATCGATCTCGCACGCTTCGTCGGCCGCTCGTTTGGCCTGTTCCGACTGTCCCGTGGCCAGATAGACCTCCGCCAAGAGCCAATGGGCGTGCGCCAGATTCGGATTCAAGACGAGCGCCGTGTTGAGGTCGTTGATGTTCTGTTCGTAAGGTCCGTGGAGCCGGCTTTCGGCCCGCAACGCGAAGGCGTCGGCGTCGAGCGGTTGGATCACCACGTGCGTCACCGACGCTTGCGGCGAATTGGTCGTCGCAGCCACCACGTCGGACGGCGGCGCGAACATGAAGAGCACGCCGCGCTCCGGATAGGCCTGGCCCAGCAGCACACCTTCGGCGTCGGTCACGGCAACCGCGTCTAGCGTGTCGAGCGAAAGCTGCTTCGCCAAACGCTTCGGTGGCAAACTGCCCTGCAGTTCGATGTTGATCGCGGCGACCGCATTTTCTCCGATTTCGACTTCGACCGAGCGAAACGGCTCGATCTCGTACGTCAGCACGGAGCCTTCGTCGGTGGATTTAATCCGCTTTGGTTCGTTCCAAGCGTTGCGCACGTCGCGCTCCGTAGATTTTCCCGGCTGGATGCCGTTGAATTTCGCCGGCTGAGCGTCGAGCTTGGGCGACTCGGTTGCGCCGGCGAGTGCCGTGCTGAACTTGTCGCCGCCGTTCGCCTCGGTCGAGGCCAGGTCGGCCAGTTCGGGCGTGTGATCCGGGATCTGCGAGATCGGCTCGAGCTCGTCTGCCTCGGCGCTCTGGTCGGTTGGAATGAGTCCGGGCCGCTTGCTGATGTCGGCTTGGCGCGTGGCCACCAGCACCGAATCCTCGGCTGTGACGCCGCTGTTCGCATCGTCGGCGCGAGCCACCGAGGGCAGGCCGGTGATTCCTAGACCGGCCGCCACGCTAGCCACGCAAAGCCACTTTCCAATCGCGGCCTGTGACCGACTGATCCGGCGACAAAACTCATCCATTCGACTGCACATCATGTGCCCCCTTGATCACGCTCAAGTGCCGCCGACGTTGCGGCGCGACTCGACGTGTAGCGATTGCCTCAGCAAGAAAAGGTGCGACAACCAAAAATTTCCTGTAATCGCGCAATCCATACTCATCCATCTCATCGGCACAACTGAAAACTTTTAGTCAATTTTTTGTCCCGCGAAATGTTGGCGAACGCGCGTCGAGCGACAGCAGTGACGGCAATGAATGCGTCCCATAAAGCCGCGACCGCTGGTCGAGGAAAAATTCTGGTAGCGGAAGAATTGCCGCGCGGCAACTACCCAACGAGCGGCCGCAAACTACTCAAGACGGCGGCCGCATCGCGCTGCCGTGCGGCCGCAAGAGCCGCTTGGAAACACTTGACCTGTTCCGCCGTGAAAGGCACAGCCGCGCCGGCCGCGGGGGGCGTTGGCACGAGCGCCGCGCCGACCGCCGCAACGAGTTCCGCGATCCCCGCGCCAGTCTCAACACTGGTACGGACACCGAACCGCCGTTTCGCCAACGCTGGCGACGCTGGCAGCAAATCGATCTTATTGAGCACTCGGAGCAGGGGCACTCGCGTCGGCACAACGATTTCGCCATCACCCCACGCATCATCCACCAGCAGCACCAAATCCGCGTCCCCGACGGCCGCAGCCGCCCGTTCGACCCCCGCCGACTCGATTTCATCGCGCGTTTCGCGCAGCCCGGCCGTGTCGGCGAGCTGGATCGGCCAGCCGTCGATCGCGGTGACGGCGGTGACCACGTCGCGCGTGGTGCCGGGCAGATCGCACACGATCGCCCGCTGAAAACCGACCAGCGCATTCATGAGGCTGCTCTTGCCGACATTTGGCCGGCCGGCCAGCACTACCCGCCACGGAGTAGTGAGATGCAGGCCGACGCCGCGCTGGCCGAGGACGGCGTCGAGCGTAGCCGTGGCCGTTTGCCAATCGCTGGCCGCGACGGCATCGAGCGCCGCCCGAAGTGCATCGGCCAGCGCGCCGTCGAACTGGTCCAACAACACCGCGGCCGTGCGGGCGGTTGGCGCCTCGGCAAGCGCTACCTGGGCGGCGGCGCGAATTGGATCGGCGGCGGTTTCCTGAAGCCAATCCTGCCAGCGGATCGGTTCGCAGCCGCGCTCGCACAGGCGATCGATCACCTCGCGAATCGCCGCGGCACCGCCATGGCAATGGATTTCGACGCGGTCCTCCGACCGTCGGCAAACCAGCAGCTCCTCTCCGCCCGGCGAACCCCAACGCCCAACGAGGACGCGATCCACCGGAAACTCTCGCAACTTCCGGTCATCGCGGCGATGAACACACTTGTCGACGATCTCGACGGCCTCCGGTCCGGCGACGAGCAGCACCGCAACGGCCGCTCGCCCGGCTGGCGTCAGCTCGATCACGCGTGTTGTCGAGGGCGGCGGAGACATCGTCAGTTTCCGGCCGCGTCGACAATCGCCACGCCCGACAGCACTAAGTGTGGCACGTGACGCAAGTTGAGACTCGCATCCTCGGCAAGCACTTTGGCCACGAGCGGCGAACCGCCACCTGTGATAAACACCGCGGGCGGCGACGCGAGCGACTTCGACAATTGGCCCACCAGCTCGCGGACCGCACCCACCGTGCCCCAAAAAATTCCCGACTCGATCGCCGGCACGGTCGATTTGCCGAGCGGCTGCGGCGGTCGCAGCCAGCGTTCGACGTCGACGTGGGGCAGGGCGTCGGTTTGTTCCTCCAGTGCTCGGGCCGACATGGCGAGGCCGGGCAGGATCGCCCCGCCGACAAAAGCGCCTACGTCGGTGAGGAGGCAAACCTTCGTCGCGGTGCCCAGGTCGACCACAATCGCCGCGCGATCCACGGGCCGCAGCCGATCGGCAGCGACCGCTCCCATCAACCGATCCATCCCGACGCGCTCCGGCGCATCGACCTCGACCACCAGCGGAACATCGGCAAATGCAATTTGCCGCAGCGCAAACTTGCGGCCCAACTCTTTGCCGAGCGCCGCCACCGCTGCGACGAGCCGCTCGGTCGCGCCGCGATGCACGCTCGAGACGAGCCACGCCGCAGCGCCCGGGATCTGTTCATCGCACCATGCCGCGAGTCGCTCGGAATCAAAATCGCCAATCTTGCTGGAGAGCGGCAAATCGAGCGTCGTCGTCGGCTCCGGCAGTTCGCGCGACCGCACCGCTCGGTCAAAGCGCCCGAGCTTGATCCGGCTGTTGCCAATATCGACGGCAATCAACATTGAAGTAGCGGGCTTGGAAAGCATTTGATCGCGTAATTCTACCTTGTTTCGATCACCCGAAACAGAATCGTCGTGCCGGTCACTTCGCAGGCCACCGCCAACAACGGCGCGGAGAACGGGCTGCGGTCGGCGGGCACGAAACACAGCCCTTCCGGGGCGATTTGCGGCCCGCCGGTCGAGTCTTTCTTGAGCGCGAGCGGAACGATGTCAATCAGCTTGGCGCTCTCCGGCCGCGTCACGTCGAACACCGCCACCGCACTCGTGCGCTCCAAGCCGACGAACGCGTACGTCGACTCGCCCACAGAGCCCACAACGACACCTTCCGGCTCGGGACCTTTGTCGGGGCTGCGGTCGTCGATCTTGCCGCGTCCGTCGGAATCGATGTTGAACCGCTCGGGCAGTTGCTTCGCAATGTATTGTTCGAGCGCGTCGCCGCTGTCGTACACCAACTCGCCATCCGCGTTCCAAATCGCCAGCGACCGCCCGCCGAAGGCCAGCACCCTGTCGACGTCGCCATCGGCGTCTGTATCGCCGCCGACGCGACTTACCTTTAATTGACCGAGCGCATCCTCTACGCGCAGCGATTCATCAAGCTTGAGGTCTTTCACCCGGGCCTGGTCGCTGAAACCGGCGTAGCCGCGCGAATCGCCTTCGTTGGCGGTGACGAGGTACGTCTGTCCGTCGGCGACGAATGCGGCGATGCCGTCCGGCTGATACATGCCGAACACCGGCCGACGGCGAATTTGGATCCCGCCGTCGCGGTCGCTAGCGTCGAAGCCGCTCGCCGCGCGCGAATGATCCTTCAACCCGAGGCCGACGATCGTCTCAACGCGGGCTGTCGACACGTCGACGACCGCAACCGCGTTGTTCTCCTGCAGCGTGACCCAGGCCGTGCGGCCGTCCGGGGCGACGGCGATGTACTCCGGTTCGAGATCTTGCGCCAGCGACGCGCGACCGTCGGCTGCGTTGGCATTCGGCGCGGTAATCCGCACGCCCTGCCGCTCGAGCGTCTCGCGCTCGGCATTGAACCGGATGAAATCGGCCGACAGCGCGACTGCATTCTCCGCACCGTTACCGACGTCGATAACGCTGATCGAGCCTTCGGCGTCGGATGTGTAGTCGTCGCTCGGCTCGCCTTCATTGGCCGAGAGCACATAGCGGCCATTGGGCGTGAACGTGACCATGTCCGGCAGCGCGCCGACGCGAACGGCCGCGGTCGGCCTGCCGCTCGCGCTATCGACCGATGTCTTCGTCGCGGAGCGAAACAGCACGACGTGGCCCGCGTCGGTCTTCCGCGGCGCGACGACTGCCACCGCCACCAGTCCATGGCTCGCGGCGACGCTGGTTGGATCGCCAAACTCGGAAACATCGAGCCGGCCGACTTCCTTGCCGGTCCGCGCGTCGAGCCGCATCACACACCGCTCGGTCCCGTTGACGACCAGAAATTCTTGTGCCGCGGCGTCGTAGGCCACGATCTCCGCGCGGCCGAGACCACCGGCGTCGTGCGTCCACACCTGTTGGAGCGTGACGGCGGCGTTTGCCTGCACCGCCGTCGTGGAGACAACCGCGAACACGAGCCGCACTAGCTGTCGATCGAGTTGCATGATTTTTGCTGCCGTCAGCTTGGGATTTGCCCGTCCTCTTGAGACCGAAAATCTCGGCCGCACGGGTAAATGCGACCTCCACGATAGACGACTCCCGCGGCGGTCGCCAGCAGCCGCGCCCGCCCCATCGCTTGACGCTCGGCGGCGAGCGAGTAGACTGGCGTATTCGCCATGTTCTGGCGGAATCCTGCTAGCCTCGGGCTCGTGGCGAAATTGGCAGACGCGCAAGGTTGAGGGCCTTGTGCCCGAAAGGGCGTGCTGGTTCAAATCCAGTCGAGCCCACTGGGGAGGGTTGAGAGTCGAGGGTTTAGAGTTGAGTGTCCGGAAGCCTGCTGCGAAGCACATTCTGACCCTCATCTCTCAACCCTTAACACTCAACACTCAACTCTACTGAGATTGGGACTCGTGACCAACACTGGTTGCGAGTCCCATTTTTCTTTTTTTGCGTCCTGCCGCCGCTCCGATCGCCGACCTATAATTC
>JANNTD010000568.1:0-7991 GCA_031403315.1 Planctomycetota bacterium
ACCGCGTAGTTCTCGATCACGTCTCGGCATCGTGGAGCTTGGATGAAACGCTCTCTGTGACGCGCTCGCGGAACATTACCGTGCAGCACTCGATGATCGCCGCCAGCCTCAATAGCTCGCTGCATCACAAGGGCGAGCACGGCTACGGGTCGCTCGTCCGCGGCGAAGTGACGGCGACGGATCAGGCGGCGGGCGACGGCGGCTACACGTTCTACGGCAACCTCTGGGCGCACCACGACGCCCGCAATCCATCGTTTGGCGGCCAGCAGACGCTCGACGCCGGACAGCCGGAGAGCGAGCGTCGTCGGATCAACGTCAATCTCGTCAACAGCGTGATCTTCAACTGGGATAGCAACGCGACGCACCGCAACAACGACGGCGACGTGTACGCCAACATTGTCGGCAACTACTACGTGAACGGGCCGCTCTCAAACAGTACACGATTCTTCAGCGCGAGCGGCCCCGGCAGCACGTTTATCTATCAACAGGGAAACTTTCACGATCGCGATCAAGACGGCCTGCACGACGGATTCCTGGTCGATACGCCCGCGGAGATTGCCACGGCGTTCGCCAACTTCGAAGCCGGCGACACACTCAACAGCACCGGCGGCGGTGTGCCGTACAACTTTTTCTCGTCGGTCCAAGCGGCGGTCATGTCGGGCCAGCAGGCTTACGAGATGGTGGTCGACGGTGTCGGCGCTTCGCTGTGGCGCGACGTGATCGACCAGCGCGTGCTCGACGAGCTTGCCGCGCGGACCGGCGGCATCATTAACTCGCAGGAGGTCTACCGCGACACATTCGGCGTCCTGCCGGGCATCGACGACTTGGCGACCGCCTCACGCCCCTTGGATTGGGACACGGATGGCGACGGCATGCCGAATTGGTTCGAGACGGCGAACGGGCTCAATGCCGGTAGCGCAGCCGACCGCAACACGACCACGCTCAGTCCCATCGGTTACACGAATCTTGAGGTTTATCTTGCAGCCGCAGCCGCCGGCGCAATGCCGCCTGCGCCGCTCGCCGGCGACTACAACAACGACCACGTGGTCGACGCTGCCGACTACTCCGTGTGGCGCGACAGTCTGGCAACGACGACTCTACTCGTTAATGAGACAGCAAGTCTAGGCACGGTCGATGCGGCCGATTACGATGCTTGGAAAGCGAATTTCGGAGCGGTGGCGGCGGGTACTGCGAGCCGGGTCGTCGTCGACCCCGGTTCTTCCGCGGTGCCCGAGCCGGCCATGCTGCTGATGATTTGGGTTGGACTTCTGTCGGTGGGCGCAGCGTCGCGGTGGCAACGCTCGCGCGGTGCGTAACTGAATCGGATCGCAAAGTCGATTTGTTGCGCAGCACAAACTTGCTTCTTCTCCGAGGAGGATCGCAGGCGATGGGTTGTCGGTGGACCACACCTCGCGTCTGGCTGCGTGCAGTCGTACTCGGCGGCGCCGCCGTCTTTTTGTTGCCTGCGACGCGCGGCGCTCACGCACAGATCAAGTCCTTCCCTCAAGCCGAAGGAGCCGGCGCGCTCGCCAATGGCGGCCGCGGCGGCGACGTTTATCACGTCACGAATTTAAGCAACTCGGGCACAGGCAGCTTGCGATTCGGCATCGACAACGCACCGACCAGCGGCCGCACGATCGTGTTCGACGTCGGCGGCTGGATCGACCTCACGGCAAATCTGGGCATCGTCAGCTCGAAGCGCAATATCACTATCGCCGGTCAGACGGCCCCCGGCGGCATCGGCGTTCGCGGCGGGAAATTCTCGATCGGTGCCGACGACGTCATCATTCGTCACATGCGATTCAAGCCAGGCAAAGGTGCCGGTCGCCAGGACTCGGTGAACACCAACAACGAAGCCCAACGCGTGATCTACGACCACGTCTCAGCCGGATTTAGTTGGGACGAGAATTTTTCCGTCCAGGCCACCGACGTGACGCTGCAATTCAGCACTGTCTCCTATGGGCTGGAGGACCACTCGGCCGGATCGCTGCTCGAGAATCCCCATCGCCTCACAATGCACCACAATCTCTACTCCCACAATCACACGCGAAATCCCAAGGCGCGCGTCTTTGAAACACTCGATTGGGTCAACAACGTCGTCTACGACTACGACATCGGCATGAACTTGGACGGCACTGACAGCGTCGGATATTTTTGGACGCAGAACATCGACGGCAACTACTACATCACCGGCCCCGGTGATACTGGAAACCGAATTGTCACCGGCGGCTCGGTCGACGATTACGGCACTTGGTGGGGCGTCAACAAGTATGACGGCGACGGCGACACTGTCGACGACGGCACGGAGTTCGTGCGCACCACGCGCAACTTTGCCGACGTCTGGGGCGGGCTCACCACCTGGAGCGCCACGCCATATCCAACGGCCGACCCCGTTTGGAAGGACGCGACGTTTGCCGCCACGTACCAACGCGTGCTGAGCGAGTTTGGCGCCACGCCTTGGGACCGCGACGAGGTCGACACGCTGCTCCGCAATAATGTGGCCAACCGCACCGGATCGCTCATCTCGCACGAGAACCAGCTCGTGCCGCTCGGCGTCACGAACGGCGGCTTCGGCACGCTCGGCGGCGTGGCCGCACCGCTCGACACCGACGGTGACGGCATTTCGGACTCCTGGGAATCGAAACATGGACTGCCCGTCAATGCCGCCAGCAACAACGGCGACTTCGACGACGACGGTTACACGAATCTGGAAGAGTATTTGAACGATCTCGCGGCGTTCAAGGCTACCGGGCCGCTTGAATTTCAGAGCTCGCTGGGCCGCTATGCGGATTGGAGCAATTGGACGCGACGCTGGGAGCCATCGCGCGTCGACGACGTCCGCGTCAACGGCGAAGCGATCGTCGATGCCGTCGGCCAAAAAGCCGGCACGATCCGCATCGGCACCGCTGCCGGCGCCAGCGGCACGCTCAGCATCGAAAGCGGTTGGCTGGAAGTGACCGACGAAATCGTGATCGGCGCCGATCCGTCGGCTTCCGCCGACTTGAACCTCAGCGGCGGCGTCCTCGCAGCGCAGGCGTTGAGCAAGGGCAGCGGTGGCACGTTCAGTTTCACCGGCGGCACGCTGCAGGTCGACGACGTAAATTTCAGCCTCGTCAACAACGGCGGCACGATCGCGCCCGGAAACAGCCCCGGTACAATGCACGTAGCCGGCGACCTGACGCTCAACAGCGGACTGTTGGTGATCGAAGTCGGCGGCACCGCAGCCGGCGAGTACGATCGGCTTGAAGTGGAAGGCGTGACGACGCTCGGCGGATCGCTCAATGTCGTGGCGGTCGACTTGGGCGGCGGCATCTACGTGCCTCAGCTTGGCGATCAGATTCCCTTCCTGGCCTCCGAGGGCGGCACTGCGGGCGAGTTCGACATGGTTCGTTTCCCGGCGCTCGCCGAAGGTCTCGAATGGGCGATCCTGCCCGGTGACGTCACGAACTTTCTGGCGGTCGTGAGTGCCGTGGACCTCGCCGGCGACTACAACGACGACGGCTTGGTCGACGCCGCGGACTACTCGGTCTGGCGCGACAGCCTCAATTCCAATACGCCGCTGCTCAATGAAACCGCCAGCCTGGGCGTCGTCGACCAAGAAGACTACGACGCCTGGAAGGCCAACTTCGGGGCCGTGGACAGTGGTTCTGGTTCCGCCGGAGGGGCCGTTCCCGAGCCGGCCGGTTGGCTGATGGCAGTGTTCGGCGTGTTGGGCGTTGCCGTTCGATTCCGTCGCACCGGTCCCGCCGAGTAATACATTGTTGTCACGTCGGCTATAATCGGCCGCATGGTCTCTGCCATCGAATCGCTGGCGACTGGCAATGGCCGGGATTCGTCTCCTGGCGTGAGCGGTCCGCGTTATCAGCCACTTGTGGTGGTGGCGCTGGCGTTGTCGGCCGGGATTGCGCTGGATCATGTCGGTTGGCCCGATCTCGGGGCGACTGGTTTCGCCACGCCTTGGTGCGTTGCGCTCGGCGGGCTCGTCGCTTGGTTCTGTTTTTGGCGCGGCGGACATCCGGCGATTTCGGCAGGGCTGCTCTTGGCCACGGTCGCCGCCACCGGCGGAACGTGGCATGAACTGCGATGGGAGCTGTTTACCAGCGACAACGTGAGTCGCTACGCAGCACTGGAGCCCATGCCCGCCTGCGCGAAGGCGATCGTGCTCACCGCGCCCGAGGTTCTGCCTGCGCCGCGGCCGACGCCGCTGCGCGCGATACCGGCCGGAGAACGAACCCGCACCGAGCTGCGACTGACCGGCATTCGCGACGGCACCGACTGGCTGGCCGCGGACGGTCGCTGCCAACTGGTCGTCTACGGCGATCTCGTGGCCACAGCGCCTGGCGACGAAGTGCAAATCTTCGGCCAGCTCCGCCAACCCGCGCCGCCGATGAATCCCGGCGAATTCGACTTCGCCGCCCGGGCCCGGGCCGACCGCCGCTTGGCGAGCCTCACGGCAGATTCGCCCGACTGCGTCACCGTCGTCGCTCCAAGCAAGCGCTGGTCGCTCAACCGAATTGTCGACTTGCTGCGTGAATCCGGCCAGCAAACATTGCGCACCTACGTCGGCCCGCGCCAGGCGGGAATCGCCGCGGCCGTGCTGCTGGGCGTGCGCGAGGAGCTGCCCCGTGAGGAAGTCATGCCGTTTTTCTTGACCGGCACGGTCCACTTGCTGGTTGTGTCGGGGCTCAACGTGGCGATCCTGGCAACGGGCTTGTACGCCTTCGTGTGGATCGGCTGGTTGCCGCGGCGGGTCGCGCTCGCGCTCGTGATCGCCGTCGTTGCACTCTATACCTTGGTCGCGGGCGGCGAGCCGCCGGTGCTGCGGGCCGCGGTGCTCGTGGTGCTGATCTGCGTCGGGGCTTGGACCGGCCGCCGCGGAGCCACGTTCAATTCGCTCGCCGCCGCGGCGTTGATCGTGCTGGCGATCAATCCCGCACAATTGTTCCAAACTGGAACGCAGTTGAGCTTCCTCTGCGTGGCGATCTTGATCTGGGTCGGCGGCTGGCAAGAAATTCCGTGGCGAATTCAAGAAGATCAATTGGACCGTTTGATCGCGACATCGCGTCCCTGGTATGCCAAGGCGTGGTTCGAGATTTCGCGCTGGACGCTGCTTCTCATGCTGACTTCCGGTGTGGTATGGTTTGCCACGTTGCCGCTGGTGCTCTATCGGTTTCACATCGCCTCGCCCGTCGCGCTCGTGATTGCGCCCGTGGTGTGGCTGCTCGCGCTGGTGGCGATGTGGGCGGGGTTCATCACTTTGGCGTGCGGCTGGTTCATGCCGTTGGTCGCCGTCGTTACGGGCGCGATTTGCGGTTGGGCGCTCGATCTGCTCGTCCGCTTGGTCGATTCGGCCGAAGCGCTCCCCGGCGGCCATCTCTGGGCGCCGGGACCGGCGCTGTGGTGGGTGATCGGTTTCTACGTCGGTTTGGTCGCCGTCATGCTCTGGGGAAAGTCGCTCGCTCGGCCGCGATGGCAAGTTGCGGCACTCTGCCTGTGGATCCTCGTCGGACTCGCACCGGCGCTCGCTCGTCCCTGGACACGCGGCAACGAGTTGCGCTGCACCTTTTTGGCGATGGGCCATGGCACTTGTGCAGTCCTGGAAACGCCCGACGGCCAGACGCTCGTCTACGACGCCGGCTCGCTCGGTCCGCCGGAGTACGCCACTGAGAGCGTCGCCGGCTATCTCTGGCAGCGCGGCATCCTGCGGATCGACGGCATCATCCTCTCGCATGCCGACGTCGACCACTACAACGCCGTGCCGGGTTTGCTGGAGCGGTTTTCGGTCGGCGCGGTCTACGTGTCGCCCGTGATGTTCGATTGGTATGGCGCGACCGGTCCGAGCGAAGCGCCTCAGGTGTTGCGGCAGGCGATCGACGCGGCCGGCGTGCCGATCCATGAAATCTGGTCCGGCGATCGGCTCCGTATCGGGGACGTAGTAATCGACGTGATCCATCCACCACACGACGGCGTCGTCGGCAGCGACAACGCGAATAGCATCACGGTGGCCGTCGAGTACGCGGGCCGGCGGCTGCTCTTGCCCGGCGACCTCGAAACGCCTGGCCTCGAAGACGTAATCGCCGAACGGCCGGTCGATTGCCACGTCTTGATGGCGCCGCACCACGGCAGCCGGCGGAGCGATCCGCCCGGCTTCGCGGCTTGGTGCAGGCCGGAGTGGGTCGTGATCAGCGGTGGAGCCGACTCCGATCCCGACGTGGAGCAAGCCTACGCCGCCAGCGGAGCGAGAGTGCTCAACACTGGGGAACTGGGGGCAATTGAGTTTTTGCTGGACGGCGATAGCATCGCGGCAAGCACCTTCCACGCTCCCGCATCCCGATAACTTGTCGTCAGTGACGAATCCCATTGGTGAAGCTTCCCTATTCAATTGGGCTAGCAGTCCCGGCCCGCGAGGCATATCATTAATTGACAGACCGTTGTTGACACACTGTCTCATTTGGATGGTGGCGACGCGGCTCGTCGTTGGTCGATGTTATTTGCAGACGAACCTTAACAAAACAGATAATTCGCTTTCGGGGCACGCAGAAAAACATGTCACATCACACACAAACTTCGATGGATTCTCCGTCGGGCATTGGTTTGACGATCCCCCGGCAAAGCGCGTCGAATCCCGCGCAGAAACGTCATTCGCGTCACCCGGCCGACCCGGTTGCGGCGGCGCTCTCGATGCCGACTGCCAATTCGGAAGAGCTCTGGGCCCGCGGCGTCGATTGGCCGTGCGTGACTTGGATCGCGGTGGTGCATGTCTTGGCACTGATTGCGCCGTTCTACTTTAGTTGGCACGGCTTGATCGCTTGCTTGGCGTTGTCCTTCGTAACGGGCTCGTTCGGCGTCTGCATGGGTTACCATCGCTGCTTGACGCATGGCGCCTTCCAAACCTACCGGCCGATTCGCTGGTTGCTCGCCTTCCTCGGCGGCCTCTCGGGCGAGGGCTCGGTGCTGACCTGGGTCTCGAACCATCGCAAGCACCACGCCTTCAGCGACAAGGAAGGTGATCCGCATTCGCCGCGCCACGGCAAGTGGTGGAGCCACATGCTCTGGTTCATGCCCAACTTCGGCCAGCGCTGGCACCACGCCGTAGCCGAGAAGTACGCGCCGGATATTCTCAAGGACAAAGTGATGGTCGTGATTCATTACTTGTTCCTGCCGTCGCATCTGGCGACCGGTGTGATTTTGTTCTTGTTCGGTTACTTTGGCACCTCGCTCGGCATGGGCAGCGTCTGGTGGGGGATGTCGATGGTGTTCTGGGGCCTCGGTGTGCGGATGGTGTATGTGCTGCACGTGACGTGGCTCGTGAACTCGGCAACTCACATCTGGGGCTACCGCCGCTACGAAACCAGCGACGACAGCAAAAATCTGTGGTGGGTTGGCATCCTGGCGTTCGGCGAGGGTTGGCACAACAACCACCACGCCTACCAACGCGTCGCCAGCCAAGGCCACAAGTGGTACGAAGTCGATGTCACTTACTATTCCATCTGGTTGCTGGAAAAGCTCGGCCTGGCCTGGGACGTGGTGCGTTAGCGCGACATGCCGAAGGGTACGAAGCCGGCGTAAGGCCGCATGAGCCATTTCCCACTCCGCGACAATTTCTACCGCTCGTTGGAGCGTTGTGTCGTCGTAAGTCCTTAAAGTTTGGAAGGTGTCACGTGACCCCTTCGAACGGGACCGCCATTTTTCGGGGACGGCTCCGCGAAAATTAGAGGTCAAGAGGCTGGCGACCCGTGGCCGGAGTTCAGAGGCCAAGCAGCGGTCCCAACGGCATTCTGCCGCGGGGGAAGATGAATCACGCTTTTGTGCTGCAAAATGGAAGGATTTTGCACCACGCGGTGCGCGAAAATGCCGCGAATTCTAGGCCCAAAAGCGGGACTGATGCTGCAAAAAGGCCCTCTATTTTGCCGCCAGCGGTGAGTTTTGCAGAAACTCAATTTTGCCTGCGAATGGAAGTCGGGCAATCTGCTGGATAAGCGCGCACGTCG
>JANNTD010000569.1:0-3401 GCA_031403315.1 Planctomycetota bacterium
GAGTCTGCAACCAGTCCAGAAACATGCGCCCCGCATTAATACCCCGTTCTTCCCGAGCCTCGCTAACGAGCGCGGTTTTTGTCGGCTCGATAAGCACGAGTCGAATGAATCCATTGGTATCAAAGATCGTCGTGACTCCGCCTGCCCCCGGCTGCTCCGTTCGCCGCCGCCCGTCCTCCGCGATGAAATTTGTGGTTGTGATCAGTTGTGCTCTGCCATTAACTTTCATGAGTTGGGTATACGACATCGAGCGCGCTTCGCGCACCTGCTTGATCACCTGGCCGAATGCCGACGATGGCGACTTCATCGCCAGGATCAGCAGGGTCGCCATGCTCGCCGTCAACAGCAGGGCGGCGGCTGTGGCGGTGAGTTTCAAAGTTCTGGCCCCGACAACAAAGGGCAACGAACGAGTGAGTGATTGTTCCGATATATGGAGAGTCGCGAGCGTGGCGGCGACTAGTTGGGGAGATGGCCCCGGTGGGACCTCTTGATTGTGGATCGACGCGATTGCTTGTTCGAGGAGTTCGTCTGACATCTCGTTCTCAGATTCGTCTGTTGATTGTTCGCGCATTGCGACCTCCGCTTCCTCGCGTCGAGTAACTATGCAAAGGAGAATGATCTATTCGCCATCGTCGAGCAGCGTCCGCAGCCGTTGTCGGGCCCGATGAATCGTTACGCCGACGGCGCTGACGGTCATATTCATCTGTTCGCCAAGTTCCCGATAGGTCCGGCCGCCAATTACATGCAGACAGAATACTTCGGCCTGACGATCTGGCAGCTGCGCGAGCGATGCTCGCAATCGTTCGGATAGTTCGACGGCAACCGCGTACTCCTCTGGGCTGGCAGCGATCGATGCTGCATTGGCCAAACCGTCGCAGGCCGAAACTTCGCCATTGTCGCAACGACGCGAGCGACCTTCCTGGCGATACCGCTTCCGAAGTTGGTCCATGGCACGGGCCGTGGCCAGACGACACAACAATGCTGGCCAGCTTTTTACCGTCTCACGACGAGTCAACTTCAGCGCAGCAACGAATGTTTCTTGAAAGCATTCTTCTACCTCTTCTCGATCAGCAAGCAATCGCCACAGATTGCTCCAGACTGCGGGCCCATGGTCGGCCACGATGGCGTCCCAATTAGTCATGAAGCTGTCCGATTGCCGTCCGATGTGATTCGCAACAAGGGCTTAGATTGGCTACCACCAAGATAGTCGCCCGCTGCACCCCAAACTTACAAGAAACTACAGAGATTTCCCGAAGTATTGGGCGAATCGCATTGGGGATGTGTAATTTTCGTGGCGTATTAGCGACTTGTAAGTGATGGCAGTTTGGTCCTGGTGGCGTGGTGGGATTATTTTTGATTGGGTGCGGAGCGATCTGGCGGCGGCGTTTTGAGTTGGAGAACAATTCGCCGGTGATAGGTCGCAAGGGTTCAGCAGAGACGAGCACTGGCGGAGCCAGTGGCACCCCGGGGCTTCGAAACAGAGGCCGCGGCTTTACGGGGCCGCGAATTCTTCGCGGAGAAACTTGGCGACGGTTTCCCAATGATCGGCGACGGCGGGGAAGTCGGCGGGCATGGCGCGGACTTCGGTGGGGGTCTTCACGTGATCCGATGCGGCGACGCCGGTTTGCAGCGGGACCAGTGCGCTGGGGCCGTCGGCGAGACGGCGGGCGACTGCGGGGGATAGCAAGTAGTTGAGGAGCTCCGCGGCTGGCTCGGCGTGGGGCGAATTTTTGACTAGCGCCACCGTGCTGGGGATGAAGAGTGTGCCGAGCTCGCCTTCGCCCTGGTCGGGATAGACGATCGTCACCGGCGCGCCGGCGGCCAGTTCGATAATGGCGTCGCCCGAGTTGGTGAGGCCGAAGGCGAACTGGCCGGCCGCGACGGCTTGGGCGACTTTTCGGTCGCTCTCGACGATGCGGGCGTTGCGTTTCACGGCGCGGAGAAACTCTTGGGCCTTCGCGTCGCCCCAGGCTTCAAACAGGCAGGCGGCGTGGGTCGCCGCGGCGCCGGTGAGCGGCTTGGCGATCACCGTGCGATCGTACCATTGGGGATCGATTAGATCTTGGATGGATTTGGGTTGCCGCGCGGCGGCGATTTGATTCGTGTTGATGATGAGCACACGGGCCTGGGTGGCGATGCCGTACCAGGTGCCTTGCGGTGAGTGGGCGGAGGCGGGGAAATTGCTCGCGGCAGGAGAGGTGAAGGGTCGCAGCAGGCCCTCGCGCTCTAACCACAGCGTGCTCAGAATTTCGTTGTTCCAGAACAGATCGCAGCGAGGACGGTCGCGCTCGGCGAGAATTGTCGGCGCGAGGCCGGTGGACTCGGTCGGCTCCGGGCCGTACTTCGCACGCACTTTGACGCCCGTCGCCTTAGTGAATTCGGCGAGGATCGGCAGGGCGATTTCCTGGTCGATGGACGTGTAGACGACGACTTCGGGCGGCACTTTTTCCGCGCAGCCGGGTGCGACGACCGCAACGAGGAGTATCACGGCGCATCGTGCGAGCCAACTTCGGTTCGTCGTCTCAACATTCATCGCTGTATTCCGCGAGCCGCGGCCAATGTTGCCGGACCACAGTGTTGCTGGGCAATCGTGGCGCTGTTAAATTCACCATATTCGGCCCGCTGGCGTCAACAGCAGCGTGGCCAAGGTAAACTATAGCTTTCTAATCGTGCTTTTTCCTGCCGAAAGCGTGGCCCCATGAAGCTCGTCCTGCTCGGCACCGGCGGCTACTTTGCGAACGAGCTGCGCCACACGGCGTGCCTGATGCTGCCGGAAGTGGGCGTGGTACTCGACGCCGGGAGCGGGATGTTTCGCGTCGCCGACTACCTGGCTACCGACCGGCTCGATATTTTTCTCACGCACTCGCACCTCGACCACGTGCTGGGGCTGACGTATCTGTTGGGCGTGTTGCCGACGGAAGTGCAGAATCGCACGACAGTCCATGGCGAAGCGTCGAAGCTCGAGGCGATTCGCTCGCACCTGTTCGCGGAGCCGCTGTTTCCGGTCACGCCGGCGTTTCAAATGCAGCCACTCTCGCGCGAAGTCGCGCTCGCGGGCGGCGGGAAGCTGTCGTATTTTCCGCTCGCGCACCCGGGCGGCTCGGTCGGCTTCCGCCTCGATTGGCCGGGGAGTTCGCTGGCCTACGTGACTGATACCAGGGCCGCGGCCGACGCGGCGTACATCGAGCAGATCCGTGGCGTGAACCTGCTGGTGCACGAAGCGTATTTCGACGACGAGGCCGGCGAGATCGCGGAAATCACCGGGCACAGCTGCCTGAGCGACGTGGCCAAAGTGGCGGCGGCGGCCGAGGTGGGGCTGCTGGTCTTGGTGCACGTCGATCCGCAACTCAAACAGGACTCGGCCCTCGATCTGCGGCCGGCCCAACAAATCTTCCAGAACA
>JANNTD010000570.1:0-14604 GCA_031403315.1 Planctomycetota bacterium
GATGTCGACGCCGATGGCGAATACGACCCGCCGCGCGATCAACTTTGGGTGGGGCTTGCAAGTGAGTCGATCACGTTCGACTACACTAATGGCCAGGCAGTGCCGATTCATCTAGCAGGGTTCGGTCCAATAATCGGCGGAGTTCGCAATCTCAATGCTCAAGGAAGGCAACTCTATGCCCGTCATCTCTACTGCTTGATGTTGCTGCTGATGGACGAGAATTACCTCGAGATGCCGGACTTGCCGTCACTTGACGGTAACAATCTCAACTTAGAACTCCTGCTCATGAAGGTTGCAGTCGACAACGGCGGCTCGGCCTTCGCCGCCACCGACATCGACAAGCTACAGGTGCGCCGCAAACTGACTGCCCAGCGGATTGCTCAGTGGGCGATCAACTGCGTCGACGAGCGCGATGCCGACTCGATCATGACGCCGTTCGAGTACGATGAGAACCCTTGGGACGGCTGGGGATGCCTAGATAACGCGACTCCTGTCGCGGACATCATGAACATTCCGCTCGATGGCGACGTAGCCACCGACGAGAACCTCGGGGCGATCATTGATTGGACCAGCGTCAATCCGGCCTTGGGCGCAGGCACGCCGCCCACAAAGAATATCATCAATGTGCCCGCACCGCCCATCGTCCCCAACCAAACGCGTGGCGTAGTCTGGGGCGCGGAGCGTCCCGAACTCCTGATTACCGAAACCCTCGCCTTCCACGATCGCCGGTGTACGGATGAACCCGAATTTGGATCGATCGCGACTCTTCCCCCTGCGGGCGCGACGACCGATCAAAGAGACTATGACTTGGATCAGCGGCTCAAGCCGCGCGGCTCGCTTTTCGTCGAGCTCTACAACCCCTGGACGAAGGACGGAAACAAGCCGCGCGAGTTCTACGGTCAAGTGACCACCAATCTCAGCGAACCGACGAATTCGCAAGGCGTCATGCTGAATCGACTAAGCGATCTGGCGGATTCTGTGAGCGGAAAGTATTCGCCAGTTTGGCGGATGTCGGTGCTCCGCGAACCGCTCAACGGCCGGATGCCCGTGTTCAAAAATTTGGCCAAGAAACTCGACAGCGGCGTCTTGAACTTGACCACTGGATTTCCCAATCCAGATCCTGCCGACGAGGAAACCCTGACCGCCGATTTCCTGACGATCGATCCGGACGGCTACAATATTGACATGGACTTTAATGCCGAAAGGCAAGTCTATTTCACAACGGGCCGGAATTATGTCAATGGCACAGGCAGCGATTCCAACCGTTCTGACGACGACAATGTCGAGTTCGAACCAATCAATCCCCAGTCTGTAGGAGACTGGCAGTTCAAGGACGTTTCGGGTGTGCTCCTCCCGAATCCCGTTCCCGTCGTCAACCAGATCCGAGTTCGGGTGCCTCCGCTCTCGCAGCCGCGCCAAATCGTGGTAGCTGGCGTGACCTATGTTGTTCCTCAAGCAAAACGGTATTTCATCGCGCGTAACGAGCGGGTCGACAATCCCACGAACCCCACGCCCAATGACGTGGATGCGACGATCGCGCCGATCTTGCCAGGGCGATATGCGGTCATCGGCTCTTCCGGTCTGCAACTGGTTGGCGCCGGCGCGTCGACATCACGCGCGGAAGACCTTCAAGTTGCAGAGCGCTTCGTGACCCCGGTCAGCCGCGACGTATCTCAACCCGAAGATCTGAATGGTGACAAAGAAACGTTTGGACGCTTGCCTGCAATGCGACGGGTTGAACTTTGGCCGAATCCGGCGGGACGCCCAGACATCCAACAGGTGCTGGTTGCCGAGAACGGCGGACAGGAGTTTGTCCGTATCGATAACATCAACGTGATCAACGTCACCGATCCCAATCGGGATGGCGATCCTACCAACACACCATCGGCCGCGATGCTGATCGATTCTGCCATCGCAATCCCCATTGAAGACGTCAATGTGAGCGAGCCAGTGGAAGGGTATCCGAACATCACATATCGGAAGTTGTACGAATTGAACACACCAGTGAACTCGACTGGTCTTCCGATACCCCTTCAGGATCTTTCCAAACCGCCACGACCAGCGCCTTCTGGTGAACTAGTCTACGGCACACCGTATGACTTGACCGCCGAGGGCGATCTCGCGTACTCCACTCCATACGATCGTCCACTCGATACCGACTTCGAATTGGTCCGCAACGGCACCACGCAGAACTACCGTTCAATACATTTGCAGCGATTGGCAAATCCAACTTTGCCTTGGAATCCACTGCCATTCGATTCGGCTGGAAATCCAAATCCACTGCACCGGGCTTGGTTGCCGGTCAATCCCTATCGCACGATCGATTCACAAAGCGTCGACCTTACAGCATTCAACGGTGCCAGTACGCTCGAGCGAACCAATCTTCCAGGGGGTGGCGTTGCTTTCTCCCAGGACTTTGTGACGGACTTGCTTCAATCCAACATTCTCGCTCCGATTACGGCAACCCAGTTTCTTGATGCGCCAGACCATGAAATATGGGCGATGATTTTGTTGATGAAGCTGAAAGGCATTTCCATCGGCAATTCTCCCCAGGAGCTTCGTATCGCCGGCACAACAAACATCAGTTCGATCGAAACTCCGTTAAGCCAACTTGAGGCGATCGAGTCAGTGGCACGCGCCCAGTTGACGTCAATGGTGCAGGAAAACGTGACTCCTCCGCAGCAGCCGAAATTCCCCAACGGGATGCAGGAAGGCTGGAGCTGGCATATGTATCGCCGCCTTTTGCCTGACGATCAACTCTCGGGAGCGAGCCTGACCGGCTTCCGTCAATGGCTGCATTTCAAATCGCTTGAGCGCGGATTCCACGCAAGCAACTATTTCAAGTATCCCAAGCCCGGCGCTTTTTACGCCGCAAATCCGACGGCGACCGACATTGAAGGCTGGGCTCCGGACGTTTCAGTCCTTCCACGAATGCTATGGAAGCAGGAGCGGCCTAATGCGCGCCTGTTCCTGCAGGGTCCCACTGGAATCGTCGACGCCTCGGACCTCAAGAACGTGATAAGTCGGCGCGTACTCTCGGACACAATGCTTACCAATGAGGAACGGACGAAGACAATTCCCGATTCGGAAATCAGCCGCAATCGATTGATCTGGAACAGTCTAGCCGCCAGCTTGACCCCCAGTCCTCAACCCCTGGCGGTGTTCGACTACGTGTTGGAGCAGACGCTCGGCTTTGCCAACCGATCGTACACCCCCGATTTGGAGCGCGTCGACGGTGAAATCGCGTCGACAATGATGAATAATCCCGCGCAAGGCGCGCCGGAAGTAGCCACGCTGTCCGATCGAAGGCCTGCGAATCCCATTTCCGATCAGAAGGAAATTTGGAATGCACAGCGTCAGGCGTCAAAGCTCGCTACCGCTCCCAATCCTCCGACGTCTCAACCATCGTTGCTGCAAGCGGTGGTCGATGCGGGAACCTATCCGACGCTTGAAACCGACTTGGTCGACGAATTTTACGAGCGTCGGCGATTGCTGACGAAGTCGACCTATCCCTGGTTCGCCTGGAATGATCGACCCTTGGTTAGTGCCGAAGAAATGATGCAGGTGCCGGCGTCGTCGAGCTCGCTCATGCTCCGCGACTTTTCGCTGCCGGATTTGTTCACTCCAAATCCCTCCGTACCCGTAATCGCACCACCTACGCCGGAAGAAAGTGTTGCATTACAAATCGCGCTGCAGCATGCTCCGTTTGGTCACTTGCTGAACGTCTTCATGGCATCGCTCGAGCCGGCCAAAGTAGTGACGAATCCGCTTCTACCGACCGGGGCGTCGAACTTATACCGCATTCTCGACTACGTCGAAGTGCCATCGCGGCACGTCGGCACGGACACGATGCTCTCGCCGGAAATCTTTAACGATGTTCCGACCTATATCGCTGCTACGGAACCGGTCGGGACAGATTTCACGGGCCTCGACGATCCGCGGCTCCTGCTGCAACCCCCCTTCAACAAGGTCTCGCGCGAGCGCGATCCGGGGCGCGTGAATCTCAACACGGTCACCGGCCGACGCCGCGTCGAATCCAGCGGATTTGTCCGCCATTGGTCGGAAGTCTATGACGGCATCATGCACCGCTATGGCGATAGCAATTTGCTCGATGCGACGAGCAATGTGCTGCAGCTCGGCCACTTCGGGCCCGCCTGGCGCGACGTCGCGCTCAGCCGTCGCGGCTACGCACAGTATGTGGCCGATCCTGCAGAATCAGATCCTGTCGAAAAGATGGATCTTGCGCAAATCCAACCAGAAACATTTGCCTTCGGGCTCAACCGCGACTTCCCGTCGGTATTCTCTAATCCATTCCGGTCAGCGGACGCCGGCGATGTGGTGCCGTTGTCGAATATGGTGCGGCCCGGCGTAGATGCTACCTGGCTGCGTGGCCATCATTGGCAGCGTGCCGACGACGATATGCTCATCACCAACCCGTTTGCATCGCAGAGCAGCAATTTCGACCGAATCGCTTGGGGCATCGCCGGTGTCGATGATGATGGCAATGGGATCGTCGACGACGTCCGCGAGGCTGGGTTTGGCACTATCGATGTCCCGTCGGGCATCGACGGCGATACGTTGCGGATCAAGCCGTCGGCGAACAATGCCCTCGAGTCGAGCGGCATCCCGCTCTTCAGCGAGTCGCTGCCCGAGCCGGCGATCGACGCCGAGCGGAATCCCGGCATGATGTACCAGCCGATGACGCGGCTGGGGAATCTCGTGACGACGCGGTCGAATGTCTACGCGATCTGGGTCACCGTCGGCTACTTCGAGGTCGAGCGAGCGCCCGATTGGAACCCTCCGACTGCCGCGACCAGGCTGTCGGTGCGACAGCGGTTCGGCGGCACGGCGAACGACGCGGATGATGCCACGGTTCGAGCCCGCGCCCTCTACGACCGCGTCTATCCCGAGGGCTACACGCTCGGCGAGGAGCTCGGCACCGATACGGGGAACACCAAGCGGCAGCGGGCGTTTTACATCATCGACCGCACCGAGCCGGTCGGCTTCAAGCCGGGCGAAGATCTCAACGTCGACAAGATGATCCGCGTGCGGCGAAGGATTGAATGACAGGATTCCGCCAACATAAAGCCGCGACCGCTGGTCGGGGAGAACACAGTCGGGGAGAACACGGATGAGTGATTCCAGAGAACCAGTCAAAGCACCGCGCGAGGGCGGCTCGTTCGGATTCGTGGTGCTGCTGGTGGCGATCGCGGTCGTGGCCTACGTGTCGATGCGTGCGAGTCGCCCGTCGGAGCCGCAATTCACAGGCGTGCTGCTGCCGCCGCTCGAAGTGTCCGGCTGGTTCAACGTCGCCGCGCCGCTCCGCAACGAAGACTTGCGCGGCAAGGTCGTGCTATTGGACTGCTGGTTCGTCGATTGCCCGCCTTGCCGCGCGGCGATGCCGCACCTCGTCGAGTTCCACAAGAAGTTCCGCGACTCCGGCATTGCGCTTATCGGATTGACGCCCGACGCAGGCGGCGACGTGCCGCGCGCCGAGGCCTTCGTGAAGAGCATCGCCGGCCTCGATTGGCCGATCGGATACGGTGCACAAATTCCGCTGGATATCCTCGGCGTCCACGAATATCCGACGCTGATTCTCTTCGACAAGGGTGGCCGGTCGGTCTGGGCGGGGAATGGCTTCGACGGGTTGGAAGAAGCGGCCCTCCAGGCGCTGGCACAATAGGCAGTGTGCGCCCCCCAGCGAATGTCGCCAAAAGATGATCTCAATTCGCGCTGGAATTGTGATCATCTTTGATCAAACCTCGGGAATTCTTCGCAAGAACCCAGGGGCGGAATTGTGATCATCTTTGGGGCAAGAGCTGCCTACCCAGCGTGCCCCATTTCAATCCACCAGCGGCTGGCGGATGAACTTCGCTTTCGGCTTGCCGCCATTGCCGACCGGCAGGCCGACCATGTAGTCGGACGCGTAGCGGAGCCGGTCTTTTGGCCGCTCGGGCACCCGGAAGTTGTCGCCCTTCTGCAGAATCGTCCGCGCGAGTGGCATCTCGCCGAACGCCCGCGTGCCGGCCGATTCGCAGGGGAACCAATAGCCGCGCCCCTCGGCGTCTTCGAGATAGAACTCGGGGTAGGCGTGGCCGTCGACCCAGACCATGCGGGCCGGAATTTTGTTCGCCCGGCAAATCGCGATGAACAGCATGCTGCGGCCCTGGCAATCGGCCTGCTCGTCGCGCAGCGCGTCGAGCGCGCCCTTGTCGGGCCCTTCGACGTATTCAACCTTCTCGAGCACGTAGTCGTAGATCGCCTCAACCCGCTCCCAATCGGTGGCCGACTCGCCGAGGTCGGCCCACACTTCCTTGGCGAGCGCGCGGATCTTCTGATGCTTGGTCTCGATGTAGGGGCTGCCGCCGAGGTATTGCCGGACCGGTCGCGGCGGCCGCTTGGGGATGACGAGGTCGTCGGTCTTCTCGGGCGGCAGAATGGGCCGCGACGTAACTTCGAAATCGACCGTGGCTATGGCCGTCGCGCCGGAGGCGAGTCGCGGAATCGAGATCACCATCTGCTTGACGTCGCCGCCCGTGAGTGGCCGGTAGTCGACCGAACCGATTTCGCCGGAAGTCTCCTCGTCGATGATTTTCACTTGCTGCTCGGGACAATCGAGCGGCACGGCAACCAGGGCCGTGATGTTGCGACAGGCGCCGCGGCTGGCCGTGATCTCGGCGCCGACGCGGATGCGGATGGTATCGGGCGGGCCGTATTTGACGCGGTCGGAAGTCGGGGCGTCGTCGAGAACTTGGGCCGTAGCTGTTTGATCCGGAAGCAAAGCCGGCGAGAAGCAAATGAATGCAAATTGCAAATTGCAAATTGCAAATTGCAAATTAAAGACGGGCAATCGCAGAATACGCGGTCTCATACCTCCATTGTACGTTGCCAGTTGGGAGGTCGCGCTAAGCCGCAAGCGATTGGTGCCCCGCAATCTGCCAACAAAAACAGCCCTGCTCGGCCGCCTTCAGGATGGCGCGGCCGAACAGGGCATTTGTGCGGGTTGAATGTCCCGGACGACTTCAACCCACGCGGCACGCTCGGCGGGGCACCGGACTGGGAGGGCGGGATACCGGTGACTGTCGGGAGCGGCCTATTGGTTTTTCAACTGAATGGTTTCTCAACTGGCAATGCTGTGCGTCGGGCGGCTGTAGATCGGGCGGCTGTATCTCGGGCGACCGTCGGCTCGCTTACGGAGCCGGAGCCGGGTCGATCATCATCTGTTGTTGCTGTGGCATGCCGCCGTAGCCCACGTCCATGTAGCCGCAACCAGGATCTGCGACCGAGTATTGCATGCCGCAACTCGACTCGCACGGGTAGGTCGGGCAGGTCGGGCAGGCAGTCGGCGTTCCGCAAGCGGCTTCGCTGTAGACCGGCTGGGCGGGCATCGCGTACTGCTGCGGCGCCGCATACTGTGGCACCGTATACTGCTGCGGCGCGGCATACATCTGCATGGCTGGTGCGGACGCATACACCGGGGTCGGCGGGCAGGCCGGCACGGCCGCGTACGTCGCCACGGGCGCCGGTCCATAAGCTGCCGGTGCACAGACGTTCCAAGGGCAGATGTTGCGCAAACACGGGCAGCAGTTGCAGCCCACCGACGTGGCCGTCATCATCGTTACGGCCAGCAAAGTCAATGCTCTTTTCATCTTCTCGGTCTCCTCTCATCAGCAGTCCGGGAATTACTGCTTGGGGTCGCTCCGTCGGACGTCCGATCCTGACATGAGGTCCGATCGCGACATCCAGTGGCGGGGTGTCAATTCGGCCAGCCTGCGTTCCCAGCAGGCGCGGCTGACGGTGGCCGGCACCGTTTTTCGCGGCAGAATCGACATATTTGGGTGCTCGCACCGGGCGGTCGAGCGGCGGGTCAAGGAACTCTACATCACGCCGGATGATGTGCAAACGCAACGGATGATTTTTTTCAACATCCGACTCGCGCCAATGTTGAAAAGGTGGTACACTTTCCACAAATTCCGCAACCGGTGCGGTCGATGGATAAAAGAACCGCTGCGGGGCGGTTCAATCGCGTTCACTTGGGCGGATAGTAGGGCGTACAACGATGAGTCTGATTCTTCTAGCGCGCGGCGCGATGGCTCGCGCGGCGATCCGAGTCCGGTTCGTACTGTTCACGGCGATACTTGCGGCGTTCGCTTGTGGCGAAACTCTCGTCGAGGCGAGCACTTTCGCGAACGGAATTCGCGCCCAGGACGAAATTGTTCTGGTCAATGTTCGCCCGGTCGGCGGCTGTTGTGATCCGGCGGTATTGGCCGACGGCGTCCAGATCGAATCCTACCAGGCGACGGACGAGTCGGGCTGTCGTCAGTGGCAAGTATCGAATCTCGGAGGCGTGGTTGCGGCGGACTCGTCCGTTTCAACCGTGATCTTCGTCCACGGCAATCGCCTCACCAATTGGGACGCCAAGTGCGAAGGACTCGCTGCCTACCGCCGCATCGTGCGGCAGAGCGATGCTGCGCCGATTCGGTTCGTGATTTTCTCCTGGCCGGCGGCTCAAATCTCTGGGCCGCTGAAGGATGTTCGCGCGAAAGCGGCTCGTACGCGACCCGCCGGTTGCCAGTTGGCCTGGTTCGTTGATCAGCTCCCGGCCGAAACGCCGATCACGATGGTCGGTTTCAGCTTCGGAGCGCGAATCGTCACGGGCTCGCTCCACATCCTGGGCGGCGGCAGCCTCGGCAACATGGGGCTTGCCGAACTGCAGCATTCCAACCGCCGGCCGGCCAATGTCGTGCTCCTCGCCGCGGCGCTGAATTCCGATTGGCTTTGCCCCGGCCGCTACCACGGCCAGGCGATGGGGATGGTCAATCAAATGGTGCTCGTGAACAATTGCGAAGATCGGGCGATGAAGTTATATCACTTCTCCGCCACCTGCGGCCGCCCCCAGGCGCTCGGCTTCTGCGGTCCGACGTGCGTCGATCCGGTGGCGGCGTCGAAGATCGTCGAACTCAACGTGAGCCGCTACGTCGGCTCGGAACACGATTTGTTCTGCTATTTGTCGGCGCCCGGCGTGACGAGCGAGATCGGGCACTTTGCCAGCGCCATCGGCCAACCGGTCGTGGCAGCTAACTAGCCGCGCAGGCTACGCACGCATGCACACGCTTCTGGCCTACGCAAACGGCAATTGGATTCCTGCGAATGAGCTGACGGTCGCGGTCGACGACGTCGGTTTCCTCTTAGGTGCGACGGTCACCGAGCGGCTCCGCACCTTTGGTGGCCGGATTTTTCGGCTCAGCGAACATCTCGGCCGCATGCAGCGATCGCTGGAGATCGTCGGGCTCGACGCGGCCGCGATCACGGACGAATTGAGCCGCGCCGTTCTCGAGTTTGTCGCCAAGAATGCGGGTCAGATCGCGTCCGACGACGATTGGACCATTAACGCTTTCGTTACGCCGGGCGCGAGCGGCAGCGGCCGTCCGACGATTTGTGTACAAGGGTGGCCGCTGCAGTTTCATCAGTGGGCGGCCGCTTACGACAGGGGCATACCGGTCGTGCTGAGCGACATTCGCCAGGTGCCCGACAATTGCTGGCCGTCGGAGCTCAAATGTCGCAGCCGGATGCACTACTATCTGGCCGACAAGCGGGCCACCGCACAACAGCCCGGTGCCCGAGCCATTCTGCTCGATCAAGCGGGATTCGTTGCCGAGTCGACAACCGCCAACGTGCTGATCTACCGCGAGCACGAAGGCCTTTCCACGCCGCCCGACGATCACGTGCTCGCGGGCATCAGCTTGGAAGTCGTTCACGAGTTGGCTGGACGGCTCGGCATCCCGTTCATGCGTCGACGCATGACGCCCGACGAGCTCCGCTCAGCCGACGAAGTGATGCTCACCAGCACGTCGGTGTGCCTGCTGCCGGTTGTCGAGTGCAATGGACAGAAAATTGGTGGCGGCAAACCAGGGCCAACGTTCGGACGGCTACTCACCGCTTGGGGCGAATTGGTCGGCCTCGATGTCGCCGCCCAAGCCCGCAAGTTTTCCACGCGCAATTAGCCGGCGAGCTACGCCTCGCCGGACTTCCGCTAAGCCGCATGCTCCGCCGATTCGAGCGATGCTTCCTGCGCGGCCTCCGCAACCGCGTCGGCATATCGCGTCGGTACCGGCGCTGGCGACACATTTTCGACGGCTGCCGCTACCAACACCGTCGTTTGCGCGTGAATCGCCCGCAGACGCCTCATCCAACCATAGGTCGCCAGCGTGACGCCCGCCAACGCGGCGAGCTCGATCGTCGATGGATCGTGCGGCGCGCCGGAGTCGAGGAAGTACGACCGCAGCGCCCAGAGTGTGGCCGCCAGAACTGCGACATACAGCGTAAATAGCATTGCGAACATCCTTGTCCGCCTGAGGCCGATTCGCCTGCTAATACTGGTCGTGATACTCGATCAAATGGCAAATGTCCATTCTGGTTCGAGCAGCCAAGTATTCGACACGTGCGGCAGGCGCTAAGCCGCACGCCGCGTGGCGATATTTTCCGCTTCGCCGCCGACCAGCGTTAGCTCCTTCGCAGCGGCCGAACCGCCGACTGCGGCAGTCCGCCCCGGTCGCCAGCCCGTCAAAATGGCGTAAACCGCTAGCGTTCCCAATCCGACCAGCGCCAGTTGCAACGTGGCCGGTTCTGCGGGCGTGATGGTCCAAGTGCCGTTGGCAAATGTCTGCGAGGCGAAGGTCAACATGAGAATCGTCCTTGGAAGCGAAGAGTTGGAAGAGGCCTGAGGCTGCTATCGGTTTCGCCCGCGCCGCTCGCTACGGCGGCAAATCCATTTGCTCTTTGCGGTGGGCCGTGTTTTTGCTACCTATCGCCGCCCCAGTCGTGCGCAACCGCTGCGCCCCCTTTATCGGTCGTTCGTCTCGCATCCTTCACTGGAAAGCTTCGTACCATGGCTCGAACAAAGCGTCGTACGGTCATCGTGGTCCTGCTCGCGACGGTGCTAGCGGCAGCGGGCGCCGGCATTGGCTATCTCGCTCTCGGCGACGGAGCCTGGACGGCGCGAATATTTGGGCCCGGCGAGCTGGTGGCCGAAGAAGCGCCCGCCACAATCCATGCCGATCTGTCGCAGTCCGACCTGGACGCGGTCGCCAGTGCTTGGGCCGGAGCCGAGCCGATCAAGCCGGCTGTCGTAAGCGATCCTCAGGTAGCTCCCGAGTACGCGGCGACCACCGAATCCAGCGACGACGATCGCTACGAGGCTGCCGAAGCGATGCCGGTCATGCTGCCGGCCGTTCCGGCGCAAGAAATAACCCGCGGCGAAGTGACCCGCGGCCAAGAGCCGAACGATTTGGGCGAGGGAGAGGAATTCGAACAACCCGTTCCCGAAGTGTCGGCTGACGCGACAGCTGCAAAGGTGTCGAGCCGGAGAGCCCGCGAGGCATTCGGCGACGATTTGGCCGCCGCCGCTCCGCAATCGACGCCGGGCGATCGTTACAACACATCGGCCGCGACAGCATTGGAGCCGATTGCGGACCCAAGTGCGGGTTCGGCCGTCAATCCATTCGCGTCTCAATCTGGCCCTGCCCCCGTGGCTGCGCCGGCGCCGGAACCGGCCGAGTATCATCCCGAAGCGATTCACTCGGCGAGCGCCGCGTATCGAACCGATCCGGATGGCGGCGCGAGTCAAATGGGCCGTTCACCTGTCGAAGGTGCTTTGCCGATCCAGAACGAATCCTTTGAAAATACAGGTGATGGCAACACGAGTGACGGCACCGGCCGGCCGGGCGAACGCGCCCTCGAAGGCCCGCAGAAGCCGGCACTGGTGATTCAGAAATTCGCGCCGCTGGAGATCCAGGTCGGCAAGGCAGCCAAGTTTGCCGTGCAAGTCCGCAACATCGGCGGCCAGACTGCCGAGAACGTCGTGATTCGCGACGAAGTTCCCTATGGCACGCGCGTCGTGAGCACGACGCCGCGCGCCACCAACGACGGTAATCAACTGTTGTGGGACTTGGGTGCACTCTCGACCGGCGAGGAACGGACTGTCGAAATTGAATTAATGCCGACCTCCGAAGGCGAAATCGGCAGCGTCGCCACCGTTTCGCATACGGCCCAGGCTTCGGCCAAGACGCGTTGCACGATGCCCCAACTGGCGATCCGCATGACCGCCCCCGGCCAGGTAATGATCGGCCAGGAACAGCGCGTGAAGATCGAGCTCCGCAATCCGGGCACGGGCGACGCAACCGGCGTGATGCTGCTGGAAAACGTTCCGGAGAACGTCAAACACGCCGCCGGGCCGGCGCTCGAATTTGAAATTGGCACGCTCCGCGCCGGCGAAACCCGCGAGATGGAGCTGGTGCTCACCGCCGAGAAGGCCGGCCCCGTCGTCAACGCCCTCACCGCGCGTGCCGACGGAAACTTGCAGGTTCAGCAACAGGTCGAATTCGAAGTGATCGCACCGGCCCTGCAGCTCTCGGTCGAGGGACCCGAACGCCGCTACCTCGAACGCCCCGCCACGTATCAAGTCATCGTCGAGAATCCCGGCACCGCGCCCGCTCACGACATCGAGATCGTGACGAAATTGCCGAAGGGGATGCAGTTCGTCAAAGCCAATAACATGGGCGAGTACGATGCCGCGACGCACACCGTCTATTGGAGCCTCGCTCAGTTGCCGGAAGGCGAGAAGGGATCAGTCGAGCTGGTCGCCATGCCCGTTGAGGCGGGGCAGCAGACGCTCGAAATTGAAGGCAAGGCCCAGCAAGGCCTCACCGACGAAGTCAAGCAAGACGTGCTCGTCGAAGGCCTCGCGGCGATCATGTTCGAGCTGCGCGACGCCGAGGACCCGATCGAAGTCGGCGGCGAAACCAGTTACGAAATTCGGGTGGTCAACCAAGGCTCGAAGGCGGCCACCAACGTCCAAGTCTTGGTGACCTTGCCGCCAGGCATCGAAGCCATCTCTGCCAGCGGTGAAACGCGTCACACCGTGCAAGCCGGCGGCGTTGTGTTTGAACCGCTCGCCCAGCTCGCGCCGAAGACCGACACGGTCTACCGCGTCCAGGTGAAAGGCGTCCAACCGGGTGACCAGCGCGTCACCGTCCAAGTCAGCACCGACGACATCAGCCAACCAATCCGCCGCGAGGAAAGCACCCGCGTGTTTGGGGATGAGTAGCATTCCAACGCAATTCGCGACATTGGGTCACGGCAATCCCAACGCGATTTTCACTGCCAGATTCACCGCGTCTTGAAGACCGTCGGATAGATGTTCGATTGTCTGCCGGATGTCTTGCTGCCGGACGGTGAAAAGACTGCAGCACTTCACGACCGACGGCCCGTGCAATCCCGATAATGCTCCGGCTTCCTGATTCGGTTCGATCAACACCTGGGTCGGTTCGTCGGCATGGCGGATGTTGCCGGATATCATCGCCACGACTGTGTTGGTCAGTCTGCCGTTGTCGCGGTCATTCTGAAGTATGACGGCCGGCCGATTCTTGCCGCGCTGCCCATCCGCGTACGGGAACTCGACGATCACCACGTCGCCGCACTTCACTGGTAGCTATCCAAGAGAGGATCGTGGAGATCGTCCTCGGACATCACCTCGTCCACTAGCGGATAAGCGACACACGGATCCAAATCGCCGGCAATCGCGGTTGCGATCACGCGAAATTGCTCCGCTGAGACTAGATAGAACACCTCATGCATCGTCGGGTCGACAACTTCCACGGGTGTGCCGACAGCGACGGCTTGCTTCAGATTGGCATCGAGTTCGGCGCGTGTCATAATACGCAATTATAGCGTAGAGCGTCCGCACATCCTACCTTATTCGGCGGGCAACAATTGCTTTAGATGCTCCGCCACGCATTCCGCCAAGCGTTCCGGTTTATAGCCGCCTTCGAGCAGGCTGATCACGCGGCCCCCGGCGTGGACATTGGCCACGTCGAGCACACACTTGGTAAGATTGGCAAAGTCTTCGACCTCGAGGCCGAGCGAACCGATTGGATCTTCGCGGTGGCTGTCGAAGCCGGCGCTCACCAGCACCAGTTGTGGCTTGATGCGGGCGGCAAACTCTTCCAATTCGTGGCGAAATCGCGCGCGGTAGACATCGCGCGACGTGCCGAATTCAATCGGCAAATTCCGCGTCGCGCCGAGGCCGGCCCCCGTGCCTGTTTCATCGGCCGCACCGGTGCCCGGGTAAAACGGCCAGCGATGGATCGAAAAAAAGCCGACTCGATCATCGGCGTAGAACGTGTCCTGCGTGCCATTGCCGTGGTGCACGTCCCAATCGACGACGAGCACACGGTCGAGTCCATGCTCATCGGTCGCCACGCGGGCTGCAATCGCGACATTGTTGAAGAGGCAAAAACCCATCGCGCGGTCCGCGAGCGCATGGTGCCCGGGCGGTCGCACGACGCAGAATGCCGTCCGGTCCTCGCCGGTGAGCACACGGTCGACCGCGTCGCCCGCCGCGCCCGCCGCGAGCCGTGCAATGTCGTAAGACGCCGGGCCGACGACGGTATCCGGGTCGGGCCGCCCACCGCCGCGGGCCGCGATATCCTCAATGGCTTCGACGTACGGAGCTTGATGGACGCGCTGGATTCGTTCACGCGACGCGGGCTGCCATTCCGGCCGGACGCACCGAGCGGCGAGGCCGGTGGCGTCCAGTTGGGCAGC
>JANNTD010000571.1:0-13032 GCA_031403315.1 Planctomycetota bacterium
CCCCCCCCCCGCGGCCCCCGGCGCGCCACCGCCACACCCGCCGCCCACCGCACTGCTGCCGGTGCGCGCGGTCTTCCTCGGGCTGCCCGCAGTGCCGTGGTTGGTCAACCGGCGACCGCCGGCGTCCGATTCCGTGGACGATCGAGCACCGTAGATTGGGCAAAGACTGCCTGTTAGGCAAAAGTTTCTGGCTGCCCACGGTCGATGATGCGCTCCGTGACGGACTGCGCACCCCCATCCTGGACCGCCTTGTGGCGAGCTCGCGTGCTGGCATTTCTTGGCGCCGCGCTGGTGGGCCTCGTCGCGCCCAGCGGCTGCGTGATGGGTCCTGAGGGCGGTTCTCGGAGCCTCGAATCGGTCGAAAGCATCCTGTTCGGTCCGGACAGAGATTGCACGAGCGATCGCTGCGAGGCATCGAGTGAGGCATCGTGCGGCGCGCCGAGCGACGATTGCCTCGATACCGCGTGTGGTCCTGAATGCGAAAGCGAGGCGTGTGCCCCACCGCTTCCACGTCGCAAGCTGTGGCATCATTTGCCGAAACTGCATCTCTACGAGCCGGAAGCGGGCATCTTTAACTTCTGCATTCCGCCGCAATGCATCAATCCGCCCTCGCCGTTGCCGCCGGGGCGATTCTTTCCGGTGCCGGTGCAGCCAGCGTTCGCGTCGCGGCCGGAGTCGAGCTACGGGCTGCTCAATGGCAGCGGCGGGCCGAACAGCGATGGTGCGCCCGCGGTCAGTGCTCTTTGCCCGTAAGTGCTAGCAATCTTGCCCGACGATGACCTTCGATCGCGGTACGTCGATCGCGCGGGCGGAGACTCCACCTTGCCGCGCGAAAAGCCCAGAAAACGGGTGTGAAACTGGGCCGAGTGTGACGCCCGGCGGCTGCGACGTTTAAGCCGCTCTTAGCGGCGGGCCGATTCAGACTGCGTGCGTCATTGCGATCGCATCGTGCCACGGTCACGGCCCGCACCGTTCCCGCACCCCGCCCGAATCGGCTACCAATGACCCACAGACCGCGCACTTCGAGGTGCCCGTCGCTCGCCATCTGCGCGTGCGTGGCAGCTTATCTCCTGGTTGGCAGTCCGGTGCAAGCGGTCGACACGGCGGTGGGCAAGGAAATCTCGTCGCGGCGGATGACTTATGTGGTCCGCGCGGTCCGCGCGGCCCGGCCAGCGGTGGTGAACATCCAGGGACAGAAGGTCGTTGCTCCTGCCGTGCAGACGGCGGCTGGCACCGAATCGCCGCGGCAAGTGAACGGGATGGGCACTGGCGTCGTGGTCGACGAACGGGGCTACATTCTCACCAATTATCACGTCGTAGCCGACGTCCGCCGCATTCAGGTGACGCTCTACGATCATCGCGAGTTCACAGCCGAGCTCGTGGCCCGCGACGCCCAGAGCGATCTGGCATTGATCAAGATTCCAGTTACCGAGCCGTTGGCGCTAATCAAAATTGGCACATCGTCGGACCTGATGGAAGGCGAGCCGGTGATCGCGCTCGGCAATGCGTTCGGCTATGAGCACACGGTCACGCGCGGAATCATTAGCGCCTTGGGCCGCGACGTGCAAGTGAGCGACACGCAAACCTACGACGATTTGATCCAGACCGACGCGAGCATCAACCCGGGCAACTCCGGTGGGCCATTGATGAATGTCGACGGCGAGATGATCGGCCTCAACGTTGCCGTGCGGGCCGGGGCCCAGGGGATTGGATTCGCAATTCCGGTCGACCAGGTGATGACGGTTGCGGCGCAATTGCTGAGCGTCGAGCAGCTCGAGAACAAGCGGCACGGCATCGTGTCCCACGCGACGAACGAGCCGGGCGCCGCGCTCGTGGTGGACGAAGTGCAGCAGGATAGTCCGGCCGCGGCGGCTGGTTTGCGGGCCGGCGATGAGATTTGCGAAGTCGCACAGATGTTGGTTGAGCGGCCGCTCGATTTGGAGCGGGCGCTCCTGGACCACACGACCGGCGAAAAGATTCCGCTAATAGTGATCCGCGATGGTGGGCGGATTACGATGGACCTAGAGTTGGCAAATTGCTCGAAAGCCTGGGATGTGTTGGGCCTGGAGCTGACCGAAGAGCCGAAAGAGACGTTCCAGAAGCGGGCCTCGCGGTATCGCGGCGGGATGCGCGTCGTCGAAGTGCGGCCGACTAGCCCCGCCGCCTCGGAAGGCATCCGTCCTGGCGACGTCCTGGTCGGCATGCACGGCTGGGAAACCGCCTCGACCCAAGACATCGACTACATCGTGACGCGGCCCAACCTGGCCGAGCTTGGATCGATGAAGTTCTACGTCCTGCGGGGCAAGAGCATGCTCTACGGGCATCTCGACATGGCGTCGACGGCGTCGGCTGCTACGAAGTCGACCAATCGCTAAGCAACGCGTCGCAGCGGGCAGCCAACTTCCACGTCCCCTGTATCCGGCATCCGGCATCCTCTACAGTGGATGCATGGAAGCGGAGTTTCACCGTTGGCTGCGCGAGCATGTGCCGACTCACCCGAGCTTGCCGCTGGGGCTGGGTGACGATGCGGCCATGCTGACGCGAGCAGCGCCGCCAGATCTCGTGGTCACCACCGACCTCGTCTCCGACGGTGTTGACTTTCGGCTGGAGAGCGACGATCCGCTGCGGGTCGGCCGGAAGGCACTCGCGGTGAATTTGAGCGATCTGGCGGCGATGGCGACGAGGCCGCTGGCGGTGGTGGTGGCGATCGCGCTGCCGCGCGGCGGAGGTGGCGGGCGGTCAGCGCTCGAGTTGGCGATCGCACTCTATGAAGGATTGTTGCCGCTCGCTGCAGAGTTTGGAGTCGCGATCGCCGGCGGCGATACGAACACGCACGATGGGCCGCTGGTGATTTGCGTTACCGCATTTGGAGAAGTTACGAGTCGCGGCCCGCTCACCCGTAGCGGCGGCCGGGCGGGCAACAAATTGCTCGTGACCGGTTCGCTCGGCGGCAGCATCGCGGGACATCATTTCGATTTCACGCCGCGGGTCCGCGAAGCGCTGCTGCTGCACGATCGCTACGAGCTCCATGCGGGCATGGACATTAGCGACGGGTTGGCGCTCGATCTGTCACGCTTGGCGGCCGAGAGTGGTTGCGGGGCGGTCGTTCACACGAATCGAGTGCCGATCTCGGAGGCGGCTCGACAGTTGCCGGATCCGCTCCAACATGCGCTTGCCGACGGCGAGGATTTCGAATTGCTGCTGGCCGCATCGACCGACACGGCCGACGCGATCGTACGCGATCAGCCGCTCGACTGTCCGATCACGTGTGTTGGAGAATTGGTCGCGGAACAAGGGCTGTGGCAAATCATCGGCAACGGAGAGCAAATGCCACTCGAACCAAAAGGTTGGCAGCACTAGGATCACCATGCTCACACTCACGCTGCAAAACGAACAAGATACCGAACGACTCGGCGTGGCGCTCGCCGACGTGCTGCCGCCGGGAACGGTCGTCGCGCTCGTCGGCACCCTCGGCGCCGGCAAGACGCGGCTGGTGCAGGCGGTGGCGACGGCGCTCGGTGTGCCGGCGGGCAGCGTCACCAGTCCGACATTTGTGCTCGTGAACGAGTATCGGCAAGGCCGCGTGCCGATGTTCCACTTCGACACGTATCGCCTCAAGGATGATGATGAATTCTTGGGGCTCGGCCCGGACGAATACTTTGAATCCGACGGCCTGACGTTCGTCGAATGGGCGGATCGCGTCGAGCATCTCTTGCCGGAAGATCGCGTCGAGATCGAACTCGAAGTGACCGGCGACACGTCGCGGCGGGCGACGCTCATCGGCACATCGGACAAACTGGACCGAGTCGTCGAGCAAATCCGCTGCCGAGTTTAGTCGGTGGCGGCAGTCCGACGTTCAAATTCGTCGAGCGCGTGGCGAATCTCTGGCCGGATGACAATCGCCGGACGGACAGCCCGCAACTGCAAAATTGCGTCGACGACGTTTCCGGCCCGCCGAGTTGATAGCAACCATGCTCCAACAACGGCCGCGCTTCGGGAATAGCCGATCTTGCAGTGCACGTAGACGATTCCGTGAGTTGCCTCTCGTTCGATAAAGGCGACCGCCTCTGCGAGTTGCGTTTGGGATGGGGCGGTCAGATCGAGCACGGGAAAGTGGCGGTATTGAACGCGCAGGAACGGGCGGGCTTCTGAGAATTCCCCCGCCAAATCGACGACTGCCGAAACGCCCTCGGATACGGCAGCGTCTGCCTCCGCGTCGTTTAAGCGGCGGCCGATCCAGACGCCGGGCGCGACGACGTCCCACGGGCGGCATTGCCGTTTGTAGTACAGAAGTGACAGATACTGCCCGATCAGCACCGGAGCCAGTACGATCCGGGCACTGAGCGGCAGCCGCCCGGCCTGCTTGCGAAAGATGCCCGGCCCGAGCGCGAAGTAGCCGGCGGTCACGATCGCGACGGCAATCACGGGCCAAATAAGGATCGCGCCATAAGGCCAGGTAGCGGCGCTCAGCATAAGGAGCACGACACACAACGCGGCGTATCGCCAGCCGATGCGCGAGTTTGGCACGACGGGCAGCCGCCACGGCGCCTCGCCCACAAGATAGAAGCAAAACGTCGCCAGGATGAAGCCGCCAATCACGTCGACGACGTGGTGCTGGTAAGTGAACAGAGTCGAAAAGCCGATGAGGCTAAACCAAACGTGCGCGACGAGGCGAGGAATGCCGCCCGTGTGCCGCACGTAGAGGTCGGCGAGAATCGTCCGCAGCGTGATGTGCAGCGACGGCAGCAAATTGTACGGCCGGTCCATGCCTTTGAACCAATTCCAGATGACGCCGATCCAACCGGTCGCCGACGGCCGCTCCACGCCGAGCTGCAGCGGATAGACCAAGAAACAGATCCCCGCCGCGATGATCCCCAGTATGATCCGCCGCGAGAGAGTCCGCAGCTCTTGCCGGTCGCGACACAGGAACGGACCCGCCACAAAAAACAGGTCGATCGACATGTAGGGAATCACCATCCACGGCACGAAAGGGATGAATCGCTCCCACGCGTAGTACCAGGTGCCGACATCGGAACGAAGCGACGTGATCCAGCTAGTCCCGCCATAGATAACGACAAATAGAATCGAGAGCGCGATTGTACGAACGAGCGCCTCGCGCCACTGCCCGGCTTCGCGAATCGGTTCTTGGGACAAGGTAGTTGACAAGTATGTGGTCGCCACGCACGCTGTAAAGAACTTTTTCCAAGCCGGCCGCGGCCTGGTGTCCCGAAAGGACGGCAGCAGTGGCAAGTATATATGATTTGAAGCCGCGATTTCAGGCGCTGTTGCGCCCGGTCACACATTGGCTGGCCGGTCGCGGCGTGACCGCCAATCAGGTGACGCTTGCCGCGGTGATGTTATCGCTGGCAACCGGGGCGCTGGTCGCCGCGGCTCCGGCGTCGCGGGTCGTGTTGTTGAGCGTGCCTGTCGTGCTGTTTTTGCGGATGGCACTTAATGCGGTTGACGGGATGCTGGCCCGCGAACACGGCATGAAAACGCGGCTCGGGGCCGTGCTCAATGAATTAGGCGACGTCGTTGCGGACGCCGGCTTGTATCTTCCGCTGGCATTGGTACCCGGCGTGTCGGCGATCGGCGTGACACTGGTCGCCGTGCTGGGGATCATCAGCGAAATGGCCGGGGTGGTAGCTGTGCAGGTTGGCGCCGACCGCCGCTACGACGGCCCGTTTGGCAAGAGCGACCGGGCGTTTGCGTTTGGCTGCGTTTTTTTCCTGTTGGGTTGCGGAGTCGAACCTGGCAGGTGGCTGAACATCGTTTGGTGGGTTTTGGGAGCGCTGTCGGCCGCAACGATCCTCAACCGTTCCCGACGGGCTCTGGAGATTGCGGCCGGTCCACAATCCGGCAATACTGACGACCAGCGAACGCCATGACTACCTGTACCTTCACGCCTCGCTCGCGGCAGAGGATTCCAGCATGAGTCAAACAATCGCCTCTCCTACGCGGGCCACTTTGCGGACCGCCAGCGAGCACACTCTTCGGACCAGCGACGGCGTGGAGTTATTCTTTCGGGCCTGGGCACCGGCAGGCGATTCGCGCCGCGGGGTGGTGTTGTTTCACCGCGGACACGAGCATTCGGCCCGCTGGCAGGATTTCATTGACCGTATCGCAATGGAGGACTTTTGGTTCTTTGCGTGGGATGCCCGCGGGCATGGCCGATCGCCGGGCGACCGGGGCTATGCCGAGAGCTTTGGCCGCATGGTCCGCGACGCGGAAGAGTTCGTCCGCCATTTGTCCGAACAATTCGACATCCCCATCGAAAATATGGCCGTGGTGGCGCAGAGCGTCGGCGCGGTTTTGGCAACCGCCTGGGTCCACGACTACGCGCCGCCCATTCGAGCTATGGCGATCGCCACGCCGGCGCTGCGAATCAAGCTGTATGTGCCGCTGGCGATTCCTGGACTGCGCGTCTTGCGCAAGTTCAAGCCCAAGTCATACATTCGAAGTTACGTCAAGCCGAAGATGCTTACGCACGACATGGAGCTGGCACGCGAATATGCGCGCGACGAACTGAACTCACCGCAGATCGCGGTCAACATTTTGCTCGATTTGTTCGACACGTCGACGCGGCTGATCCAGGACGCCGGCGCGATCCAGACGCCGACGCTGCTCTTGATTTCGGGCAACGACTGGGTCGTCCGCAGGCTTCCACAGCACCAACTGTTTGCCCGACTCTCGTCGATCGTCAAAGAGAAGGTAGTTTATCCAGACTTCTTCCATTCCACGTACTGGGAGCAGGAGCGGCAGCGGCCCATCGACCGCACTCGGCAGTTCTTGCTCGAGAGCTTCGCGACGCCGCAGCCAGGGCCGTCGCTGCTGAATGCCGATACGACCGGTCATACCAAGCGCGTTTACGACGAGCTCGACTGTCCGCTAAGTGTGACCTCGCTGCGGTGGTGGAACTTCGCGGTGCAGAAGCTGCTGTTGAACACTGTCGGGCGATTGAGCGACGGCATATCCGTTGGCTGGCGAGCTGGTTTCGATTCCGGGGAGTCGCTCGACCACGTTTATCGCAATACACCGGCCGGTTCGACAGCAGTCGGCCGGCTCATCGACCGCTTTTATCTCGATACGCCCGGCTGGCGTGGCATTCGTCAGCGGAAAGTCCACTTGCAGCAACTGCTCGACGCGGCGATTGAACGCGTCCAGGGCGAAGGAAAGCCCGTGCAAATCCTCGACATTGCCTCGGGGCCGGGGCGGTACATTCTCGACACGATTGCCCGGCACGGCGGCGGCGACATTTCGGCGATGCTCTGTGATCGCGACGTGGGTGGACTCGCGGCCGGCCGCAAGCTGGCCCAAGCCATGGGCATTACCTCTGCCACGTACCGCGAGAGCAACGCATTCGACCGCGATGCAATTGCCGCCATCGGGCCGCGGCCGAGTATCGCCATCGTGTCCGGCCTCTACGAGTTATTCCCCGCAAATGCGCCGGTGCTGGAATCGCTCCGCGGGCTGGCGGACCTGCTGGAACCCGGCGGATTGCTGATTTACACCAATCAGCCGTGGCATCCGCAGCAGGAAATGATTGCCCGCGTGCTGCCGAACCGCGACGGCGAGCCCTGGGTGATGCGCTGTCGCACGCAGTCCGAGATGGACCAACTCGTTGCTTCGGTGGGCTTCGAGAAGGTGCGGATGGTGATTGATGATGAGGGGATCTTCAGCGTCTCGCTGGCCGTGAAACGTTGATCGCGGCCTATTGCTCGATTCTTCACTGATCGTTCGCCACGATGACACTCGACCATCTAAGCCCGGCAGTGCGATGGGTGTTCCTGGCGATCGTGGCTGCTCTCGCGGCGTCGAGCGTGGCACCCATTCTGCTCAAGCGGCGCTCTCCGGAACGCGATTTCAGCGAGCTGCGCGCGCGTGTGCGAACGTGGTGGGTGATTGTGGGTTTGTTTGTCTTGTCGATGCTGCTCAGTCGCGGCGGGGCGATCGTGTTCTTTGCGTGCGTCAGCGGACTCGCGCTACGCGAGTACCTGACGCTCGTTCCGCCGCGGGTGGCCGATTGGCGCGTCCTTGTCTGGGCCTACCTGTGCGTTCCGCTGCAGTACCTGTGGATCTATCTGGAATGGTACGGGATGTTTATCATTTTCATCCCGGTGTACGCGTTCCTGTTTTTACCCACGCGGCTGGTGCTGATGGGGAAGACCGAAGGCTTCATCCAGTCGACCAGCGTCTTGCACTGGGGGCTGATGACGACCGTATTTAGCCTGTCGCATGCCGCGTATCTGTTTGTGATGGAACCAGGGGCGGCGCCACGTTGGCTGCCACAGTGGTCGAGCGACGCGGAGGTAGCATCCGCCGGCCCCGGCCTACTCTTGTTTCTAGTGATGCTCACCGAGCTGAACGACGTCTTTCAGTTTCTGTGGGGCAAGTCGTTCGGTCGGATTCGGATCGCGCCCGCGGTGAGCCCGGGCAAGACGCTGGCCGGCTTTCTTGGTGGCGTGGCGACGACCACGGCACTCGCGACCGCGATCGGGCCGTGGCTCACGTTCATGGACCGCTGGCATGCGACGCTTGGCGGGCTGTTGATTGCGCTCGCCGGCGTCGCGGGCGACCTGTCGATCTCGGCGATCAAGCGCGATTTGGGCGTGAAGGATTCCGGCAATTCGCTGCCGGGCCACGGTGGCATTCTCGACCGCGTTGACAGCCTTACCTACTCTGCCCCGCTGTTTTTCCACTATGTGTGGTTCGGGTACAGCTGAGGATCGCCGAGTCGCACAAGCTAAATCAGTCGGCAACGATCCGCTGCCGCTGCTCGCCGAGGCCGTCGACGCCGAGCCGTACGGTTTGGCCGGCGCGGAGGAACACCGGCGGATTGCGGCTCATGCCGACGCCCGACGGCGTGCCGGTCGTAATCACGTCGCCGGGGTGAAGCGTCATGAACTGGCTCAAATAGCTCACCAGCATTTTCACTGGGAAGATCATCGTGCCGGTGGAGCCGTCTTGCATCCGTTTACCATCCACTTCGAGCCAGAGTTTCAAATGCTGTGGGTCGGGAATTTCATCCTTGGTGACGAGCCAAGGACCGAGCGGGCCGAAGGTGTCGCAGCCTTTGCCTTTGTCCCAAAGGCCGCCGCGATCTTTTTGAAACGCACGCTCGGAGACGTCGTGCGAGACGCAGTAGCCGGCGACGTAATGCAGGGCCTGTTCTTCACTCACGTATTTGGCTCTCTCGCCGATGACGACGCCGAGCTCGACTTCCCAATCGGTTTGCTGCGAGCCGCGCGGGAGGACCAGGCTGTCGTACGGACCGTTGATCGAACTGGTGGCCTTCATGAAGAGAACGGGCTCGGCGGGGATTTTCGCACCGGTCTCGGCGGCATGTTCGGCGTAGTTGAGGCCGATGCCCATCAATTTGCCGACACGGCCGACGCACGGACCAAGACGGACCGGCGACTCGACGAGTGACAGCGTCGCCGGGTCGATCGCCCGCAGCTTCACGAGCGAGGCGGCGGAGAGGGCCGCGCCGGCAACGTCGTCGATCACTCCGCTGAGGCTGCGAATCTGTCCGGCGGAATCCAGCATCCCCGGTTTTTCTTCGCCAACGGGTCCGTATCGTAGCAATTTCATTGCGTTAGCTCCTTGTTTGCCGGTCCATCGTATCGCTCTCGGCCGCGGGTCGACCAGCCCTGCAGTTTGCGGGAATCGTTGGCGGCGGGTATCATGCGTCAGGCAAATAATTCGTAGTAAAGCTCTTTACTCCCATTGCTCTCTGTAGTCTCTCAGGCGAATCGTCATGAAACTCCGCACTTTTGCGCTAGCCGCCGTTGTGGTGCTGCTGCTGGTTGCTCACTCCGCGTCGCTGTTTGCCGAGGAGGCGAAGCTGGATCCCAAGTCCCTCGGATTCATCAAGGGATTTTCTTGGGGCTGGGTCGGCAGCCGAGGCGACTACGCTGCGCCCGCAGCGGCCGAGTCACTCCAGAAGCTCGCCGACACGGGGACCGAGTGGGTCTGCATCGCGTTCGCCCCGAACATGACGACCTTCGACACGCCGGAGATTCTGTTTGCGGACGGCAATCCAAACATGGTCACCGACGACGAGTTGCGGCTCGCCATCGACGTGGCCCGCGCGAAGGGGCTTAAGCCGATCCTCAAGCCGGTGGTAAACTCTGCGGACGATGTGTGGCGGGCGTGGATTCGCTTCTACCGGCCGGTCACCGACGAGGAGCGGGCAGCGGGAATCACGGGGGAGTTCGATCCGTGGGGCGAAGTACCAAAGATGCGCGAGGGCGAAGTGAAGGACCTCGCCAAATGGGATCAGTGGTGGGACGACTACACGAATTACATCGTGCACTACGCGAAGATCGCCGAAGAGAAAAAGGTGCCGGTCCTCTGCCTCGGCTGCGAGATGAACTCGACCGAAGAGTTTGAAGACAAGTGGCGCAGCCTCATCGCCAAAGTTCGCGATGTGTACCATGGCCAGATCACCTACGACGTGAACCACGGCGGCGAAGACAAAGTAAAGTGGTTCGACGTTTTGGACTTCATCAGCATCAGCGCCTATCATGGAATCCCGCACGCCGACGGCCGGCCGCTCGAATCGGCCACCGAAAAGACGACTTCGCTCGAAGAAATTCGCACGGCGATGAAACCGATCCGCGAGCATTTGGCCGCGGTCAGCGCCAAGTGGAACAAGCCGATCTTGTTCATCGAGGCGGGGGTGACGCCGGTCCGAGGTTGTGCCCACACGCCCTGGGCCCACGTCGACGAGCGAGCCGACTGGCCGACCGACGAGCAGGAACAGGCCAACTACTACCAGGCGATGTTCGAGACCTATTGGGACGAGCCGTGGTTCATGGGCTGGTGTTGGTGGGATTGGCCGGCGCGGTTGTACGACAAATCCGCCGCCGCCACCGACCGCAGCTTTTGCGTCTATGGCAAGCAAGCGGAGGACGTGCTCCGCGATTGGTATGCTAAGCCACGGGAAGCGAAGCCCTAAACCGCGGAGACGCAAGCCGCGGGAACGCCTGCCCCGTCTCAATAAGCCGATCTTGTCCCCTTGCGTATTTCCCGGAAGGGGACAAGTCTCTTCGCAAGGGGCAAGCTTCCCAAGTACTGCCTAGTCTCAATAAGGCGGCGCGCTACTTCAATCAGGCCCCGTCGCCAACGAAGGCGACAGCGCTCGCTTGTCGTCTTGCAGAATCCTCGGAGATTCCTCGAAGGCGACAGATTTTAGCAGGAAGGCTCGGAACCTGGAGCACGGCTGGAAAATCATCGATCCCGCGCGCACGGTGAGCGCAACCAACAGCCCTTATGTGTTGGCAAACCGGTAGCGGCAACGGCAGCGAGCCCGATCGTTCCGGATGGTCGTGAATCAAGTTGCCAAAGAGCAATAGTGGACATATGTTTATACCCACATTGCGTGCCGAAGTCAAGTATTAATTTCGGCCAGGGGCATTCCTAATTGGCGGATTGCGACTCGGGGTCATGGTCGAGCTGCAGTTCATTTCTGCGGATTGTTCCGCATTCGCAGCGTGCTGGGCGGAGAAGACGCCGGCGTGCTATCCTTTTGGGAGAGCACGGCGTCCCTACTTTTTCGGATAGGGATTCCGAGTCGAGCGAGATTTCTATCAATCAGTGAAAGTAGAGCCGGAGGACTTTTATGAACGCGACCATTGTTGAGACCAACGACCTTGAAAGAACTCCGGTTCGCGGCGAAGACGAATCAACCATAAAGTGGAATGGCGCCTTTGTCCTCTACGGCGGACATGGCACAACAGAATCATCCACCATTGTGTATGAAATTGAGCCTGGAGGTCGGCTTGGCTGGCACACCGATGCTACCGAGGAGACGCAGTACATCATCGCTGGAAAAGGCGAATTGCACCTGGAAGATGGCACCAAACACATCGTCGGACCCGGCAGCGTTTTTGCTCTTCCCACTCCCCTGCGTCACGATCTGGTCAACATTGGTACCGAAACCTTGAGAGCTGTCGCATTTTTTGCGGCCGCGATGTTCACTCAGACATTTGACAACGTGATGCTCCCGCCAAAGACCCATGTTCTGGGTACTCCCAATCGCAATGGATGAGCGTCTGGGCGCTTGGGCTCGGCGAAGGAGGGGATGGGATGGGTGTTAGGAATGGCTACAGGTCCGTCGTTATCAGAGATGTGTGAGAGTGGTGATGAGGGTGGCGTTTTCGGGGAAGTCGCGGAGCAATTGTGCTCGCGGGGCCGCTTCGAAGTCGGCGTAATCGAAGCCGGGGGCGACGGTGCAGCCCATGAGCGCCCAGCGGCCGCCCGATTTGAGTCGGCAGCCTTGCCAGACGCCGGCGGGGACCACGACTTGCGGCGATTGGCCGGCGGCGAGGTCGTTGCCGATCAAGACGACCTTTGCCGCACCGTCCGGCCAGAGTTGCAGCATTTCGACCGGGTCGCCGGCGTAGAAGTGAAACACTTCGTCGCTCTTCACGCGGTGGATGGCCGAGAATGTGTCGGGCTTGAGCAAATAGTAAATTGCGGTCGAGGCATTCCGCTCGCCGCCGTATTCAGCCGGCAGCGCATGGCCCATGTGCCGCAGTGGCGACCGATAGGTTTCCCGAAAGTGTCCGCCTTCGATCGTGAGCGGCACGAGCTGTAGGCGGTCGATGACTTCTTGAGCGGTGAGCATGCCGGACAGGATAACAGGATTTACAGGCCTGGGAACTTGCCGCGGTCGGTTGGCGGCATACTCGTCCGTAAACACCAACAGTGACAACAGGCTGACACCGCCGAGAATGACGGTGGGGTAGGTCACCAGCAGGACGCCGGCCAGAATGCGTGATTCTCGGGACATTCTTCGTGCTCCTCCCAGCTTGACAGAAATCAGCAAACCCTTGCAGCACCCGCAGATACGCTCCCGCAATCTAATCTGCCCAGCGGCCCCGCCCTACCCCATTTGGCCGGAATTGGACTGGACATTTCGCTAGCATTTCGCATAATCAGGGGCGGTTGGTTCGATGATCTTGTAAGCATCACCGATGGGTTCATCGGGTTCTTGATGCGCAGTCAGCCGTCCTTCCTGGTAGGCCG
>JANNTD010000572.1:0-1448 GCA_031403315.1 Planctomycetota bacterium
CCACGACGATGACGGTGAGCAGATTGCTCGTCACGAAATACGCGCCACCGCCAAGCAGCAGCAAGACCAACAAGAGAATCAGTAACAGCGCCATGTTCTGGCCTCCTTCGAGACTTTAGCCGTCGCCAATAGCGAAGGATGGAAGACTCATCTTCGACAATACACCCGCGGGTAACGCACTTTGAGAGCCCGTCTGGGCGCGATTTCGTGGTTCACTCGTACCTTATCCCCGAACGCTCGTGAGCCTACACTCGCTGGAGATGCCCACGGCATCACGCCTCTCGGCCCCAGCGTCAGCGGCGCTCCCGGCAAACCCAACGAGATCCGTAAGGAATTCACGAATGGTAGCCACGCTCGAAAAGACTCCGCAAAAAGCCGGCGTCAACCAGATGAAAGCCCTCGTCTATCACGGACCAGGCAAATCATCGTGGGACGTAGAGCCCATGCCCCAAATCGAAAAACCGACAGACGCAATCGTGCGAATCACCAACACCACCATCTGCGGCACTGACCTGCACATCCTGAAAGGAGACGTCCCAACCGTTACGGACGGGCGGATTCTCGGCCACGAAGGTACCGGCGTTGTCACTGAAGTCGGCACCGGCGTTTCACGGTTCAAGGTCGGCGACAAGGTCATCATCTCCTGCATCACCGCCTGCGGCGCATGCGACTACTGCAAACGCGCGATGTATTCCCATTGCACTACCGGTGGCTGGATCCTTGGCAACACCATCGATGGCACCCAGGCCGAATTCGTCAGAATCCCTCACGCAGACATGAGCCTCTACGGAATCCCGGAGGGGGTCGATGAAGAGGCGATGGTGATGTTGAGCGACATCCTCCCGACCGGACACGAGTGCGGAGTCCTTAACGGCCAGATCAAGCCGGGCGACACCGTCGCCATCGTCGGCTCGGGACCGATTGGCCTCGCCGCACTGCTCACAGCGAGGTTCTATTCACCGTCCGAAATCATCATGGTGGACCTGGACGACAACCGGCTGAAGGTAGCCAAGAAGCTGGGCGCGACAACGACTATCAACAGTACGAACGGCAAGGCGGTCGAGCTCATCATGGCGATGACCGGCGGCAAAGGCGTGGACGTGGCGATTGAGGCGGTTGGCGTGCCTGCCAGCTTCGACACGTGCCAGGAGATCGTCGCTCCCGGCGGCCATATCGCGAACATCGGCGTGCACGGCAAGAGTGTGACCCTCCAAATCGAACGGCTGTGGTCGCACAACATCACGCTAACCACCCGGCTCGTGGATACCTCCACGGTGCCGGTGCTCTTAAAGATGGTGACCTCCGGCAAGATCGAACCGAAGGCGCTCATCAGCCACCACTTCAAGCTCGACAAGATTGAAGATGCGTACGAAACGTTCGGCAACGCCGCGAAGACCGGGGCGCTGAAGGTCATTCTCCAGAACGCGTAGTGCGAAGCACTCCGACTT
>JANNTD010000573.1:0-2930 GCA_031403315.1 Planctomycetota bacterium
GCCGTTCTCGCCGCGGCCGGGCATCCAGGCTTCGAGGTCGAACTTGCGATAGGCCGGGCCGCCCAGGTCGCCCGAGGCGATGTCGAGCACACGATACGGAATGCCGAGGCCGTCGAAGATCTGGCACTCCAGGTCGCAAAAGTAGTTGAGCATGTCTTCGCTTTGGTCCGGCCTGGTGAAAGCGAACATCTCGACTTTGGTGAATTGGTGGACGCGATAGAGGCCGCGCGAGGCGCGGCCGGCGGCACCGGCTTCGGTGCGGAAGCAGTGGCTGATGCCGCAGATCTTGATCGGCAGGTCGTCGGCTTCGACGGTTTGGCCGGCGTAGAGTCCGCCGAGCGTGATCTCGGCGGTGGCCACGAGGTTGAGGTCGTGGTTCTCGACGCTGTAGATCTGCGTCTCGGGACCACGGGGGATGAAGCCGATGCCCTTGAGCACGTCGCCGCGGGCGAGGTCGGGCGTGATCATCGGCGTGAAGCCTTCGCGGATCAGGAGTTGGATCGCGTATTGCTGAAGCGCGAGTTCGAGGAGCGCGGCTTCGTTCTTGAGGAAGTAGAAGCCGTGGCCGGCGACGCGGGCGCCACCTTCGAAGTCGATCAGGTTGTGCTGCTCGCCGAGCGCGACGTGGTCGAGGACGGGGAAACCCATCGAACGGACGTCGATCGTGCCGGTGCGAATTTGGCGACTGGCATCCTCGCCGCCGGTGGGCGAGTCGGTATGCGTCAGATTCGGCATGCTGTTGTGGATTGCGTTCGCCTCGGCGCCGATGCGATCGATTTCGGCCTGCAGCTTTTCTTTTTCCTCGCGAAGTCTGCGTCCGTCTTCCTTGCGTGCTTCGCGCTCGGCATCCGACTTGGATTGGCCGATCGACTTACTGACCTCGTTGGCTTGACGCGAAAGATCCTCAACCTTTGCTTGCAGCGTTCGTCGCTCGGTCTCGAGCTGCACGAAGCGGGCCACGTCGACTTTCACACCCCGACGGTCGCAGTTCTGCTGGACCAATTCGGGATTTTCGAGAATGAAACGCCTGTCGAGCATGGGAGGAAGAGGTCGGAGGTGAGGGGTCGGGCGACAGGGAAATCAAACTAGGCGGGAAGTTTGGCGAGTTCGGACCACAGGTGTGCGCTGGCGAGGATTCCGCGTTGGTAGTCGGCGAGGGAAAATTTTTCGTTGGGGCTGTGGGTATTGTCGTCATTCTGGCCCCAACCCAACAAGAGCACGTCGGCGTCGAGCTCGCGGGCAAAGGTGTTGACGATCGGGATCGAGCCGCCTTCGCGGATGTACACGGGCGGGCGGCCGAAGCCGGCCTCGATGGCGGCGGCGGCGGCACCAATATAAGGACTTTCCAGCGACACGACCACGCCGGGTGCGCCATGAAAATCGACGAGCTCCATGCGGATGCCGGGGGTCAGGCGGGTTTCGTGGCATTGTTTTAGAGTCTTTGAAATCTTGGCGGGATCCTGATTCGGCACCAGCCGGAAGCTGAACTTCGCGCTGGCGCGGGCTGGGAGCACGGTCTTCGCCCCCTCGCCCTGATAGCCGCTGGTGAGACCGTTGATGTCGCAGGTGGGTCGGGCCCAACGGCGTTCGAGCGTGGTGTGGCCCGCTTCGCCCGACAGGCCGTCGACGACAAGTTGCCGCATGAAGTCGGCTTCGTCGAACGGGAGTTCTCGGAACTGATCACGCTCGGTGTCGGTGAGCGGCACAACGTCGTCGTAGAAGCCGGGCACCTGGATGCGTCCGTCTGCGTCCTTGAGCGACGCGAGCATCGCAACCAGCGCACCGGCGGGGTTGGTGACGCCGCCGCCGAAAGTGCCGGAGTGCAAATCCTGCCGCGGGCCGGTGAGCTTGAGTTCGTAGTAGGCGATGCCGCGGAGGCCGTAGGTGATTGCCGGAATGCCCGGCGCGAATTGGCCGCAGTCGCTAATCACGACACAATCGCAGGCGAGACGATCGCGATTCTCGGCGACGTATGGCTCGAGGTTGGCGCTGCCGACTTCCTCTTCGCCTTCGATGAGAAACTTCACTTGCAGCGGCAGCTTCTGGCCGGAACGGATCCAGGCTTCGACGCTTTTGACGTGCGTGAGCATTTGGCCTTTGTCGTCGGTCGCACCGCGGGCATAGATGTTGCCGTGGCGGATCGACGGCTCGAACGGCGGCGTGGTCCACTCGCCGAGCGGATCGGGCGGCTGCACGTCGTAGTGTCCATACACGAGCGCGATCGGCTTGCCGGGCACCGGTGGCGTCTCCGCGAACACCAGCGGATGGCCGGCCGTCTCGACGAGCTCGGTCGTCAGCCCCAATTGCTTAAACTGCGTTTCCATCCATAGGGCGGCCCGGCGTGTGTCGTCGGCATGGCGCGAGTCGGCGCTGACGCTCGCGATTCGCAGCAGGTCGGCCAGGTCGTCGACGAAGGCCTGACGGTGGGATTCGATGTAGTTGTCGATAGCTGTCATGGTTGGCCATCCGGTGGCCGTCCAATATAATGGGGCGCAACAGGTTACACCACAGCATGCGGGGGCGCAGACCATGAACTCGCAAGAAGCCGGCGGCGGCGACTCGGCCGGAGCGGGGACCGTCGTCGCCGAGCCCAAGACCAAGCGGGAACGCAAGCAGCGCGAGGTGCCGCGTTACCACGTGCTGCTCTGGGATAGCGACGACCACTCCTACGACTACGTCGAACAGATGCTCCGCGAGCTGTTCGGGCATACGCAGGAACAATGTCACAAGATTGCCGAAACGGTGGACAAAGACGGGCGAGCCATCGTACTCACGACGACCCAAGAGCACGCCGAGTTGAAGCGGGATCAGATCATCGCCTATGGCAAAGATAAAGCGATGAAGAATTGCAAAGGCTCGATGCACGCGACGATTGAGAGCGCATCGTAGAAGGAAACACTTGGATGAAGTTGCGCACAGTGACTCTCGGC
>JANNTD010000574.1:0-2793 GCA_031403315.1 Planctomycetota bacterium
GCCCAGCAGGATGACCGCGTACGTACGCAGCGCGTTTGTGAATTGCCCGCTGGCTGGTTGGGGAAATGCTATGCCTGTCATCTCGGCGCCGCTAACGCCCAAGGGGACTGGATTCTATTCACGGATGCCGACTGTTGGCTGAAGCCCGACGTGATCGCACGGGCGTTGCGAGTGGCCGAGCGCGAGGGAGCCGATCACGTCACGCTCACTCCGGGGACCGACGCGAAAAGCCTCGGCGCCCAGGCCTGGCATCTGGCTTTTCTGATCACGCTGACGAACTGGTTCTCGGGTGTGAACCGCGACCGGCCGAAGGCGTATCAGGGTATGGGTGCATTTAATCTGGTGCGGGCTGCGGCGTATCGAGAATGCGGTGGCTACGAGGCACTGCGGCTGACGGTCTTGGATGATGTCAGGCTTGGACTCCTGTTACGCCGCGCGGGAAGACGGACTCGCGGCTACATCGGTGGCGACGACGTGGAGTGCCACTGGGGGACGACGGTGTGGGGAATGATCCAAATCATGGAGAAGAACTACTTCGCGGCGATGGATTTCCGGCTGGCGACCGCATTGGCTGCGGGCCTGGGGGGCATGATGTTCTGGTGTGTCGCCATCGTCGGCCCGTTTACAGGGACTGCGGTCGGGGTAGCCGCAGGGCTCGCGATGCTAACCTTAAGCGTTCCGGCGTACGTCTTCGCGCGGCGACTTGGCTGGGGTGGCGGTAGCGCGCTACTGACGCCCTTGGTCTTTCCAGTGCTTTTTTACGCGATGCTGAACTCGGCGTGGGTGACAACTCGGCAAGGCGGCGTCTTTTGGCGAGATACGTTTTATTCGCTCGAAGAGTTACGCAGGGGAGCGGTTCGGTAAGGGAGCATCGAGACGTTGAGAAGAGTCGAGGGCCCAGGGTCGAGAGTCGGTCGCGATTGCAAATTGCAAAATGAGAATTGCAAATTGCAAATTGGGGAGCAAGGACCCTCACCCGCTCGATAACTCGCGGCCTCTCCCGGAGGCTGCACTTTTGGAGAAGTCAATTGAGGGAATTGGGTTTGGTGAATAGCGTTGGGTGTAATAAAAATGGCTCTCCCATCACGGTACGTATTAGCCGTACCTCCCGTGAACAGGAGAGCCAAGGATGGCTGCCAGAAATTCGTATTGTGTCCGGCGTGTGCCGGAGGAGTGGTCGGAGTGGATCGAACTCTTGACGCCAGTGCTCGACAGCCGCTGTGCGTGGCGATTGCCGATCGTGCTGGCCGGGCTGTTGCTGGCCCGCGGACGCCGCACGGTCACGACGTGGCTGCGGGCTCAGGGAGTGCTCGCCGACTTCGACGACTATTATTACTTCCTGGGGAGCCTGGGACGCAAGATCGAACCGCTCTCCACGCGGCTGTTCCAGTTGTTGCTGGCGAAGTTGCCGCTGGGCGAGCGGATCGTGCTGGCACTCGACGACACGCCGACGCGGCGCTATGGGCCGAACGTCGAAGGCGCCGGCCTGCATCACAATCCAACCTCGGGGCCCGACGATCACAAATTCGTATATGGTCACATCTGGGTCACGTTGGCCTGGGTCGTGCGACATCCGCAGTGGCACGCGATCGGCCTGCCGTTGCGGGCGTTGTTGTACGTCAAAGCCAAGGATCTGCCCAAGCTCGACGGACGTTGTCGCTGGACGTTTCGCACGAAGCTGGCACTGGCGGCGGAACTGGTGAAATGGGCCGAAAAAGCCGCCCGTCCGCTGGAGAAGTCGTTGTGGGTCGTGGCCGACGGCGCGTACGCCTACCGCTCGTTGCTCAAGGAAATCCTGCCGCTGAAAGTCACGTTTGTCAGCCGGCTCCGCAGGGACGCCGGCCTGCGCACGCTGCCGCCGCCACGCCGCGAGGGACAGCGGGGCGGCCCTCGAAAGTATGGTCTCGAAGCGATCTCGCTGGCCAAGCGCGCTGCTCATCGACGAGGCTGGAAGCAAATCGCCGTGGTGCTCTATGGCGGCCGGCGCGTCCTGAAGACCTACAAAACATTCTTGGCCACTTGGCCGGTCGCGCGCGGGGTGATTCGCGTGGTGATCGTCCGCGAGTCAGATCGCTGGGAGCCGTTCTTCTCGACCGATCCGACGGCAAGCGTCGAAAGCATTTTGGAATGCTTCGCCGATCGCTCGTCGATCGAGCAAGTCTTCCACGACGTCAAGGAAGTCTGGGGAACGGGCCAGCAACAGGTCCGCAACCTGTTTACCAACGTCGCCTGCTACCACTTGAACCTGTGGATGCACACGCTGGTGGAATTGTGGGGCTGGAACAAGACGGCCGACCAGCTCTGCGATCGATCGGTCTCGCCGTGGGACTGCTTGCCGCGGCGCCCGAGCCACGCCGACCGACGCAATGCCTTACGACGAACCTGCTTCCAACACGAATTGTCGGCCGTTGAACGGAAACACCAGCTGAGTCCAGAAATCAAAACGCTACTGAACACCTTCCTCGCTCACGCTGCCTAATCCCCGAAAGTGCAGCCGAAGGAGAGAGATTGGCGCAGCAAAAAAGGCCGTGGCGACTTTTGGTCGGCCGCGGCCTTTTTCGTAGGACAAACTTCCGGCTGATGCGACGATGAGGAGTCGCTCGAAGACAGGCGAGGCCGGGCTGTGCTGCGCACAGTCATGTGGTCGACCCGAGCCAATCGAAAATATGGTCCTCCCGACGGTATTCAACCGGAAAGTTTGATTTGTTTCGCGGCGCGGTGCTGGCTCGTTTTGCTCGGACAGGATTGTCCAAGTTACGCAGGATTGTCCAACCTACGGGCGTCGCGTTATTG
>JANNTD010000575.1:0-5700 GCA_031403315.1 Planctomycetota bacterium
TGGCTCGACTTCTCCTGGGAACTCAACGCCAACAGCGACCACTGGCCGTTTCTCGAACACCAAATTCCAATCGTCATGCTCCACACCGGTGTGCACGAAGACTATCATCGCCCCAGCGACGATGCCGACAAAATCAATCGCATCGGCCTCGAGGCAGTGACGCGATACCTTTTGTCCAAGCTCGTCGCGGCCGCCGATGCCGACCGCCTGCCAACGTACCGCGCCGCGCGCCGCTTCGAATCGCTGGCAGCACAAAAGAGTCGCGCCCAGCGCGATGCGATGACGTCCCAAGGCGATTGGCCCGGTGCCAAGCCGCCCCGACTGGGTATCACTTGGCGAACCGACGAGGCCGAACCGGGGTCTGTCTACATAACCTACGTCGCCGCAAACTCGCCCGCCGCGACCGCCGGGCTGGCCGCCGGCGATCGGATGTACGCCATCAACGAGAAGCCGTTCGCCGACGCCGCCGAGTTCCGCAACGTGGTCTTCGGCCTCCTCGACGCGGGCGTCGCCGAGTTCACGCTGTCGGCCGAATCGCGCGGCCACGTCCGCACGGTCCGCGTCCACTTGCAACCGCAAACGCTCGCCGCAAAAGCGGGCGGCTAGTTTGTTTCTGGACCAACGACTATACTTCGATTCGATCATGTTGGTAGTTGGTAGTCCGTTGCCAAAACTCGATTGACGACTGACCACGGACAACTCCCGGGGATGTGGCGAAATTGGCAGACGCGCTGGATTTAGGTTCCAGTTCCGAAAGGAGTGCAGGTTCAAATCCTGTCATCCCCACTAGCGTTTTTCGCACTTTCTCTGTCGGCCGTTTGGCAAGTGTCACCTAAAGTGTCACCTGAAACGGCCCAGACAGCATCGGCAGTCGACTCGGCATTCTGGCCGACGTAGAACTTCATCGTTGTGCCGATGTCCGTATGCCGCATCAACTCTCGCAACACGTTTGGCATGACTTTCGCAGACCATCGCTGTCCGAATGCCCGGCGTAGATCGTGAGCGCTGGCGAACTTCCGCACCGTTTCGCCACCCTTCGCCCGTTCGTCGACCACGACGCCGGCTTTTTCACCGATGGCCGACACAATTGGCCCCACCATTCGACGTGACGCGATCAAGGTACTTCCGTCGACCGCTACGAGCTTGAACACCCGGCCGCGTCTGGTGGCCTCGGGGACGCTGTGAAGCAATGCCGCGAACTCTGGCGTGATTGGCAGCAGTTGATCGCGATTCGCCTTTTGCGCTTCGGCAGGGATGCGAAGCATCGGCCGTCGGCCGCTGAAGTCGACCACGATCGCGCCCGGTGAATCGTCCCACCGCAGTCCCAGCGATTCGGTGAGCCGCAAGCCGGACGCCCACAAGCCGCGCAGGTAGAACTCCCATGAGGCAGCCGCCGCGTTGTCGACGACGACGGGAACAGCCGCGAGCATCCGTTCAAACTCCTCAAGGGTGATCGGTCGGCCGCGCATGATCTTCGAGCCTCGCACTCGCTTCGGTGCGTTGAATTTCGGTAGCGATTGGAGTAACCCCTGCGCATGCGCCCACCGCATGATTACCTTGAGCTGCCGCACGTGCCGGCCAACGGTCGCTTCGCTCAATCGTTTTTCACGCAACGCCGTAGCGAACGCCGTCACCCGCCCCGTTGTCACGTCGGCTAGCTTCGCTGGATGGCAGATCCGCTCGAATACGTTGAGCGTCGCCTCGTAGGTCGTGGCGGTCGTCGCTGCGAATGCCGGCAGGGCGTTTGTCGCGTAGTACTCTCGAAACGCCTCCCAGGTCATGCGGGAAGGTTTCTGATACCGCCCTTCTCGCAACTCCGCTTCCCAGACCGCGGCGGCTTTCGCTGCCGCCTTGGCGTCGCCGGTTTTCGTCGACCGTTCCACCAGCTTGCCAGTCTCAGGACAGACGTATCGCATATAGAGATACCGCCGCCCTTTGTTCAAAACGTGAACGCGAATCTCGGTTTCCATTGGTCAACCTTTCATTGTGGCCCGCGGTGGGCCGGGGTGGGTGGTTATGCTGTCGCCGGAAGCCGAAATAGTACGTCGATCGGCTGCTGTGGTGTGCATATCTTTGGGTCCAAGTACGATTCGGTGATCTCTCGCTTCGTATGCCGCAACATCGCGGTCGCGTTCGCTCCGGCGGCTTCGGCGTGACTGGCAACCGACCGCCTGATCCGATGAAACTTGCAGCGAAAGTCTGACGGCAACTCCGCGAGCCGCAATATTTCCCCGAACTTTTTCCACAAATAGGTGTAGCAGTAGGGCCACGGAAAAACCAACTCGTATTCCTTCGGCAACTTCCTCAGCGCGGCAATCGTATCGGCGCTCAACCGCATCGCATTGTCGTCCCGCCCTCCTTTGCGGAACTCGGCACCGAAGCGCAGCCAGCCGCCTTTCGTGTCAACGTCGACCCATGCCAGATGCATGATGGCATTGATCCGCTCTCCGGTGTCCCAGGCGACGAGCAAGAGCGCCTGCCACCAATCCGACGCGCGAATGTTTCCCAAGCGGCCGGGCAGCTCTCCCATCGTCGCGTAGAGTTTGCGAATCTCGAATTCGCTCCACGCAACGGGAGTCCGGCGCGGCGGCTTTTCTAACTCTACGTCCGGCCATTCGTCGACTAGGCCCTTGCGATGGGCCCAACGCCAGAGCGCGAGCAAATTAAACAGGTCTTTGTTGACCGATCGCTTCGACAGTCCGTTATCAACCCTCCATGCCGCGAATCGACCCACCTTCTCGTCGGTCAAATCCTCAAGCGTCGCCGACCGCCCCAGAAACTTATCGAACATCACCAGCGTCGTTTTATAGAGCCGCTTAGTGTTAGGTCGTCGCGCCCGCAGCGCCCGCGGCTCGTAGTGATCGAAGTAGAGATTCGCCAGCAGGAATTGCGAGCCGTTCCCGCGATCCAACGCGCGCCGGTTCTTTCCAGAGCCCGGATTCTTGATCCTGAAACGGAGCGGATCGTACATTCGCATCACCGTTCTCATGTCCAGCGCGCGCCAATTGGAATCCGCCGCCGCGAACTCATCGATCATTTCCGGTGTGACGTCGGCCGCGGCGATCGCTTCGCCAATCCAACAGCAGAATTGGTCAACGGCCCAAACCAGTCGCTTGTGAGAGTGGGGTCGAATATCAGGCTTCAGTTCGCGGACCGCCACGCGCACGTAGTCGCGGAGGTTTGTCTCAGTGTGTTTGTTCGTCGTCGTCATACCGCACCACCTTCCGACATCCACCAATCGGCCCCATCGTCATCGTCGTCGCAATCACAGTCGCAGTCGCAGTCCCAATCGTTTACCGGCTGCGGGTGATCGACTCGCGCCGTGCTTGAGGTGAATGGTTCGCAGTCGAGCATGCAAAACATTATCGAGATGCCGCCCCTGAGCGAGCGTTTGCAGAACGGTCGGCAATGCGCGGCCGCGTTGCCGGTTTCGAGGCATTCGAGAATTATCTCGTAGCCCCATTGGTCGATTTGCTTAGCGTCGCGTAACGCCTTGGCCAGTGTTGCCGTCCGCGCGTACTTATCACGTTTCATCGCATGGGTGAGCGGCACGGCATGCCATTGGAGCGCCGCGACCAGAAACCGGCGGACGCATTCACGCAGCCGAACGCCGGCACCGATAAAATCGTCCTTCTCGTAGCGGTCGAGCGCTTCGAGCAAAATCGGGCGAGCCAGGCAGACTTGCGGCTCGAAAAACAAACGGGGAACGGATGGGGCGACCATGATGGTCCTCGTTAAAGAAGCCCCAGCGGTAACAAGCTCTGTCAGAGCGGCACTACCCGCTCTGGCCACGGTCACCCGTTCGCGCGCAGTTCCCCGCGCGCACAGCCGAACTTGCTACCGATGGGGCTCCAAGAAAGTGTTTAGTTCTGACATTTAGAATCTCGTGCGAATCGTAGTGGCGTCACGAGCAACGCTTGTTTTGACGCCCGCATTTTGCCGCGAACGGTCTCAAATGTCAAGTTTGCTCAAAATCGGCCTCACCAGATGCCCCCTAACGAGCGCCGACGGGTCGGGATACAGCACCTAGGAATGTCCGATCCTCAGCGGCCCGTCGATCTTTCGTTCGATCTTCTTCAGCAAGTCGCGCGACTCCTCGGCCACGCGGTCTTGTTTAGTTCCACCAAAGTTTTGTTCCGCACCGCGTCCGCCGAACTGGAACCGCCCAGGATCCAAGTCGGCGATTTCCGCGCTGGCCGATGCCAGCCGAGCAAACGCGGGACTGGCTGCCTGCTTCTTCCAGGAGGCGTACAGATTCTCGCGCCAATCATCCGGCAACGGCGGGAGTAACGCCGGCAACTGCGCACGCCCGGACAGCGCTGGCCTCGTCGGAAAGTTCGCAGGCAGTTCACGCCCCAGTCGCTTCTGGGCCGAGAGCGCCTTCAACGCGCTCTCGGCTAATTGCAGATTATGCCGCGTCAAGTTCTGATAAGCCATGTCCATCTCATTGGCGACTGGCACGAATCCGGCAATCTCCTTTTTCAGTTCCGCGATGCGTTGTTGGGTAGCCGCGATCTGCTCGTTGACGGACAATTCCTTTTGCGGGCCGCTGTCGTTGAGTCGACCGATCAATTCAGCGATTAGCCCACCCACGATTGCAATCCCCGCCGCAATCTTGACCGGGCCAGGTAGCTTGCCCAGGAGCGACGCGGCCGACTTGAACGCCACGATGGCGCTAGCAGCACCACGAAATGCAGTCCCGACAGCACTGACCACACCCGCTAAGATAACTAGCGCCGCGCCGGTTTCAGCAGCGATCCGCACAACGTCCCGATTCTCATTGACCCAGGCGACGATGCCGGCCGTCGAGTCCGCCAGCTTCTCCGTGAGCGACGTCACCTCGGGCGCCAGCGCGTTGCCGATCTCAAAGGCCACCTGCTTCATCACGGCCGCCAACAGTCCGAACGCATCATCCAGCTTGGCTGCGGCGTCGACGCCATCCTTGGTGACAACGAGGTTGAATCGTTTCGCTTTCTTGAACAGCTCATCCATTTCTGAAATTAGCGGGAGCAAGGCCGTACCGCTGCCGCCGAATACTTTCATAGCCAGCGCGGCGCGGCGCGTCGGGTCGCTAATGGCGTCCACCGCACGGGCCAGCTTCTCGAATTGCGCATCGGGCGACAGGCCGTTTAGCTGCTCGATGGTCAGCCCCAAGTCAGTCAGCGCGTCAACCGACCCCGCAACACCTTTGTTGGCAGCCGCGAGTGTGCGGCTCATCTTCTTGTAGGCCGCCTCGACTGCCGATAAATCGGTCCCGCTTTGCTCCGCAGCAAACTTCAACTCAGACAATCGCTCGACAGTTGCGCCAGTCCGCTTGGAAATGTCGTCCAACTCGGCGCCCATCTGCGTAAAGATTTTCGTCGCGGCAATGAATGGCGCGGTGATCGTCGCGCCAGCAGCGGCGAGCTTGAGCGATGTTTTTTGCAGACTGCGGCCGAACGAATCCATCCGTTGGGCGGACTGTTGAAGGCCCTTCTTGAACTCGCTGTCCTCGACAACGAGGCGCAAAAACGCTCGCCCCGCTTCAATCGCGCTGCTCGATGGCATGTGTCACTCCTTAGCAATCAGCCAATAATGCACGGCTGCCTCGAAATGCTCAAGCGCCGCTTGCTGTCTCGCAGCGATATCTAGTGCTTCGTTAATCGCCCAGGCGAACTGGTCGGCTTCGTCCTCGATGATGTCCGCAGTAAACGAGCGGAC
>JANNTD010000576.1:0-4890 GCA_031403315.1 Planctomycetota bacterium
CTCACGGCGCGGCGGTTCATCGGCGACCACGATTGGTACCGCGAGGGTGCCGAGGAGATCGTTCGCCAACAGGACCCACTGTCGCACTATTGGAAAGGCGATTGGCACGCCGAGCAGCAGCCGGATATCAGCACGTCGCTCGCGCTGTTGTTTCTGGCCAAAGGGCGGCGACCGGTTGTGATGACCAAGCTCGAATACGGTCAGCCGGAGCACTGGAACCAACACCGCCGCGATGCCGCGAATCTCGTCGCCTACACCGAGGACGCATGGAAACTGGGGCTCACTTGGCAGACGGTCAGTGCCGAGCGGGCGAGCGTCGAGGATTTGCTGCAGTCGCCGGTGCTCTACATCAGCGGAAGCCGGGTGATCGCGCTGTTGCCCTTTGCGAACAAGCTCCGCGACTACGTCGACCGCGGCGGGTTCATTTTTGCCGAGGCCTGTTGCGGAGATTCGCATCGCTTCGACGAGAGCTTCCGGAAATTGATGGCCGCGGTGTTCCCCGAGCCGGAGTACAAGCTGCAGCAAGTGACGCCCGGTCATCCGATCTGGAACATGGAAGAAAAGGTGCGGCCCGATTCGCCGTACTTCGGCAAGTTGTGGTCGGTCGAGTACGGCTGCCGCACGTCGGTCGTCTATTCGACCGAGGACCTCTCGTGCTATTGGGAGCTCGCGCTGCCGGGCCGGCCGACGAAACATCCCGAGGCGGTCGAGCAGCGGATCGACGATGCGCTCGCGGTGGGGATCAATGTGCTGACCTACGCCACGAACCGCGAGCCGAAGGGCAAGGAGCAAAGTTTTGAGTTGCCGCTCACGGACGACGGCAAGAATTCGCAAGGCAATCGCGGGTACATCGAGATCGCCAAGCTGTATCACGGCGGCGGCTGCAACGACGCGCCGGGGGCGCTCGTGAATTTGGTGCGGACCGCGTCGGCGGGCGATTTGAAGCTCGAGGTCCGGGCCGCTCCGGAGATGATCGGCATCGGCGACGCGAACTTGTTCCGCTACCCCCTGCTCTTCATGCACGGTCGGCGGGATTTGCGCCTCACACCGGCCGAGCGGACGCGGCTCGCCGAGTACCTCGAGCGCGGCGGTACGCTGATGGCCGACGCGATCTGCGCGAGCAAGCCCTTCGCCACCGCCTTCCGCCGCGAATTGGCCGCGACGCTTCCCAACCATCCGATCGAGCGGATCCCGCCCGACGATCCGCTCTTCACGACGGCCTACGGCGGTTACGACATTCGGCGCGTCATGCTCCGCGACCCCGAGTCGGCGAACGCCGCGCGACCTGCCGCCGCACGCACGCGCGAGACGGAGCCCCAACTCGAAGGCATCCGCCTCGGCGACCGCTGGGCGGTGATCTTTTCGCCTTACGACATCAGCTGCGCCCTGGAGGAACACGAAGCCTTCGGCTGCCGCGGCTACACGCGGCAAGATGCGGCGCGGATCGGGCTCAACGTGCTGCTGTACTCGCTGAATCAGTAATTTGACGGATAATCTGCATCGCTGAATTCTGGTCCGCAGGCTATAATTGCACCGGTATACCGTCATCTCTCGGAAGCCATACCATGATTTCAAAATCGACCGCCCCCGACCGCACCTGGAAGGCGAGCGAGCTGCGGAAGTTGCCCCCCAGCGAGCGCGATGCCATTCTGATTGAGGCCGCGGCGCACGCTGAGGATGAATACCGCGCGAACCAGGCATTGACCGACTTCGAAGCATTCGGCGAGGACGACCTGCATGGCAAGAGCACCGCGTCCCCAGCGGGGTGAGATCTGGACCGTGCAGTTCGACCCGTCGGTCGGCGCAGAAATACGCAAGCTGCGGCCCGCCGTGGTCGCGAATGTCGACTCAATTGGACGATTGCCGTTGCGCATCGTCGTACCGCTTACCGACTGGCAGCCATCGTTTGGCGCGTTCCCGTGGTTCGTTTACGTACCGTCGTCGCCAACCAGCGGGCTGACCAAGGACTCCGGTGCCGACGCCTTTCAAGTCAAGTCGGTGTCGGAGAACCGCCTTGTTCGTCGCATTGGCAATGTGACTGACGACCAAATGGACGAGATCGCTGCGGCAATCGCGCTTTGCGTGGGTGCATCGTAGTTCGACGGAAGTGCATGGACACGATCGGGCAACTCGCCAAATAGTCAACGATTCCGCCTAGCGCGCCCTCGGGCGTCAAAATGCGCTGCTATCGTGCGGCGCAAGTTGTTGCTCGCTCATGGTTTGCACGGTTCGCTAGCGGTCGGAACGCGACTTGACCCTCGGTGCAAATCGCTCTTATAATCCGCCGCAATTTTCGTCGCGACTTTTTTCCTAATTGCTGGCGGCGCTTCGGCTTGTGTCGAAGTGCGCGGCAGAGGCAAGAGCCGCGCCGCAGAACCTGCGCGCTTTTCACAATTTTGGCAAGGATGCCAGTCTGATCTTCGGTTCGCTACGTACGTCACTCGCACCTCTCTTGAGGCGCTGGAATCTCCGCGCTCGCGGTGCGCGCCGAGGCACTGGCAGAGCCAGTGGCACCCGAGCAATTCTCTCGGCGTTTGTCGCGTTGTGCCTCACGAGCGTTTTGCTTGCCCAAGATGCGATCACGCTGCCGCGGGCCGATGAATTCGCACCGATCCGCGTCGCGGCCGACGAGGCGCAGCACTGGCAGCAGGGCGTGTACGAAGTTTGGCATTTGCGCGGCAACTGCCGGGTGCAGCAAGGTGAGACCGACATTCGCGGACCCGAGGCGGTGCTGTGGATTGACCAGGGCGATTCGGACAAGCCGGATCAGCCGGACAAGGTGATCGCGTATTTCGAGCGCGGGCCGCAGCAAGGCGTGACGCTCAGGCACACATTGGGAAGTCCGCCGCGAATCGAGTCTCGGAGAGACTCGGCCACGTGGTCGAGCGATCGACTGGAAGCGCCCTTGTGGTTTGGCCGGCTCACGACGCGCGGCGACGTCGATCTCAAGCTGCCGCCGTCCCCATCCGCGCCGGTCGAGCAGCCGCCAATCGTCGCCCGCGGTCTGGCCCACTTCGGCCCGCAGCCGCACGTCGTGAATCTTCCGCTTGAGCCAACGTCGGCTGTCCAGCAAGCGCAGTTCACCCAGGCCGTGCCAGTGCCGAGTCCGCTCATTCCCGCCGGCGCCGCGCCGTTCCGCCGCGTGCGTGTGCTGCAGCGGAGCGACATCGGCTACCAGATCAAGACGCTGCAATCGCCGGGCGGCGAAAATATCGTCGTGGTGAGCGGCGGCGTGAATGTGATCATCGAGGGCTTGAGCGTCGAAGGTATGCCGGCGTCGTTCGGGCCGCTGGGGACGGTCGACATCGAAACTGATCGGGCCGTGATCTGGACCGGCGCGATCCCCGGCGGCGGCGACCTCAATCAAGTCACGCAGCAGAACGACGCGCCGCTCGAGATCTACATGGAAGGCAACATCGTCTTCCGTCAAGGCGACCGCGTCGTGTACGCCGATCGCATGTTCTACGACGCCCGTCGGCAGATTGGCACGATCCTCAACGCCGAGCTGCTCGCTCCGCCGCCGCCGGTCGCCGGCTATCAATATCAGGGTTTGGTGCGATTGAAAGCGGGGGCCGTGCGGCAGCTCGATGCCTCGCGGTTCGTGGCGAGCGATGCTTTCCTCACCACCAGTCGACTCGAAGAGCCGGCCTACAGTTTCGAATCGCAAACGATCATGCTCACCGACCAGCAGCAGCCGTTGGTCGACCCTTACTCCGGCATGGTGGGCGTGAACCCGGCAACGGGCGAGCCGGCCTACGCCCACCAATACCAGGTCGAAAGCCAGAACAACTTCCTCTACGTCTCGGGCATTCCCGTGTTCTACTGGCCGACGTTTGCCAGCAGTCTCGAGAAGCCGAACTTTTACATCAACAACGTCCGCGTTCGCAACGACTCGATCTTCGGCTTCCAGACGCTGTTCGAGTTCGATGCGTTCCAACTGTTGGGCTACGAAGCGCCGCGTGGCGTCGAATGGAACCTGGACCTCGATTACCTCAGCCAACGCGGGCTCGGATTCGGCACGAGCGTCGAGTACGACCGCGACAGCTTTTTCAGCTTGCTCGGCCCGACGAAGGGCCGCGCCGACGCCTGGTTCATCAACGACGACGGCCTCGACAACCTCGGCCTCGGCCGCCGCGACATCCGGCCGGAAGAAACGTTCCGCGGTCGCACGTTTTGGAATCATCGGCAGAAGCTCGTCGGCGGCTGGCTCGACGACTGGACCGTGCAGGGCGAAGTCGGCTGGCTCAGCGACCGCACGTTCCTCGAAGGGTACTACGAGAACGAGTGGGACAACAACAAGGACCAACTCACCGGGGTGCGGCTGAAGCGGGTGTTCGACAACCAATCGCTCTCGGTCGAAGCGAACGGCCGACTCAATGACTTCTTCACGCAGACGCAGTGGCTGCCGCGGGGCGACTTCTACTGGCTCGGCGAGTCGCTGTTCGACGACCAGACGACGCTCTATTCGCACACTTCGGCCGCGTACGCGAACATCGGCATCGCCACGCCGCCGACCAACCCGACGCTGCTCTCCCAGTGGACGCTCTTGCCGTGGGAAGTCGACAGCCTCGGCAATCCGACCAACGCCAAGGGCGAACGATTCGTCACGCGGAACGAGATCGACTACCCGATCGACGTCGCGCCGGTCAAAGTGGTGCCCTACGCGATGGGTGAGTTCGGCCATTGGGGTGCGGACCTCGAGGGCAACGACATTCAGCGGCTGTGGGGGCAGCTTGGTGTGCGGGCGAGCGTGCCATTCTGGGCCGTCGATCCGACGATCCGCGATCCCTTGTTCAATCTCAACGGCCTCGCGCACAAGGTGGTATTCGACGCCGAGGCCTCGTACGCCGGCGCGGACCAAAGCTTCACCGAATTCCCGCTCTACGACGA
>JANNTD010000577.1:0-1256 GCA_031403315.1 Planctomycetota bacterium
GTCGTCGACGAGGCGGCGCTCATTCAAGCGCTGCATGCCAAATCAATAGCTGGAGCGGGCCTCGATGTGTTTGAGCTGGAGCCAACGCCCAACGACAATCCTCTGCTCAAGATGGACAATGTCGTGTTGACACCACATGCGCTGTGCTGGACCGACGAGTGTTTCCACGACATCGCGGCATCAGCATTGCAAAGCATCGTCGACGTTGCCCAGGGCCGACGTCCAGCCCACGTCGTGACGGCCTGAAGACTGCTGCACCGTGGCCATTGACAATGGAAAAGAGTGCCCAACTGCAGCGTTGCGCCGAACTCGCGCTCTGCTTGCAGTTTCATCAAGTCAAAATATAACAATTGGAGTATTGGCGGAGACGGAGACCGCTGGTCAATGGTGCGCGGTTGGTCGCCCGTATCCAATGAATCGAGAAAAAACTATGTAATTTAGCTAATTTCGTCCGAGACGATCCGCCACCGTTCGCCCCAAGTCAGCGACTGTGCTAGGGTCCGTGCCAGGGAACGGATGCTTGGGATTTGGCGATGGGACGCGGCATCAATAGATTGACAGCACGGAAAGTCGAGGGCGCCTCGCAACCTGGCCGCCACTCGGATGGTGGCGGGCTCTACCTCAACATCGCCAAGGGTGGAACGAAGACGTGGGTCTTCGTTTATCGCAGCCCCGTCCACCGAATCAACAGGGCGGGGAAGGAGGTCGGGAAGACACGCGAGATGGGACTGGGCTCGATCGACTCCGTTAAGCTCGCAGTTGTGCGCGACAGATCGAGAGAATTGCGCCAAGTGCTGACTGACGGTCGCGATCCGCTCGACGTGCCGACCGCGAGGCGTGAGAAATCAAGCGCGATTCCGACGTTCGGCGCTTTGGCCGATGACCTTATTGCATCACTCGAGGTCGGTTGGCGCAACCCGAAGCACCGCGCTCAGTGGAAGATGACAATGCAGCATTACGCTGCGCCATTGCGGTTATTGCCGGTAGATCAAGTCGATACCGATGCGGTATTGGCCGTACTTCGTCCGATCTGGCAGATCAAGCCAGAAACGGCTTCCCGCGTGCGTGGCAGGATCGAGAAGGTTCTGGATTACGCAAAAGCCTTGAAGCACAGGCAGGGCGAGAATCCGGCGGCTTGGCGTGGCCACCTCGCTCTGATGCTGCCGAAGCAGAACGTGCTGTCGCGCGGTCATCATGCGGCTATGCCGCCGCAAGACCTTCCGGCGTTCGTCGAGCGGCTACGCTCGCTCGACTCC
>JANNTD010000578.1:0-8087 GCA_031403315.1 Planctomycetota bacterium
GACGTCGAAACCAATGAATCCGACCGAGCCATCGGCGAACAGGGCGTTCATTCCCCCAGGATGGGCTGAGCCGAAGGTAAAGGCGAAATCTGCGTCGAGTTCCGGCTCTTCACCGTCCTGTTCTGGAGGAAACATACAGGATCGGAGATTGTCGTGGTCCCAGCCATCGGCCCATCCGCGGTCATCAAATGTGGGAGCTTCTTTTTCTCGTGCGGTTTCTCGCGTGCTATTGCCCGAGTATTCGCTGGGGCGCAGTCTTTTTTCGGCTGCGAGCAACGTCTTGCTGGTGCCATCTGTGATTTTGGCGAAGGTCATCTTTACGGTAAAACCTGTATGCTTGCTGCCGCCGCCGCTGAGATTCACCGCCCAATCGGTGCGCTGAATGATGCCGCGGAACTGAACCGGCGTACCCGCGTCTCGCATGTCGCGAACTCTGTTTTGACTCGGGACACTCCCATCACAAACTGGACAGCCCCAAAACGCATCCGGCGACATAATAGAATAATCATCCACCGGTCGCCTAAATTCGGTGTCGATTTGGGTACCAATCTCCGAGCGCGAAGCTCCAGCCGTTGCAGCCGCATAGTCCACGAGCGACACTTCAATTGGCGGGTCATAGTTATCATTGTTGCTAATCGTCACGCCGCGCCGCGAAGGACAATTATAGAGGGGGATCGGGTTCTTCGCGAGATCCGCCTGGTGGACGATATTCTTGATCGCGCCCTCTTCGAGATAGGGCAGAATCTGATACATCCAGCCAATGCCTTGCTTGAGCGGCCCGTTCGGAGGGCCCTTGTAATTCGCTGAGTCTACACCTGCCTTGGTATCTTGAAGGTAGTATTCAATTTGTGCGCCGGGCCCCGTTCCACCCGTCGGGAACTGTTTGTACGTGTCGTTAAAATTGTGGATCGCCAAACCGATGTTCTTGAGGTGATTGCGGCACTCAGTACGCCGAGCTGCCTCGCGCGCCGATTGAATGGCCGGCAGGAGTAGCGCGACCAAGATACCAATGATCGCGATCACGACCAGCAGCTCGACAAGTGTAAATGCGGATCCGCGAGCAACAATTCGCCGGTTCATTTGACTGTTTCCTTATGAAGGACGCTTTCAGCCCTCCACTATCTGCGACGACGACCAGCATTCCAGAACACACCTGGACGGCAGCGCGACGTACAGATCGCCGCGATTGCGAAAACGCCGAGACACCACGACGCGGGTTCCGGCACTGCCGACCCGCTGCCCGCTCCCGCCGTCGCGGTCAACTCGAACGCATCGACAAGGAACGATTGCGGGTCGACGTCCGGGTTCCGGACGCCATCCAACATCGACACACGAACGCGAACATTGGTCGTTCCGGCCGGGGCGACTGCGCTAAGAGTATGTTCCATCCAGGTCGTGTTGTTTTGCTGACCGTCGGCCATGAGCTCGATTTCTTCCAAACCCAGCACGGCACCGCCGGAATCGAGAAACTCCAAGGCGAAGAACGTGTCGGTCGGCGACAGCGGGCCATCGTCGGGCGGGGTATCGCTCGAACCAGCCAAGTTCAGGTTCGTGCGGCCACCCGGGAAGTGTGCTTCGAACAGCGCCCAGCCCTTCATCGTGTAATTCATTCCGGCGGTAGCGTCGACGATCTGAGTCAGATGGGCAACGTTGTCGAGTGCCTCAGGTAATTCAGCGAAACTACCGTGGTACGGCTGAAACCACATGTGCCAGTCACCCTCTAACAGCAGATGGGTAAAATTGCCGGGTTCGGCCATGCTTAGCGAATAGGGCAGGCCAAAATTCGCCTTCCAGTTGGTATAATCCGCATTCGAGACGGTTCCGACGGTTGCTCCTTCGTTGGGGAGCTGATACCCATTGCCAGCAAGCGTCTGTCCAAGATGGTCGCGCCAGACGGTATAGTCGGCCGCATCGACGGCACCGCAATAGCCCCCAACAGGACAAGGCACGGCGGGAACGCCAGCGTTGTTGTAATCGAAAAGGTAAGGACCGGGCACCCACGGCACGGCCGGCCCTTCCGACATCTCCCAGCCATCGGGCACCGAGTGGCGGAATGTGTCCGTCGTGAATTCCAAGCCGCCATTGACGAGCAAGTTCTGGGCAGTTGCTACATCCGGAACTGCTGCCCAAGCGCCCACCACCGCCATCAGAATTAACCGTCTCGTCATCGCAAGTCTCCAAACGATTCGATTCCAAAAGTTCCCGCCGCCGTCGAACAAATCCCTCCCCCTTGGGAGATGGTTCGCGCGAGGTCTTTTCGGCGAAGCTGGCAGCCAACTTCGCACGTCCCCAGGATCGACCTCACACCGAACCTCTCCCAAAGGGAAAGAACGGGCTTCTCACTTAAATTGAACCTTCGTTGTCTATCGCGTACGCCGCACCATTCCGATCAGCGCCAGGCTCAACAGTCCGAGCAGCCAGGTCGCCGGCTCCGGAATCGCCGTCAGCGAGAAATCGTCAAAGAACACGCTTTGGTTCGGCGCATCGATATTGAACTCGCCGTCGATCATACCAGCCCGCACCTGCACACTGACGGTGCCTGGAGGCGCGACCGCGGTGAGCACATGTTGAATCCAAGTGCGTCCGTCAAGCTGATTGTCGTTTTGCTGGCCGCCATCGTCATGGAGCTCGTAGACGATCGAATTGGACAGGACCGCGCCCACGCCATCGAGAAACTCCAGGGCAAAAATGGTATCGGTTAAAGCCGCGACCGGTACCCCAGGGTTGATCGCCTGGGCATCTTGGTTTCTCTGATTAGGAGAGAGTAGATCCAAGAATTCAACGCCGCCCGCGTATCCGCCTTCAAAATGGGCCCAGCCAGAGAACCGGTAGAGTTGTCCGGCGGTACCAGGGACTGACTGCTCAATTGCCACATCGACGGGACCCGTGATTTCAAAGGGGTAATGGCCTTCGAACGCAGCGCCGATCAATCCCGAAAAGCCCGCGACATTAGGATTCAAGCGATCAGCGAAGCCTGCAACATATCCCGCATACGGAGTGTAAACGCCGCCAGGCACATACGGCAGGATTGCACAGGGACTATACGAACACGGGGCCGTCACGATCTCCCACGCTACAGGCTCATTGTAGTAGAGCGCCGGATTCGGATTTCCATCCTCATCGATCATGTTCAAATTGCCGTTCGTCAACAGTTCCTGCGCCTGGCCGAACGCCGGCACCAGCGCTAACAGGCCCACCAGCATCAACAAAGTCAGCATTCTTTTCATTAGTGCTTCTCCCAATAGGTTCACTCCAAGCAGTAACCGTCACGCCAGCGGAAACGCCCGCCGCCACATACAAGACGAACCTGATCTCATTCCGCAAATTGCCGCATCGCGCCCTACCGATAGGATTGTCGGCCAGTTCCACCAGGACAAAGATCAAACTCGCTTCCAAACGCGAGCGACGGATCAACTTCGCGATACATTCACTCCACCAAGGGACGAGATCCGCCCGTCCAACCCTCCCGCCGCTCGGCGACGTCAAATCCGCCACAGAGGAAGCGGGGCGATTTGGTACGATCGTGGCATCCCGCCCGATGGCGGCCCGATGCAAGTCTGGACAGGTTCCTGGCCGACCACGACTTTCCTATCAATCAATATGGCCACAACGCCAGTTTTCGTCTTGTACGCCTGGGAGGGGAACTTGGTATAAAATGACCATGCTGCGAAACGGTTGTGGAACACTCTGTTGATTGCGAGCCCACCATGGCAGAGCACGTGACTGGTAAAGCGTTTCAGCACCAATTCTTTTCCCGTTACCCCAGTCTGCAGCCGATGATGGACCTCTTCGAGCACGCGCCCGGGGTCTATTTTTACGCCAAAGACCAGCGGAGCCGTTTTGTACGCCTTAACCGCGCCAATTTGGCGGTGTACGGCGTAACCGACGAAGAATCGCTGCTTGGACGTTCCGATCGCGACTTCCACCCACCGTCGCTCGCTGAGGGATACATTGCCGAAGATCAGCGCGTCATGGCGGCTGGCAAGCCGGTGTTGAACCAAACTTGGCTCGTGCCGTTCCTGAATGGCCCGATGCAATGGTTCGTTTCGAGCAAGATGCCGCTCTTGGGCGGGCGCGGCGAGTGCATTGGCATCTGCGGCGTCATGCACCCGATCGCCACTCCTAAGGAACAACTGGCCCGGTTTCAGCGCCTAGCCCCGGCGGTTCGCTACCTGGAGCAGCGATTCCGGGACCATGTGCAATTGGCCGAGTTGGCTGATTCATGCGGGCTCTCGGCAACGCACGTGAATCGGCTGTTTCAACGGCTGTTGCGGATGTCGCCGACCGAATACTTGCTGGCGCTGCGGCTGCAGGAAGCTCGCCGCTTGCTGGTCACAACGGAGGAGCCTGTCTCGGTAGTCGCCCTGAGCACCGGTTTTTTCGACCAAAGTCACTTCACCAAGCGATTCCGCAAGGTGACGGGCATGACGCCCACACAATTCCGCAAAACCTTTCAGTGACCGTTGCGGATTTTGTGGTATCGGGGGACGAATACGCGCAAACTGCGGCACGTTTCGCGCTCTAGATCGTTGCGTCGGCGGTGCCGGCCGGATTAGACTCAACTGTATCGAAATGTATTGAAAAATGTATTGAAATACGTCGTATCCAATCGACGTTCTTCGCAGAATTGTATCGTGTCGACTTCTTGAAATGGGGAGCATGGCCATGGTTCAGGGCAGCGTTTCGCGACGTGAGTTTATCCAGAGTTCGGCCGCGGCGGCGGCGTTTGCGGCGACTTCCTCGGCGTTTTCCGCCACCGCGGCGGCACGCAGCCCGAACGAGCGAATGCGCATCGGATTTATCGGCGTCGGCGGAAGAGCCCAAGCGCATCTCGGATCGGTGATCCGCTTGCACAAGGAAGGGCAACCCGTCGAAGTCGTTGCGATTTGCGACGTCTTCAATCGTTACCGGCATGAATCCGCCGAAAGAATTCGCACGGAGATCAAGCAGTCACCCAAGGAGATCGCCGACTATCGCGAGATCCTCAACGATCCCTCGATCGACGCCGTTTGCATCTCCACGCCGGACCATTGGCACGCCAAGCAAACGATCGATGCACTCGCCGCCGGCAAGCACGTATACTGCGAGAAGCCGATGACTCATAGCGTCGACGAGGCGCTCGCGGTACTCAAGGCCTGGAAGCAATCCGGCCTGGTCATGCAGGTTGGCGTCCAATCGACCGAAGTCCCCGCGTGGCACGACGCGAACCGGCGCATTTGCGAAGGCAAGATCGGAAAAGTGCTCCAGTACCAAACCGAGTTCTTTCGCAATTCGGCGGTGGGTCAGTGGCGCTACTACGAGCTCGCGCCCGACATGACGCCCACGAACATCGATTGGAAAATGTTCCTGGGAACCGAGCATGGGCTCGCCCCGGACATGCCGTTCGATCGCGCGAAATTCGCCCAATGGCGCTGCTACTGGGACTTCGGGGCGGGCATGTTCACCGATCTGTTCGTCCACCGCACCACGTCGATGCTCCTGGCGACGGGTTTACGCTTCCCCGGTCGGGTCGTCGGCGCCGGCGGAATCTACCTCGAGTACGACGGCCGCAATGTTCCCGACGTGGCCACCGTGGTCGCCGATTTCCCCGAGGGAGTGCAAGGCCTCGTGACTGCGACGATGTGTTGCGAGGAAACGCCGATCAAGCAATTGATCCGCGGTCACAACGGTTCGTTGGTGTTTGGCACGGGCGAGGTCTTCGAGGGTTACGATTTCGTCGCGGAGCGATCGCAAGTTACGCTCAACAGCAAGATCAAAGACGAGCGGTTTGACTTGGGCAAGGTCGACGACACGACGTATTTGCACTTCAAGAATTTCTGCGACGCGGTCGCAGCGGGCAAACCCGAGATGGTGAACTGTTCGCCGGAACTCGGTGCGGCGGCGATGGTGATCGTGAAACTCGGTTCCGAGAGCTACCGGCAAGGCAAAGTCTTTCACTTCGACCGCGAGACGATGACCGTCTCCGACGGCAATCCAAGCTGGGCGCGAGGCTGGGAGCAAATGTCGGCCCAGGGTGCTCCGGCGCGTCACGTGGCGGGATGGAAGGCCGGCACCACCGGCAGTGTGCTCCATCCGGAGGACTACCAGAAGTTGGCAGGACCGTGGACGAACGGAATTGACCCTGCTTCCCACAGCCCGACGGGGTAGCGAACGCGCGATTCCGCCTCACGAAACTAGAGACGCAAGATTTGCCGCGGCGCAACTGATTTGTCGCTGCACCTCGGGCCTAAACAAACTTCGTTTTGCCGGGGATCGCGATCTCGCTCGCCGGAACATTGTCGGACCAGGCGTATTCGGTGGGTGCGAGCCGCTCCTGGCTGTTGATGCACTGGTCCCAAGTCAATGACTGACCCGTGTACGCGCACATCCGTCCCATGATGCCCAGCATGTTGCTGTTCGCCATGTAGTGGCCATTATTGATCGGCTGGTCGGCGCGGATGCTGCGGAATAACTCGACGTGCTCCAAGTCGTACATGTCGACGTTCTTGCCCTCGAAGTGCCACGGATTTTCGCCAACGATGCGGTTCTCAACAATCCAGGCGTGGCCCTTCGTGCCCAGCACCAATTCATCGACCAGGTTGCTGCAGCCGTCTTGCTGGCGGCATGATAAATTCACGCGGACTCCGTCGGGGAATTCGTAGCACACGCTGAAGTGATCGTAAACGTCGCCAAACCTGGGTTCGGTTCGTTGTTGGCGCCCGCCCGTTGCAAACGCTTGAACTGGATGAGAGTCGCCGAGCAACCACGCCGCTTTGTCGATGCCATGGACCGCCTGTTCGCAGATGTGATCGCCGGCCAACCACGTGAAATAGAGCCAATTGCGGATTTGGTATTCCATGCGGCTCCATTCGGGCCGATCGCCGCGGTGCCAAAGTTGGCCCGAGTTGTAGCACGATTGAATCGAAACAATCTCGCCGATCGCCTTGTCTTCCACCACTCGCCGTACCGTTTCTTGAACGGCGGGATGGTATCGCCAACACAATCCCGAGACGACGGACAGTCCTTTTTCCTGCGCTCGGTTGCACGAATCGATGACACTTCGTATGCCGGGCGCGTCGACGGCCACCGGCTTCTCCACGAAGCAGTGCTTGCCCTTTTCAATTGCATAGGCCAGGGAACGGGGCCGAAAATGAGGCGGCTGGGCCAGAATCACCACGTCGACGCCGCTGTCGATCACTTTTTGGTACGCGTCAAAGCCGGCGAAGACATGGTCGTCCGGCACTTGAACCTGGTCTTTGACACGTTCGCTGCGACGGAGCTTTCGCAGGCTATCGTGGGCGACGTCGGCAAAGGCGTCGCCGACCGCTGTCAGCACGTTCTCTTTGCTTGCGGAGAGGGCATTTTGCGCGGCATCGGTGCCGCGCAGACCGGCGCCGATCAAGCCGACGCGCAGTTTTTCATCCACGCCCGCGTGCACGGTCCGCGGTATTGCCAGAGAGCCAACCAGTGAGGCACCGGCGGCCAAACCGGCCGTTGATTTAAGAAAGCCGCGTCGCGTCGTGTTCGAGCTTGCGTCCCACATCAAATTGCCTTTCATGACAAAATTGGCCGATTCGCGGCCATGCCAACGATCACAGATTCAACACGCGGTCGATGCGGGCCGAAATGTCGGCCCGGATGCTGCATTGTACCACGCGGTCACCACGAGCAGGCAAGAACGGCTGACCGACAATTCGCGCACAAAGTCCGTTAGATTCGCAAGAAGGTCTTCTGGCGGTACACGAGTACAACCAGGCCAACTGCGCGAATACGTATCGGCTTTGTTGGCCGCGTCGGCGATGGCCCGCGCGTCGCCGAGCGATCGCGCCAACGGCTGCTCGCAAAGCACGTGTTTGCCGGCACACTCTGCTTGCGGCTGATCTCGTAGTTCGCGCACGTGTTTGTCGTCGCGCGACGCGACCTGAGTCGACAATTGGCTCTGGGCTCGGGGTTTTTTGCGATTTGTTGACGATTGTTTTTTTCGCCCGGTCGCAAGTCGTTGCCGGCTCGTGGTTTGCAAGACCTCGTCCCCGCGAAGTCACGCTCGGAGGCGACAATTCGCGTCCGTTTTGTCGCCTGTCGGTCACGGGAACGACCTAAAAACTCGT
>JANNTD010000579.1:0-4548 GCA_031403315.1 Planctomycetota bacterium
GACGGGCGGCTTCACCCTTGTCTTACGTCTCGTCCCAGTTAGGTGAGTTGGCCGCGAACCGGAAACCGCGGCCCACTGTCCTGCGTAATGGATGCAACCGGACAGGTCGAAGCGCGGGCGGCTCTATTTGCGAGTCCGCTCCGCGGAGTGGGCACATGGTGCCCAGCACCTGTTCCGCTGCGTTCAACGCAGGGTCACAGAGAGAGGAGGCCCGAGATGCATGCGCTCCCCAAGGTCACGAATCCGCTTCGTCCCAAAGCCCACCGGTCGTGGATTCCGCCGATCCGCTTCCGCACGAAGCCTTATCTGAAGCTCAGCCAGTCGCTCAGCGAAGCGCTCAAAGAGCTGGAAGTGCGCTATCCAACGCACAAGAAAACGATCGTCGACGAACGGCTCACGCAACGGCTGCGCCGCAAGGCGAAATAAGCGCGATTGATCCCCTATAGGGTCCGCCGCCGCTTCCGCCTGTCCAATCGGTGGCTGCCAGAATATCATGGAGGACATGAAAGTTCTCCTGGCGAGCCCGCGTGGATTTTGTGCCGGCGTCAACATGGCGATCGAGTCGTTGGAACTTGCGCTGGGGGCATTCGGGCCGCCGATCTACGTTTATCACGAGATCGTGCATAACCAGCACGTCGTGAGCCACTTCCGCGCGCGGGGCGTGACGTTCGTCGATGAGCTGGCCGAGGTGCCCGCCGGGGCGACGCTCCTGTTCTCGGCCCACGGCGTGTCACCAGAGATCCGCCGGCTGGCCCGCGAGCGGAAGCTGCGGGCGATCGACGCCACCTGCCCGCTGGTGACCAAGGTCCACCTCGAAGCGATCAAGTACGCCGAGGCCGGGTACACGATCCTCTTGATCGGCCACGAAGGGCACGACGAGGTGATCGGCACGATGGGCGAGGCGCCCGAGGCGATCCTGCTGGTGGAGTCGCCCGACGATGTGGCGACGCTCTCGATCGCCGACGAGAGCAAGGTCGCCTATCTCACGCAGACGACACTAAGTGTCGACGACGCGAACCGGATCATCCGTCGGCTAAAGGAGCGTTTCCCGCAAATCGTTTCGCCGCCGAAGGACGACATTTGTTACGCCACGCAAAACCGACAGGAAGCGGTGTCGCGGCTCTCCGAAGGAGCCGACCTGGTGCTGGTGCTCGGCAGCCAAAACAGCTCGAACAGTCAGCGGCTGGCGGAACTCGCCCGCGAGCGCGGTATCCCGGCCCATCTCATCGACGGCGCGGACGACATTGACGCCGCGTGGTTCGAAGGTGTCGAAACCGTGCTCGTAACGGCCGGTGCAAGCGCTCCGGAAGTCGTCGTCGAAGCCTGTCTCACCTGGCTCCGCGATCGTTTCAATGCAACTGTCGAGCCACGGTCGATCCGCGAAGAAAGCGTGTCGTTCCCATTGCCGCGCGAATTGCGAGAATTGGCGGCAGCGAAGTGACCGGGCCTAGTTTTTCACCGGCACGTCCATCTTGAGGTTCTTCACCAAGAACGCCCACTTGTCGGCGGCGTTTTCGATCAGTTTCGAAACCGGCGTGCCGCGACCGTGTCCGGCGCGGGTTTCGATCCGCAGCAGGATTGGCGCTTCGCCAGCCTGCGCTCGCTGGAGTGCGGCAGCGAATTTGAAGCTGTGCATCGGAACGACGCGGTCGTCGGTGTCGGCCGACATGATCAGCGTGGCCGGATACTGGACGCCGTCCTTGATGTTGTGATACGGCGAATAGCCGAGCAGATTCTTGAACTCGGCTTGGTCGTCGACCGAGCCGTATTCATCGCGCCAGAACTGTCCGGCGGTGAACTGGTGGAAGCGGAGCATGTCGAGAACGCCGACGATCGGAATGCACGAACCAAAGAGTTCCGGCCGCTGGACCATTACAGCACCCACCAGCAGCCCGCCGTTGCTGCCGCCCAGGATGGCGAGCTGATCGCTCGTGGTGCGGCGTTCGGCGATCAGCCATTCGGCCGCGGCGATGAAGTCGTCGAAGACGTTTTGCTTCTTGAGATTCTTGCCGCCGAGATGCCAGTCCTCGCCGTACTCGCCGCCTCCACGGAGGTTTGCCACCGCCACGACGCCGCCGAGTTCCATCCAGGCGATGTAGTCGGCCGAGAAGGAGGGCGAAATCGTGATGCTGTAGCCGCCGTAGCCGTAGAGCAGAGTCGGCTGGGACTGATGGGAGGTTGGTGGAGTCGGGGTCGTTTGGTCCGGGGTCGGGGACGACCCGGCTCGCTCAGTTCGCTCGGCTTGTTTCTTGTACGCGAGCATCATCGGGATACGGGTGCCGTCCTTGCTCTTGTAGAACACCTGTTCGACGACGAAATCGTCGGGGTTGAACGGCACCTCGGGGCGGCGGATAAGCTGGCTGTTGTTGGCTGGCACGTCGTAGCGGTAGACGTCCGTCGGGGTGTTGTAGCTGGTGAAGATGTAGAATGTCTCGGTGTTCTCCTGATTGCCGCCGAAGCCAGCGACGGTGCCGATGCCGGGCAGCTTGACTTCGCCGAGTTGCTTCCCTTGGAGGTCGAACAGTCGGACGTGGGGCAGCACGTCGACGAGCGACTGGACGATCAACCGGCCGGCGAGGATGCTGGCGAAGTCGATCGTGCCAGTGCCGGTCGGCACAATCTCGGCAACATTTTCGCGGCCCGGCTTGGCGACGTCCATCGTGACGATCCGCTTGGTCGGGGCGGCGAGGTCCGTGATGAAGTAGAGTTTCGAGCCGTCGTTGCCGACGAAGGAGAACTCGTTTTCGAAATCGGCAACGAGCTCGGTCCACTTGGCGTCGGCCGCCGCGGACGTTTCACGCACCAGCACTTGGTTCTGCGGATCGGTGCTGCGGTAGATCCCGAGCACGAGGTATTGACCGTCGTCGGTTGGCGTAAGGCCGAAGCTCCAATCGGGGTTGTCCTGGCGACGGTAGACAAGCGCGTCGGCCGACTGCTCGTCGCCGAGCTTGTGGAAGTAGAGCATCTGGTCCTTGGCGACCGATTGAAACTGCGCGCCGGGTGCGGGCTCGGGATAGCGGCTGTAGTAGAAGCCGGCTCCCGAGCGGGCCCAGGCGATGTCGCTAAAGCGGGCCCATTTCAGTTGGTCGGGCCGCTGTTGGCCGGTCTCCACGTCGACCAGGAAAATCTGCTGCCAGTCGCTGCCGGCATCCGAGCGGGCGTAGGCCAGGAGCTTGCCGTCCGGGCTCGGCGCATAGTCGGCGAGCGCCACGGTGCCGTCTTGCGACCACTTGTTGGGGTCCAGTAGCACGCGGCCTTCGCCGTCGTAGGAGTCGGCGACGTAGAGCACGGCCTGATCCTGCAGGCCGTCGTTCTTGAGGTAGAAGTATTTGCCGGCCTCTTCCGTCGGCGGCGAGTAGCGGACGTAGTTCCACAGCTCGGTGAGCCGCCGCTCGATCTGCGGGCGCTGGGGTATCGCGTCGAGATATGCGCGGGCCACTTCGTTTTGCTTCTTGACCCACTCGGCGACCTCGGGCGATTCGCGAACGTCGGCCTCCAGCCAGCGATAGGGATCGGCGACTTTCGTGCCGTGGTACGTGTCGGTCGTATCGACGCGGCGGGTCTCGGGATATTTTTGCATGGCCGCTTCGTCCGCCTTCTTCGCCGGTGCAGGCTGCTGACTGCATCCGCTCGCGCAAAATAACAACCCGACAACCACCAGGACTGATCGCATCGCCTGCCTCCGCAGTTAGGAATGATCGGTATGGTACGCCATCTCCGCGGCGTGCGACAGGCTGGAATACTTACGTCAACTACTCGCACTGCGATAGCTCAACAGGGCCCGCTGGAATACCCAGCGGCTGGCAAACAGCGAGACGGCGGTCGCCAGGATGGCGAAGACGGCGAGATAGCCGTACTCGGGCTCAAAGGGCTTGGCGAGCAGCCGCGCCGGGACGTTGACCACGACGAGCACCGGGAGCAAGAACGTGAGCGTCCAGCGGAGATAGTTGCCGACCGGGCCCTCGTAAATCTCGAGCGGATAGCGGGCGAAATTCGTGATGTAGAACCAGAAGTCGTAGAGCGATTGGTTGCGGCCCAGCCAGACGCTCGTGGCCGCCAGGCCGATCATGATGCTATACATGATCAGCACCCCGAGCACGATATAGAGCGGATAGAGGGCGAAAGCCAGCGGCGACGGCGTGAAGCCCTCCAGTCGCGGCAGCGCGTAGCCCAAGAGCAGCAAGCCGAGCACGAGGTTGGCCGCCGCGGACCAATCGACCTTCTGCAACGAAATGAGAAACTGAGTGTCGATCGGCTTCAAGAGAGCGAAGTCGAGGTTACCGGTGCGAATCAGCTCGCTGAACTCCTCGGCGTTGGGCATGAAGAACATTTGCACGACGTTGTTGATCAGCAGCGACGTGGCCAGGAAGACGAAGAATTGGTACTTGTCCCAGGCGCCGCCGCCAGCGGAGTTCGCGCCGAGATGGTCGGTGTAGTTGAAAATGAGAATGTATAGCGCTAGATTCATCGCCACCCAGCCGATCGAGGAGATCGACTCGATGATGAAATTGGTGGGAAACATCATGTCCCGGATGAGACTGTTGCGGA
>JANNTD010000580.1:0-18558 GCA_031403315.1 Planctomycetota bacterium
ATCACACCCACCGATCTGCCGCCGGTCGTCCACCACGCAGCCAGGGCGGCGGCGATGCCCCGGCGGCAGCCCGAAAAAATCGTGCTCGACGAACTGCTCGAGTCGATCGAACGCGAAGTGATCACTCGAGCGCTCGCGCAAGCGGGCGGCAATAAATCGGCGGCGGCGGAACTCCTGGGCATGACCCGCCCGCGGCTCTACCGACGACTCGTGCAACTCGGATTCATCACCGACGGAAAAGCAGCCGCGGAGGACTCCACCTCATGAGCCGTCCCCACATAGGCCCAGTGGAATGGATCGTTTGCGAGCGGACCAGCCGCTGGGCTTCGGCGTTGCGGATGGCACTTGCGGCCGATGGAACGCCGCATCGAATCCGCGAGCTAAGGCATTTGGCGGAGTTGGATGTAGAGCTCACCGCGCGGCCGACGGCGCTGGCGGCGATCGAAATCCACCGCGGCAATTTCGCTGATCTGCTGGCCTGGCTGCCCACGGCCCGTGAACGACATGTTCACGCGCGCTGCGTCGCGCTCCTCGACCGCTCCCTTGCCGACAATCTCAACGCAACCTGCGACGCGCTTGACGAGGCCGGCGCTCCGGCGATTGCCACCTCGCCGCGGCGTCTCGACGCGGTGGTCGCCCTCGGCACACGACACGCGGAAACCGCTCGAATAATCGGCGAAAACGCACCACTCGTGGCCCAGGTCTGGGCGTCGCTGCCTTGGCAAGCCGGGTGATCACCGGTAGGTTGGGGATTCTTACCACAGAGTTCACAGAGGTCACGGAGGGAAAAGGGAATTGCAAAATGAAAATTGCAAATTGTAAAATGCGAACTCTTCATTTTGCATTTTTCAATTTGAATTTTGCAATTTGCAATTTCTTCCCCGTGTCCTCCGTGCCGTGGTGAAATCGCTTCGGTAACCAAAACCAACCATGCCTGAACTGACGAATCGCCAGTCCGTTGAGTCCGCCTTATCCTCGCTCTTGGACCCGGAGACGGGTCGCAGTGTCGTGCAGATGGATCAATTGCACGATGTCGACGTCGATGGCGCGAAAGTGACCGTGACGCTTGGGCTCACGACGTGGGCCGCGCCGCTCTGGGAAGATGTCCGCGCGGAAGCGGGGCGGCTGCTTGCCGAAAAGCTGCCGGCGGGGACCGAGGTGCGGGTCCGCGTCGTCGAGCACCATCGTCCGGCCGAGCCGATCGGCCAGATCGGCCTCACCGCGAAGAGCGTCATCGCCGTCGGCTCCGGCAAAGGGGGCGTCGGCAAAAGCACGATCGCGGCGACGATCGCCTACGGCCTCAAGAACGCCGGTGCGAAGGTTGGCCTGATGGATGCCGACGTATATGGGCCGAGTATTCCGCATCTGCTGGGCGTGGATGAACGCCCGACGCTGGTCGAAGGCCGGCTGCAGCCCGTCAGCAAAGACGGCCTGCGAGTAATGAGCATGGGTTTCTTGGTGCCGCCGGGCGAAGCGGTGGTCTGGCGCGGGCCGATGCTGCACGGGGCAATCACGCAGTTTCTGCGCGACACCGAGTGGGGCGATCTCGACTACCTGGTGATCGACATGCCGCCGGGCACGGGCGACATCGCACTGACGCTCTCGCAACTGCTGCCGCTCTCGGGTGCGGTCGTCGTCTGCACACCGCAGGAAGTGGCTCTCCTGGATGCCGTCAAGGCGATCGCCATGTTCCGCAAGGTGAGCATTCCGCTGTTGGGCATGGTCGAGAACATGAGCTACTTCCTCTGTCCGGATAACGGCAAGCGATACGACATTTTTGGGACGGGCGGAGCGAAGCGGAAGGCGGCCGAGCTGAATGTGCCGTTCCTGGGCGAGGTGCCGATCAACATCGGCATTCGCGAGCGGGGCGATGCCGGCCAGACGAACGGCAACTTTGACGATGCCTCGACGGCCAGCTATTTCCAGGACATCTGCCTGAATCTCGTCCACGGCCTGACGGCCAGCCACAAAGCCAGCCCGCCGATGCCGAGCTTGTCGGTGCTTTGATCAGCCGAATAAAAGCGGCGAATCGGCGTATTTCCGCCAGCGCAAAAAATTAGAGCCGCGGGAGGAATCCCCAGCGGCTCTTTCTCGCTATTTCGCGCCGACCAACTGCCAGGCGGCTCGATCGCTCGAATCGCCGGCGGCAAGTCAAAGACGAAAGGCACTGTGCTTTCAAAGACACAGGCCTTCAAAGGCACCTATGCCTTTTTGGTCGTCTTCTTTTTGCGCTTGGCCTTCTTCTTGGCGCCCTTCTTCTTGGTGCCCTTCTTGGCAGCCTTCTTCTTGGCTTTACGTTTCTTGGCCACAGTCGTCTCCTCCATAAAGGGGTTTTGGAAAGCAACTCCCGTCGACACACATCGTCAAACGGCGGTCGCTCTCCTACTTCTGATCGCTACCATTCCGCGGTAGCTTTCCGGTACATCCGTGTTCAACTCGCATGCGAATCAAACACTCCTTAAGGATGTGTTGCGGAGTGAAACTAGAACGAATCTTGGTCTCACTTGTTCGTAGTTGTACAAATTTGCTGTGTTTGTGCAACACGTTTTCGGCAAAAAAATGCCTTCTGCGAAAAAATTTTGCCTGCTGCAATCCGATGCGCGACCGCAAAACGAGTTTCAATCACTTCTTCAAAGCGCGATGAATGCATTTGCACGCGATTCAATAGAACGAAATCGTCGTTCCATCGCGCAGCACGCCGCTCGGCTGCGCGGCGCGGTGCTGGCGACCAAAAAAAGTGTGCTCCGCCGGTGCGAGCGAGCGTAAATAGGCCCACCGCGCGAACGACGAGCGCGGTCGCGCGCCAAGGGATTCGCGGTCGTGCCACGCGGACAGAATCGTCGGCCAGGCCTCACGCCACGACGAGCGCCGGAGATGAATCGGATCCAGACCGTACCACGCGCCAGACACTGGAATTACCGGGATTTTTCGCCGCTCGCCGAGCGCCAGAAGGGATTCATTGAGCTCGCCGGCGCGCGTGCGAATGTCTGCGAATGTGAGCCGCGACTTGGGAAAGAACAGCGTGCGAAAGAACAGAAACTGCCGCTCGCTCAGCTGCTCGAGTCGCGCCAGCGGCAGCTCGGTGACGATCGTCGACGCGCGCGCGTTCTCGAGATGCTCAAGACAGCCGTCGACCCACGAAACGAGTTCCGGCACACGCACTCCATATCCCAAATCGTTGCCGACGTCGGTCACGAGCGCGACCGTTGGGAGCGCGGGACGAGTTTGTAAATCTTTCCAAAGTGCACAGGGAAAAATTCCGGAAAATTTTCGCCCCAACATCCGAGAATCTTGACCATACGACCTGCCATGACCGATCGCGGCCATGATTTCGACCGGCTCATGCCATAGCGAGCGCGCGGTTTCCACAACCGTCGAGATCGAGCGCGCGAGGTTACTCGCGCCCAACAAAATCACACGCCGCGCCGGATTTCGGTCGGTGGACATCGATCGCCAATCACCGCCAATGCTGCTCATAGGCTTGTAGAGTTTGGTAATTGGCGTAAGCCAGGTAACCAAAGAATATCGCCATAAAGATTGATTGCAAGACAATCACCCCGAGCGCGGCCACGGCGGCGGCGACAAAAATCGACAGCCAAAGCGACTGCACGATGCCGCGCCGCGGATGCCCGAGCGTGAGCAATTCACGCGCGACGCGCCCGCCATCGAGCGGATAGATCGGCAGCAGATTCACCAGGCCCCAAAAGATGTTGACCCAGAGCAGATCGCCAATTGCCGCATCACGCAACGAAGGCTTGCCGTTTGTGCGCCAATATTCGACGTCGAATGGCACCCAGTCAATTGGCATGAGATCCAATCGAAAACCGCGAAAATGGCCGGTGGCGGCCAGGATCGCGACCACTAGCGCGGCGAGCAGGAATCCAGCGACGGGCCCAGCAAGCGAAATGAGGATTTGGCTGCGCGGCGAACGATCGCAATCGTCGCACACGGCAAGTCCGCCCAAACCGTAGAGCGTGATCCGCGGATGACCGCCGTAGTAGCGCTGCAGAACCGCGTGGCCTAACTCGTGGACCAAAATCGACACGAAGACCACCGCCACCCAAATCAGTGTATTGACCGGATCGGCGCGTCCGCCGAGCCCCATCATTACCGTAATGATCCAAAACCAGGGATGAACTCGCACGGGGATGCCGAACACTCGGAAGTGCAAGTCACCCTGCGATGGTGGAGGATCGATGAGGAACATGGATCAAAGGTGGAGGGGGAAAGGCGGAAGGGGGAAGGTCACCAACGATTGTCCAAGTGGTGTCGCTACGTTCAAGCGGGCGCGGTTGCGCGGTCTTCCTTCCGCCTTCCGCCTTCCGCCTTCCCCCTTCGGCCTTTGTCTTGATTCACGCCGCGCCGCGAGCGGCTACTTCGAGCCGCGTGGCGAACGGGAAATGGGTGCGTGGCACGGGCCGGCGGCCGACGCGAACCAACTCAGCGAGCATGTAGTCGGCCGCCCGCTTCGACGCCCCGCCGTATCCGACCTGCTCCTTGAGTTCGGCAAGCTGGGCAATCCGTGTGGCCCGCTTCGTCGGGTCGGTCAGCCACTCGACGACATGCTCGGCCACCTGGCGGGACTTATCCTCGCATGTGAGATACTCCGGCATCAAGACCTTGGCGTCTGCCGGATCGCGGGGATCATAAAGGGCCGCTTTTTTGGGAAACAAATCGTCCGTCACGAGCAGATTCACGAGCGTGATGTACCGCACCTTGCGGAAGAATCGCTGCAAGAAAAAGGCCAGCGGCGAGATGTAGTACAGAATCACCGACGGTTTCGTGTGGTACAAGAGCTCGAGCGACACCGAGCCCGATACCGCCATCGTGCACTCCGAGGCCGCGATCAGCTCGGCCGTCCGGCCCACGTGGACCTCGATGGGCAGATCGACGCCGTGCAATTGTTGGCGGACCAGTTCCGCCTGGCTCGCTTTATACGACGCGACGGCGAACCGCGCGTTCGGCACGCATTCGCGGACCAGCCTGGCCGCCTTGAGGAAGTGAGCAAAGTTACTATTCACTTCTTGAGTCCGCGAGCCGGGCAGGATGGCCACGAGCGGACCGCCGACGGAACGCTGCTCGTCGATGAACGACGCGTCGAGCGTTTCGCCGCGGAGCTGATCGAAATAAGGATGGCCGACATAGGTAGCGTGGCAGCCGCGCTCGCGATACCAAGCCTCTTCGAACGGCAACTTGCAGAGCACGTGGTCGACGAAGCGGCGCATTTTCTTGACCCGCCAGCCGCCCCACGCCCAGAGCTGCGGAGTGCCGTAGTAGAACACGGGGATGCCGTGGGCCTTCGCCCGCCGGGCAATCCACCAGTTGAAACCGGGATAGTCGATCAACACGACCGCATCGGGTCGCTCGTGGCGGAAGTACCGATCGGCTCGGCTGGCCAAGCCCCAGAAATAGTGCAAATACAATAGCACACGGAAGAACCACATCAGGGCCAGCTTCGTGAGGTCTTCGTGCAACTGGCAGCTGGCCGCCGCCATCCGCGGCCCGCCGTAGCCGACGAACTCGAAATCGCTGCGTCGCCGGGCGAGCTCACGAATCAGGTTCGCGCCGTGCAAATCGCCACTCGGCTCGCCCACCGAAAAAAAGATCTTCATCGCCGCGCGTCCCTGCATCCAGCGTGGAAATTGCCGCCGACCCCTGGCGGCCGGTACCTGGCGCGAGGAGTATGTCAAAATGCGCAATCTGGCAAAAGCTCAGTATTGCTCGTCCGGGAATGCCGAACGCCGGTTTTTCCAACGAAAAAAGGGCGTTGCGCCCCGCGCAACGCCCTCTAATTCGTCAGTCTGCGAGATTCTGACCGCTGAAGCAGTTCTCCCCCTACTCTTGTTCTTCTTCGTCGTCGTGGCAATCGAGCACGGCGCGGCTGGAATCGTCGCCATCTTCGTCTTCGCAATCCAGCGTTGCTTCGTCCTTGTCGCCGTCCTCATCTTCGCAGTCGAAAACACGCGCCGAATCGTCGCCGTCTTCGTCCTCGCAATCGAGCACCGCGAGGTCAGTCCCGCCATGGGCCATCGCCTTGCCGCTCACCGCAAAGGTCCAGCTACAAAGCGCCAACAGTGCCGCCAGGAATGTGCCAAGTCTCATCTCGTCCAACTCCCTTGCAATTAAAGCTAGCCAGAAACAGCGCGCCACCGACGGCGCTGGCCGGCCACATAGCCGGTCGTAGACAATTTTGATTCTCGACCCAGGGCCTTGGAAATCAAGGCACTCTGGGAGAAATTTAGCGGAAATGCGAACCGGGACGAAACCGTGGGCCGCAGCCCCTCATTAAAACCCCGCGATTCCGCAAAGGTTTCGCAGGTTCCCTCCACTACGGAGATGACGGCCGTTTGGATCAACCAACCGACGAGCGTCGAGCTGAAACGAGTTGCGGGGCGGTGTGCCAGCGGCGAAGAAGCCGCGGCACTCGGGCGAACATGGCCACGAGAGTTGGTCATCCTAAACCCTTTCCGGCACATCCGTTGTGTCGGCTCCCACCGTGATGCGGCCCGGCAGTCGTTGCCCGGCAATTGCGCTCACAGCGCGGTTGTAATAGCTTCGTAACCGGTTGAACTTGCTGCACGCCTTCGGGATCTTCAGGATGGTGATGCGGTGGCGTGCTTGCGGGGGACAAGTTGCCGCGATTGGCTCGGGCCGGCAAATCTTCGGGAATTCACGCTGCTTTTTGGCTGCCGATCCCGACGAGCTGCTGGCTCCTGACCTTTTGTCGCGGCGAGTTGCCCCGCTGCCCCTTTCCAGTGCAAACCGGGTGCCATTTCCTCGTACGTTAGGCTTTCAAGCCTGACCCAGCCGTTCAGGTCAGGCTCGAAAGCCTAACGTACCCATTAGCAATTCGAGATAGCTGCGGCGCTCCGAGGGGCCGAGCTCCAGTTCGTCGGCTAGCGATGCAATGATGCGCTTCGCTTCCTCCAAGCCGGCGTCGTCGGCCGTGAGCTCGAGTTCGACGAATGTGCCGACGCCGTCGATCTCGTCCCAAGCGCCGTGGACCATCTGACCCCGAATTTTCAGCTCGAAGGGCCGGCGGGTTTTGCGGACGACCAACACCGGTTTGAAACCCATTGCTACAAACAGTGCCCCGAATTCGGCGTGGCCAACGGCCAGGGGCAGTTCCAGCTCACGCCGCGTCTTGGTCGTGGCGTCGAGCTTCGGGCCTTTGTAAGTGACTACGCTCTCGTCGCCCACCGTGCGAATCCGCAAGGCTTCGTCGGTCTGAGCGAAGTCGCGGCAGGGGTGATTGAAGTATTGATCCGACTGGATCATCGGCGCGCCGAGCGTTACGCCGCGGTCCGCCAGCCGCCGCATGAGAGCCGCTGCATCTGCTACGCGATGTTTCTGTTCGACTTCGATGTTCATTGCGGAAACGTGCTCATCGCAGGTACGTCGGTTGGTTGATGGACTTCGGGCGGTCACTTCGCCCAACAACGCCAGGGCCATCGAGCGCCCACAGCGGGCTGATTTCCACCGGCACTCCTTCGGCCACGCTTACCCCAGCCGTCGCGAGCCAGCGGCGATGTTGGGCGATCATGAAATCGCGCACGTACTCGGGCGTATCGCGGTCCGTTCCAGGCGCATTCTTGAGTGGTGCAAACACGTCGCGCTCAGGGTACTCGACGACGATCGCGTTCTCGGCATGCGGCAAGAGGTCGAAAATGAACCGCTCGAACTTCAGTGCATTAGGTTGCGATGGCTCGACCAACCGACCCGTGTCGTCAACGTACGGCACCTTCTTGCGAGCGACGTGGAACGGCAGTGCGTCGCGCAGCCGCAGCGTCCGTTCGAGAAAATCGACGGCGAACACGTGGACCGCGATGCTCCCGGCCCAGAACGTGAGCGAGCCGTCGGCGTTCCGCCGTTCGGCCACATGGTCCGGAAAATCGCTGTACTCGATCACTTGCACCCGGCCGTCGACCGCCACGAAGTTGCCGAGCTTGTCGCGCGGCGTCTGCTTTGTCACCGCCATCGACGTAAGCTCCGAACCGGCAAGCAGGTGGTGGCCAATGAACTCCGCGTCGGCAATCGGCGTCAGCGGGTTGTCGACCTGGAGATAAAACAGGTGCTTCACGCCGCGGCGGCGCATGTGCTCGATCGCACCGCTATCAGCCAAGGCCGCGATCGTGCCGCCGTGGCCGTTCGGGCTCAGGAAGACGTCGTCCTTCGCTGCGAGCAGCAGTTGGCCGGTCTTCGCGTCGACGGCCGGCATCGTGCCCTGGCAAAAAACCACGAGGTCGTCCTCCGCGAGTCCAAAGCGATTCTGTTTGTCGAGGAAGGCGACCTGTTCGTCGTGCGTGATAGGGCTGGTCATCATGTAGACCGGCACCGCCGCCCCGTAACGCCTTGCCGCCGCGAGCGCCTTTTCTAAATGCACCTGCAAGAGCGTCGCACCCGATACTGGCCCGATCGGATACATGCCCTTCGGCAGGTCAAACCCCAGTCGGCTCCCCTGGCCTCCGGCCGTTAGCAAAACACCGATCTCGCCTGCGGAGAGCGCTTGTTCGCCGCGTGACCGGGCCGACGCTTTCGATTCGGCGGTCTTACGCTCCGCCAATCGGATCGCGGGCGGCGGCTCGGCCTGCCGCGCCAGCGCCGCCCAATCCTGAGCCGCCGCAGTGTGACGAAACAGCTCCACCATCTGGGCCAGGTCGATCGCGGCAATCTGCTCAGCCAGCCGCGCTCGGCCCCGATCGTCGATCTCGTCCCAAAACCGCAAGAGATGCTGCTGACCAAATGGTTCCAAGCGGTCGGCCAGCTCGGCGCGGTTCGGCGGTGACGTCTGCGGGCTTGTCATCAAAAACTCCAGCCTCGCACCCAACCGTAAGCCAACAAGCACAACAGCGGAAACAGCACGAATACCGTGCCATAGGTGAAGATCGAAGTCCAGACGTGTCGCGGCCAGCGTGCCATACGACCAGTGTAGCAAGTCGTAGAACCGCTGTGGCGGTCATATCCGACCTGCCGAAACGGCCCGACTTGCGGCTTATTCCGCCACGCGGTTGCGACCCAAGCCGGATCGCATTTATACTGAAAAGGCTGCATTGGTACGTCAGGCATTCCAGCCTGATTTGAAAATCTCAGTCAGCCTGGAAAGGCTGACGTACACCTCGAGGGAGTCCTTCCGTGGCATCCGGCAGATACTTGTTCACGAGCGAAGCGGTCAGCATGGGTCACCCCGATAAGTTGGCCGATCAAATCTCCGACGGCGTTCTCGACGCCATGTTCGCCCAGGATCCGATGAGCCGCGTGGCTTGTGAGACGATGGTCACGACCGGCTTGTGCGTGATCGCGGGCGAAGTCACGACCAAAGCCACGGTCGACTTGCAGCAGGTGGTCCGCGACGTGGTCCGCGACGTCGGCTACACCGAGGCGGACATGGGCATCAGCGCCGACCACTGCTCGGTGCTGGTGGCGATCCACGAGCAGTCGCCCGATATCGCGATGGGCGTGAACGACGATGCCGCGGCCGGCAAAGATATCGGCGCCGGCGACCAGGGTCTGATGTTTGGATACGCTTGCAACGACACGCCGGAACTGATGCCGCTGCCGATCGCCTTGTCGCACCGCATCCTCAACCGCCTTACCGAAGCCCGCAAGAAGGGCGAAGTGAAATGGCTACGGCCCGACTCCAAGAGCCAGGTCACGGTCGAATACGACGGTCAGACGCCGGTGCGGGTCGACACGGTGGTCGTCTCGACGCAGCACAGCGCCGACGTCACCAATGCCGAGATCAAAAAGTTCATCATCGAGAAGGTCGTCAAGCCGTCGCTCGGCGAATGGGCCAGTGACGACATCACTTACCACATCAATCCGACCGGCCGGTTCGTGGTCGGCGGCCCGCACGGCGACTGCGGCCTCACCGGCCGCAAGATCATCGTCGACACCTACGGCGGCTGGGGTCGCCACGGCGGCGGCGCGTTCAGCGGCAAGGATCCGACCAAGGTCGACCGCAGCGCTGCTTACATGGCTCGCTACGTGGCGTAGAACATCGTCGCCTCGGGCCTCGCGGATCGCTGCGAAGTGCAGCTCGCCTACGCGATCGGCGTCTCCGAGCCGGTCAGCGTCTGTGTCGACACCGAAGGCACGGGCAAGATTGATGATACTCGGATCTGCGAGCTCGTCCGCGAGATCTTCCCACTCACGCCCTCGGGCATCATCAAGCACCTCGATCTGCGCCGGCCGATCTATCGCAAGACGGCCGCCGGCGGACACTTCGGCCGCAACGAGCCGGAGTTCACCTGGGAAAAGACCGACAAGGCCAAGCAATTGGCCAAGGCTGCCAAGGCAACCGCCGCGGTAACGTAACGCTTCGGGAGGGCGAGGCTCCCGCCGAGCCACCAAGGATCAATGCTCGCCACAGATGGGACATGGCGCGAAACGGAGGATGTCCGCGACGATTGGCGCGGGGTGATCGCCGCAGCGTTCGTTGCCTCGCTGGTCCTCGCGTTGGTGGTGGCAGTATTCCTATTCGCTCGTCGCATGAGCGGCTCGCTGGAGTCGCAACTCGCTCCGGCTTCGCTCGCACTTACGGCAGCCGCACTGCTCGCTTGGGCCTGCGCGGTTCGCTTGCAGCTTCTCGACCGCCGAGTCGATTGGCTGCTGGCCGTTGTGCTCGTGCTGTTTGCCATCGCTTGTTCGTTCCCCGGTAGTCGTTCGATCGACTGGCTGGTGTGGCTGGCCGTATCCGCCGCGTACGGGCTGGTTCCGGCGAGACGTAGCTCGCCGGCTAGCGGGTCCGACAAAAAGGCGAGTCAGGTCCTGCAGCAACTTACTCGCTCCCGCACCAGCGACGGCGGCGAAGCGATCCACGGTACGCTGCTGGCCGAATTTGCTCCCGGCGAACGCTCCACGATCTTGCACGTCGCCTTCTGCCCGCCGTTCGAGCAGCTACCGTCCGTCGAGGCCGAAGTCGTCGACGGTCCCGCGTGCGACGTGAAAGTCGCGCAAATTCTGCACCAGGGCACCCGCCTCGAAGCGCGTCTTTCGCGTGCCAGCACCGCCGCCGAGCGTGTCACGATCGAAATCCTTGCCACCGACCACCTGCCGGTCACGGATTAGTGCCCGCGTTGTCGCGTTTTTGGCTCTCCGCTATAATCCGCGCGGGTTTACTATTTACCCAAACTGCCAGCGGAGAGAAACCATCACGAGTAAGCTGCGGATCGGATTCGGTGAGGACAGTCATCGCACGGAGCCGGGCGGGCCGTTGCGGTTGGGCGGCATCAATGTGCCGCACGATCGGCAATTGGTCGGCCACAGCGACGGCGACGTATTGCTCCACGCCGTGACCGACGCCCTGCTGGGCGCCGCCGCGCTACCGGACATCGGCCGCACGTTCCCGAACACCGACGCCGCCAACCGCAACCGCGATTCGGCCGAGATGCTCGTCATCGCCGCTCTCAAGGTGGCGGAAGCGGGCTACCAGATCGTGAACCTCGACTGTGTAATCCACGCCGAGCGGCCCAAGCTGGCCGACTACCAAGACGCCATCCGCCACCGCATCGCCGGCATCCTGCACCTCAACCCGCACGACGTCGGCCTTAAGGCCAAGACGGGCGAAGGCGTGGGTCCGGTGGGCAGCGGCGAGGTGATCGAGGCGCGATGTGTGGCGCTGGTGGAAGGTTCCGGCGAGGCGTAGCTCGCCGGCTATTCCCCAACACCAAATAAACTTGACGTAGACATTTCCATATGAGCGTTTCCACTCGACCCATGCCCGCGAAAACTGAAACCGCTGTCGCCCCGCACCCGACGCTCCGCGTCTACAACACGCTCAGCCGCGCGAAAGAACCGTTTCGCACCGTGCTGCCGGGCAAGGTTGGCATCTACCTCTGCGGGCCGACCGTCTACGACAAAGCCCACATCGGCCACATGGTCGGGCCGGTGATCTTCGACTCGATCAAGCGCTATCTCGAATATTGCGGCTACGACGTCACCTGGGTCGTCAACATCACCGACGTCGACGACAAGCTGATCAAGAAGGCGAACGAGCGGGGGATTTCGATGCTCCAAGTCGCCGAGGAAAACATTGCCGACTACAACGGCAACCTCACCGCGCTCGGCGTCGACCAGATCGACCACTTCCCGCGGGCGACCGACTGCATGCCCGAGATCATCCAGTTCATTGAAGAGCTCATCGACCGCGGCTTCGCCTACGCTTCCGACGGCGACGTGTACTTCGACGTCGGCCGGGACGCCCAGTACGGCAAACTCTCGAACCGCAGCATCGAGTCGGTCCACGGCGATGGCGGCGAAACTGCGGCCCGCAAACGGCACGTCGCCGATTTCGCCCTCTGGAAATCAGCCAAGCCGAGCGAGCCGTCGTGGGACAGCTCCTGGGGCAAAGGCCGGCCGGGTTGGCACATCGAGTGCTCGGCGATGAGCCGCAAGCTGTTGGGCGAGACGTTCGACATTCACGGCGGCGGGCTGGACCTGATGTTCCCGCACCACGAAAACGAAATCGCCCAAAGCGAATGCTGCCACGCCAAGCCGATGGTCACTTACTGGGCCCACAACGGCCTCCTGCGCGCCGGGGCGGTAACCGGCAAAATCGGCGGCCGCAGTGAACGCGAAGGCGGCGAGCTCGCTTCAGCGAGCGGGACCCCACCCGACGCCGTCAGCGGCAAAATGAGCCGCTCCAAAGGCGCCGGCGGCCTCGCGGACCTGATCAAACGCCAAGGCGGCGAACGCATCCGTTTCTTCCTCTTGCGAACTCACTACCGCAGCACGGTGCTCTTCAACGAGCCTGCGATCGAAGAAGCCGGCATCGGCCTGGAATCGTTTTACCGCCTCTTCAAGCGCTACACGCGGATCACCGGCAAAGAGTTCTACGCCCTCCAACCCGCCCCCAACCGCGCGGCCGGCGAGCTCGCTTCAGCGAGCGGGGACGCCGTCTTGCAGTCCGCCGCCACGTGCCGCCGAAAATTCCTCACCGCGATGGACGATGACTTCAACACCGGCGGCGCGATCGGTGAGCTCTTCGAGTTGGCTAAGATCGTCAATAAGTTTTGCGATGATGCCGATCTCGAAGGCAAAGGCAAGAGCGACGCGGCCGCCGTGGCCAAATTCACCGCGCTGCTCACGACGCTCCGCGAGCTCACGAACATCCTGGGCATATTTATCGCTCCACCAGCTAAACCGCAAGCGGCGTGCGGAGACGAACTACTGGCTCAGGTGATGCCGCTGGTGATCGAAGTGCGTGCCGGGGCTCGCAAGAGCAAGAGCTTTGCCGTCGCCGACAAGATTCGCGACACCCTCGGCCCGATCGGCGTTGTGCTCGAAGACCGCGCCGGCGGCACCGAATGGTCGCTCGCGGGTGCCACCGGCTCCGCCGGTGCCCTCGACGGCATCATGAAACTGCTGATTCAACTCCGCGCCGACGCCCGCGCCGCCAAAGATTTTGCGACGGGCGACATGATCCGCGACAAGCTTGCGGAGGTCGGCGTGACGCTGGAAGACCGCGCCGGGGGCACGGAGTGGTCGAAAGCGTAAGAGAATAGTTGCAACTAGGAGGCAAAAGTGAATCGCTATCGAACGCCTTTACGCCGACTGTTGGTCCTAACCGCGTTTGTTGTCCTCGGATGGTATTGGCTGGGGATTCCCTCCCGCAATGCAAACCGCTTCGTCGCAGCGATCGAGGCGCAAGACCTAATCGCGGCCGACGGAATGTTCGCCGATTCTGACGATCGCTTTCTGGCCCGATGGGGCGATGAATGCGCGGCATTTCGTGCGAAAGTTGACGTCGCACCTTGGTCCATGCGCCAAATATTGGCCGGTGAACGTCATGTGCTGGCTGACGTCGTCTATGGTCGACCTGGCTTGTTGACGTTGTACGAATTTCGCTTTGCGGCCAGCCGCGCTGGTTTGCATGCGCCGCTAGTTCAGTCGTTCAGTGGTGGTAGCATGTCTTTGGCTGAGAATTGAGTCGTGCGGCAGCAGTTTCCACAAATACGAGTCGGTTGCGATGCCCATTCGCTTCTCACTACGTTCGTTTTTCCTATTCGCCGCGATGGTCGCCGTGCTCTGCGCTTGGTGCGTGTTGCCGTCGATGGCGGCCCGGCGGTTTGTCCGTACGTTGGCCCAGCGAGATTACGGAGCCGCGGACCAAATGTTTCGCGACGCCGACGATCGCTGTCTGGAGAAATGGGATGAGGATCGCTGGTCGTTTCACGCGTCAGGCAGATTGGCGCCGTTGACAATTCGCCAGTTAGCGAGCGGCCGTCGCATCGTACAGCTCAACATGAACTACTTTGCACTGGATCAGACGGTCAGCCGCGATGGGCTGATCGCCGTGACGCCGCTTGGAGCAAAAACGCCGGAAGTCGGGCCGGAACAATATGGATCGCCAATTGTCGACGGCATTCGCGACGGCAGCCCCAGCTTTTAACGGCAACAACCAACCTCCATCCTATGCTCGTCCTCGGCATCGATCCTGGCCTCAACACCACCGGTTACGGTGTGCTGGATTTCGCCGACCGGCTGCCCCGGCTGGTCGAGGCCGGCGTCGTGCGGGGCAAATCCGGCGCGTCGCTCGCAGAGCGCGTCGCGGAGATTCACGCGGGCGTGGCCGACGTGATTAAGTCACTCGCGCCCGAGGTGCTGGCGATCGAGGAGCTCTACTCGCACTACGACCGGCCGACGACGGCGATCTTGATGGGCCACGCCCGCGGCGTGATCCTGCTCGCCGCGGCCCAGGCGGGCATCCCCGTGCACGGTTATCCGTCGACGCAAATCAAGAAAACCATCACCGGCAATGGCCACGCGGCCAAGTGGCAAATCCAAGCCGCGGTCCGCCAGGAGCTTGGCCTCGCTGCCGATCCCGAGCCGCCGGACGTCGCCGATGCGCTCGCCATCGCGCTTTGCCATGGCTATCTGACGCGGCATGCTTCCATGATCGGCGGCGAGTAGGGCTGGGGATTGAAGTCGCCAAGCGGTATGATTTGCCGCGAGCAGGCGTTTGGTACGTGTTGACCCATTCACGCCCACACCGATCGCAGTCGCGTGGCCGCGACCGCTAACCCCCACATTCGACTGACATCATGATCACAAAAATCACCGGCCTGCCGGTTTCTGTCGTTGGCGACGTGCTGACCCTTGCCGTCGGTGCGTTCGAATATGAAGTGCTCATCCCCGAGTTCGCCCGGCGGCGGCTGCAGGAGCAGATTGGCCGCGAGGTGAGTCTGCACACGATCGAGTATCTCGAAGGCAACGCGATGCAGGGTCGGCTGATACCTCGGCTAGTCGGCTTCCTGAGCCCGATCGAGCGCGAGTTTTTCGAGATGTTCTGCGAGGTCGACGGCGTCGGAGTGAAGAAAGCCCTGCGCGCGATGGTCCGGCCGGTGCAAGAAGTCGCCACACTGATCGAAGAACAAGATGCCAAGGGCCTCTCGACGCTGCCCGGCATCGGCCCGGCCACGTCGGAGCGGGTGATCGCCAAGTTGCGTCGTCGCGTGCCGAAATTCGCGTTGTTGGTAGGCCGCGACCTGCCGCCAACCGCCGAGATCGAGCGCGATTTGCTGTCCGAAGCATTCGAAGTGTTGCGGGCCCTGGGCCACAGCGACTCCGACTCTCGCCGGCTCCTGGACGAGGCTCTCGACAAGAAGCAGAAGTACAAGGACGTCGACTCGTTGCTGCACGCCATCTACGAAAAGTCGCACGGCTGACGGTCGAAGAGACGATTCGCAGCTAGCAATCGCTCTGGACAGAGTCCGGCCGATTTGATTTACTTTCGCGGCTTTTTGGGGCCGGCTACTGTGCCGCCTCGATCTTGAACCCGACAGGGGCCGCCGCGGATGGCCAGCCAATTGTCAGCCGTCGCCCCCTCGTCAGCGCGACTTCTCGGTCTCGATCTGCTGCGGCTCGTGTCGATTGTGCTAGTGCTGGGGCGGCACATGGAGCCGGCGCCCAGCAACCTGCCGTGGCCGCTCAATGTTGTGTTCGACCTCTGGAACAATCACGGCGGCATCGGGCTGGATGTGTTCTTCGTCTTGAGCGGCTTCCTGGTCTCCGGGCTGCTATTTGCCGAGTTCCGGAAGCACGGCGAAATCTCCGTGCGACGGTTCTACATCCGCCGCGCTTGGAAAATTTATCCGGCGTTTTATTTGCTGATCGGCTTCGCCTATTTTTATTGCCTGCTCTTCCTCGGCTACAAGTTGCGTGATCGGCCGGTTTTTTCGGAACTATTGTTTTTGCAAAGTTACCAGCAAGGCTATTGGAACCACACCTGGACACTGGCCGTTGAGGAGCATTTCTATCTGCTGCTGCCGCTCGTGCTGTTGTCGCTGGTGAGGTGGAACCGCGGCGCGGCCGATCCCTTCCGGGCGGTGCCCTATTTGGTGGCCGCCACGTCCGTCGTCTGCCTTGCGGCCAGGTTCGTCAATTTGCAGTTGCGAGCTGAGTACGCGCACCACACGCACGCGTTTCCCACCCACCTGCGGATCGACTCCCTGTTCTTCGGCGTGGCAATCGCGTACGCCTATCAATTTCACGCCACGTGGTTTCAAACGGCGTTCTGGCGGTGGCGATTTGGGTTGATCATCGCGGGCAGTGCGTTGCTAAGCCTGACCTCGATACTTTCATCGAAGGCCAGTCCGTACTATCTAACCCTCGGCTTTGCCCAGCTGTACGTCGGCGCTGCCGCGCTGATGGTCGGCGTGCTTTTGTGCAACATCCCCAAAAATTGGCTGACGATCTCGTTCGCCACGTTGGGAACTTTTTCGTATTCGATCTACCTCTGGCACATGGCGCTCATGTATTGGGCGATCCCGCAGCTGAAAGAATTGGGAATTTCGTGGCAAGTTCGCACGGCAATCTATATGATGGGTGCGTTCGTGATCGGCATTGCGATGGCGAAGTTGCTTGAGCTGCCAGCCCTCCGGATCAGGGACCGCATGTTCCCCTCGCGATCGGCCAGCTTGGCTGAGTCGCCATCGGTTCCGGCTGACGGAGAACCGTCACGGCGCGCCGCGTAGGAAATCGGTCCCGAGCCGACGGCCAACCGAGCATTCCATGACCACCGCTCGCAATTCGGACGCCTCGGCAGCAATTGGTAAGCGGCGGCGCTGGATAAGTTCGACTTGGCACTTCGCGCGGGCGGCGCTAATTGCCTACCTGGTTGTAGTGCTGGCGATGACGTTTCTCGAAACTTGGCTCGTCTATCCGATTCCGCCCGTCGAGCGTGGCGACTGGCACCCGGCCGGGCTCGACTTCGAGGACGTTCGGTTCGCCTCCGCGGACGGCACCAAGCTGCACGGTTGGTTCGTCGAGCGCCCGAATGCCAGGCGAGCAGTCCTCTATTGCCACGGCAACGGCGAAAACGTCGGCATGAATGCGGAAGTCGTGGCTCAACTCTCGCAAGCGCTCGACGCATCGGTCTTCATCTTTGACTACCGCGGCTATGGCCACAGCGAGGGCACGCCGAGCGAAGCCGGCTGCATCGCCGACGGCCTCGCCGCCCAGCGCTGGCTGACCCAACGAATCGGCAAGTCGCCGAGCGACGTGATCGTCATGGGTTCATCGCTCGGTAGCTCGGTCGCCGTTGCGATTGCGGCGGCCGAGGGCGCTCAGGCGCTCATACTGCAAAACGCCTTCTCGCGCATGACCGACGTGGCCGCCCATCACTATCCCTGGCTGCCGGTGCGACTGGTGATGAAGAATCGTTACGACTCGATCGCGCGAATTCGCAACTACGCGGGCCCCGTGTTCCAAAGCCACGGCACAGTCGACGGGATCGTTCCCATCCGCTTCGGCCGCGAGTTGTTCGCCGCCGCTCCAACTTCGCAAAAACGTTTCGTGGAATTCACCGGTCGCGGCCACAACGATCCGGAGCCGGCAAGCTATTACGACGAGCTGGCAAACTTTGTCGATGAAATCGCTGGAAGCAATGCACCAGCAATGAGAGGCTCGATCGAATAGACCACTATTCAGGGGGGTTGTGGCGATGTGGTTTTCCCCGGTAAGGTCGGTCCAAACATGTGGATTGATCCCAATTGCCGGGCTATGCACTCGGCAGTCTTGGGCTATTATTTCATGGAGCCAGATCGCTGGCTCCCAAGCCTCACCCCCTGCCGATAATTAGGTTTGCCTCCAGTGGCTTCGACCGAGGCGGTATCACCTCTCTGACAACTACTGGATATCCTAAAATCCCCCACCTACCCAAATCGACAGACTTCACCCCAGTCCCCCCAAGTATCGACAATTGCTAGTGGATCGACTAGGCTGTGCGTCTACTGCTAGCAGCCCTCCACCCGCTCGGGTCCCGCCAGGCGAACACTCGTCCAGGATGCGTTTGAAGTGATCATCCGAATAATTGAACGGTCGCTGGTCTACCCCATTCCGTCGCGGGAACGCGGTGATTGGCGGCCGCGCTGGCTGCACCCGCAAAACGTCTGGTTCCGAGCGGCAGACGAGACCAAACTCCACGGCTGGTACATTCCGCACGCCGAACCGAAGCGGCTGGTGGTCTACTGCCACGGCAACGGCGAGCATGTCGCCGACCAGGCAAACCTGATGTTTCGTTTGCAATCGAATCTGCAAGCGACGATGTTTGTCTTCGAC
>JANNTD010000581.1:0-3726 GCA_031403315.1 Planctomycetota bacterium
GCTGGACAGTGGCCGCCGTGTGAGCGCTGTCCAACCGCGTGTCTCTCTCAGTTGGACAGCACGCTCTGAGAATGCAGCGCGAGCAGCGTGTCTTGGTGAACTGGACAGGGAGGCGCAGCACGCGGGCCGCGGGGGGTGGCCAAAAAAAGGGGGTTGCGTTTCGACGCGTGCCGGATAGGCTGGGGATCAACGGTGCATATACATTCGATCACTAACTGGCGGTCCTTGCGGAGGACACCAGGAAGTGAGAAGGGACAGATTCTGCGCAGACAAAGCGTTGGGCCGCTTTGTCTGCGAGAAGGTGAGCCGATGGTTAGGGTCACGCCGCTGACGGACGAAGTTCCTGCCGCAGAGCAGTGGCTCTGGCCGCAGCGTGTGGCATTGGGCACGTTGACGCTGCTGGTCGGCGATCCGGGCGTCGGCAAGAGCTACCTGGCGCTGGACATGGCGGCCCGCGTTTCGCGCGGCGCTCTCTGGCCGGACGAAGAACATCGAGCCGGCGGCGCCGATCCCCAGCAGGCTCCTGCCGCTCGCGCTCCCGGGGTCACGTTTCTGCTGTGTGCCGAGGACGACTACGGAAACGAAGTGCGGCCGCGGTTAGCAGCGCTCGGCGCCGACCTCACGAAGATCACCGCGCTGCGTGACGAAGACCGCCATCAAGCGTTCGATCTGCTGCCCCGCCTGCGGTCGTTCGTCGACGAAATCGAGTCCGTCCCCGATAGCCGGCTGTGGGTCATCGATCCGATCAGTTCCTACTTGGGCCAGGTCAAGGAAAACCACGATCGCAGCGTCCGCGGCCTGCTCAATCCGTTGGCCAACCTGGCCGCGGAGCGTCGTCTGGCCATCGTGTTGGTGACCCACCTGAGCAAGGGCGACGGCAAAGCATTGCACCGGGTGCTCGGCAGCCGGGCCTTCGGCGCCGCAGCCCGCAACGTCTGGCTCGTCTGCGAAGATGCGGACGACGAAAAGCGTCGGCTGATGGTATCCGTGAAGCACAACCGGACGGCCCCGCCGACCGGCTTGGCCTTCCGTCTCGAGCGTGCGGGGACCAGCAACTGTGCGAGGCTCCGCTGGGAGGCCGAACCGGTGCCCGCCAGCGCAGACGATACACTGCAGGCGATGGCGTACCAACCGCCGCCCCGCGACCAGCGGTTGCAGCAGGTGATGGACTGGCTGAGGGAGACCCTCGCCGCTGCTCCGCTGCCGCCGGACGTGGTGCGAGAATTTGCCAAAGCCCGTGGCATCGCCTATACCACGTTGCGGCGCGCGTTCCGCGAGATGGGCGGCCTATCGTTTTGGCAAAAGGAGGGCGGGAAATCGGTCCGCCTGTGGAAACTCGGTCCGGAATCCGACACAGCGTGACCGCGCTGGTGCTGACTGCTGTCCAACTCACACAGGCACAACGCTGGACAGTGGGCACGCTGCGAGCGCTGTCCAGCAGCGTGTCCGTGTCAGTTAGACAGTGGCCGCGCGGGCACCCCGTCGCCTTTGCTCGAACGACGATTCTGGGGCGCTGACCCAGCCACGCGCTGCATACGGAGCTCAGCCCTGGGCCGGCCGGCCACCGCCGCCGCGGTTGCCGATGACGCGCTTCTGCACGTCGGTCTCGAGCACGCCGAACGCCTGTTCGTGCCTTTGAACCGACATGTGCAGCGCTTGCAGCATCCGCTTGGCCGTGAAGTAGTTGGTCACGATCCGCTGCTTTACCTCGACCGGTTCGGTCGGCACGCCGAACGGCTGGGCGTTGAGGCCGAAGTCGAGGATCAACTCCTCGGGCGTGCCGGTCACGCGGCAGAAGTTCGCGTACAGCGAAATGCAGTTCTTGTCGGTCACTTCGACCCGCACTCCGCGCTGCTGATCGGCAGGCGTCTGGGCGACTGGTTCATCGTTCTTGTCTTGGTCGGTCACGGTGATTCCCTTTCGAAAAGCTCTGTTCTCGATCAACCGAATTCGTGTGCTACGCGTTATCGTACGATTTCCGCCATTTGGGTGGCGATTTGTGCAAGTCTAGGCGATTTTCTTCCTTGCGACTACTAGCTGCAAATCAAAATTGGCGTGAAAAGCTCGCGCGAATTCGCATTACGTCTCCGCCGGATCGCGCCAAATTTTGAGGATTACGCTTTCTGCGCCGGTCCGGGGAGTTTGGTAGGTCGCCGCCTTGCGCAGCTCCAAGCGGTGGAGCAGATGGTTATGCCGAGCTTCGCCCCGCTCCTCGACCCAGGACGGGCCCTTGATCAGCAGCAGTTGGTCAAACGAGCCCCAATGCGGCTTGAACCAGGTGAGCACTTTGGAGAGCGACGCCAGCGCCCGGGCCACCAATGTGTCGAAGGTGGCCATCTCGAGCACGTCTTCGGCACGACAGGCGTAGACCGCAACTGGCAGCCCCAGCTCCGCAACCATCTCCTCGACCGCCCGCGCTTTCTTCTGCGTCGATTCGCAGACGCTCACCTTGAGATCGGGCCGGGCAATTGCCAGGATGATCCCCGGCACGCCGCCGCCGGTGCCAACGTCGAGCACCCGCTCGCCCTTTTCCAAGAGCTTTGCGAGCTGCAGGCTATCGACCACGTCACGGACGACGAATTTCTCCATCGTCGTGTGCCGCGTGAGATTCATCTTTTCGTTCCACTCCCAGAGGAGCTGTCGGTAGCGATCGAGCTGTTCCACCTGGACCGGCTCGAGCGAGATCCCTTCCACGGCCAGCGCCTCGGCGAGCGTCGGCTCGGCTGGGGGCTCGGAAATTGAAATGTCGTCGGTCGTCGTCACGATGCGTTGATCCCTGGTCGGAAGTCGTCGATAATCGCCACACCAAACTCATCGAAGTAAAGAGGCTCGCCAAAAAAGGAGCGCGATGAACACCAATCAGTGTATTACATTACGGGCCGACGAAAACCAGGCCCGCGGAATCGGCCAATATACGCTCGACGTGCTCGCCGGCAGGCACGCCGGGCCGAGCGACACCGTCTTGGCCAAGACCGAGCAGTTCCACCTCGACAGCGTGGCCTGCGGCGTGTCGGCACTGGCGCTCGGGGCGAACGCCCCCACGGTGCTACGGCGGGAGGCGCTCGAATACCTCGCGGCGGAGGGAGCGGTGGGTGTGCCGATGTTCGGCTCCACGATCCGCGTCGCTCCCGAGAAGGCGGTGCTCGCCTGCTCGTCGGCCGTGCGAGAATGGGACGCCAACGGCACTAATTTTGGCTACAACCCGGCTCGCGGCGCGACGGCCGGCGAGTTTGGCCACAACGATTTTTATCCCGTCGCCTTGGCGGCCGCCCAGCTCGCCGGCTACGACGGTCGGCAGACGCTCCTCGCCATGACGGTGCTCGACGAAATCCGCGGCCGGCTGGCCGAAGTGTTCGCGCTGAAGAGTCACAAGATTGACCATGTGCTCCACGGGGCGATCGCGTCGGCGGCCGTGTATGGAGCCGTGCTCGGCGCGACCGTTGATCAAATCGAATCGGCAATTGGTCTCGTGGTCGCCCACTATGTGCCATTTCGCGCGATCCGGGCCGGGCACCAGCTCTCGGATTCCAAAGGTGCGTCAGCCGCGATCAGCGCGGAGGTCGCCGTGCTCTCGATGCGGCGGGCGATGCGCGGCTTCGTCGGCCCGGCCGATGTGTTCCGCAACCCGCAGGCCGTGTTCTGCCTGTTTGAACCGCCTGTTAAAAAGCACACGAGTCCCTTCGACCTGGCGCTCGCCACCGCCGGCGACGACTTCGCCGTGATGGG
>JANNTD010000582.1:0-1810 GCA_031403315.1 Planctomycetota bacterium
AACGACTTCGCCAAGGTTGAAAGTGTCTGGCTCAACCCCATGCTGGACGCAATTTCAGCCAGCGCCGGATGGCTGGCTAAATCCGATCCTGCGCGCTTCCTGACTGATGTCGCGCGGTTGACTCAGTCAAAGGACGATCAATCGATCGCATCGCTTCCAGCGAAATCGAAACCACCCGCCGCCGCCCGGCATCCAGCCGGCGAGCGCGCGTCGAAGAGCCAGAACGCCATTGCCGAGAACTTGAAAAAGTGGCTGGCATCGAAGACGGGCAAAGGCGATTGACACGAAATTCGTGTTGCACCATCAACGATGTTTGCTGCACTTGCCGATCCGACGCGACGCGCGATCTTGGTGCGACTAGGAAAAGGTGAGGCGACCGTCAACGAATTGGCTGCACCATTCGACATGACACAGCCATCGATTTCGAAGCATCTCAAGGTGTTGGAAACGGCCGGCTTTATTTCTCGTGGACGGGCGGCGCAGAAGCGGCCATGCCGACTGGAGGCTGGATCGATGAAGGAGATCGCCCGTTGGATCGATGCTTATCGTCATCTTTGGGAAGACAATTTCAACCGCCTGGACACCTATCTTAATATTACTCAGTCAGCAGTTAAGAAGGGAAAGAAAAAATGATTCCAAGCCCCGATAACGCGACCTCGTCCGGCGTGTTCGAGCTTTCACGAGTGTTCAAAGCGCCCAGGCTGCTTATGTGGAAGGCTTGGAGTGAGGCAGAGCGTTTGCAGGAATGGTGGGGCCCAAAAGGTTGCTCTCTGAAAGTAGCCGGTCTGGAGTTCCGTCCTGGCGGCTTTTTTCATTATGCGATGCACTTCAGCAATGATGTGCCGCCGATGTGGGGACGATTCATGTATCGTGAAATCACCGCTCCAGAACGCCTCGTCTGGCTCAACTCCTTCTCCAATGAGGGATGCGGCGTTACACGAGCACCATTTGATCAGGCAATTCCTCTCGAAATACAAAACACCGTGACGTTCGAAGAGCGTCAGGGTTCAACGATCGTCAAACTGCAGGCGCGACCGCATGGCGCGTCCGACGCAGAGTTTAAAGTATTCGAAGGAATGTTCGCATCGCTCGCTGGCGGCTACGGCGGCACCCTCGACCAACTGCATGACCATTTGGCCAAGTCATAATCGCAAGACCAAAGCAGCAAGTAAGCTCAGCGATCAACGGCAAGCGCCGGTTCCGCCCCTGCTCAGCCGCATCCCGATCTGACTTTCGGCGTTCGGAGTGCACCTGCCGCCACCATCTGAGCACTCAACGTGATGGGGCAACTCTAACCCTCGGCTGACATTCCCGACGATCGACTTCCTGTCGGCGGGCCCGCAACCACGCTCACCTCCCCAATGCCGTCATTCCCGCCTTCGCCGGGATGACGTCAATGGGTGGGGGACTAAGTTGTGACCCCAATGAGCCAATCGGAACCCAGTCTGGTAGCAGGCTTTTCGGATGCATCGGCCATCGGCGCCGGGCACGCCGACGTGATGCGTCTGCTGTCCTGTCGGGGCGCCGACGAACGCCAATCTATTCTCCAGTGCCGTGTCGCTCTTATCGCGCCGCTGGTGCCACCGCGTGACCCGCGCCAGACGTGCCGCCCCGCCCTTGCGGTCGCCATCAGCCCGGTGTACCCCCTCACTCAAACTTCCCCACACCCTTATCGGACCTTCGCACCATGGGCTTCAAATGCGGCATCGTCGGATTGCCCAACGTCGGCAAGTCAACGCTTTTCAATGCACTGACACAAACCGCGCAGGCGGAAGCTGCGAACTATCCGTTCTGCACGATCGAACCGAAC
>JANNTD010000583.1:0-5801 GCA_031403315.1 Planctomycetota bacterium
TTGGGTCTGTTGTGGCGGCGACGAGCCTTTCGCTGACTCATTGTTCGCGGTGGTTTTGTCGCCTATGGGGGCGTATACTACCGAGAGGAGACGAGCCATGCATTCCAATCTAGCAATCCAACTGAGCGAGCAGGCTTTCTCGGTGCTGTCGAGCGAGGCCTTGGCTGCCGGGAAGACGCCGGCAGAGCTGGCGGCATTGATCGTTGAGAATATCTGTGCCGGAGAGCGACTGGAGCGCTGCGACGCCGACGCGGCAAATCGTGAATTCGAGCAATGTTTCGGCACCCTCGATATGGGCCGGCCCATTGGAATTGATAACGCGGAGATCGACGCCGACTTGGGACGTGCCTACGGTGCAGGCCTGTGAGTTTTGATATGTTGCTCGACACCTCGGGGCTGTTTGCATTGGTCGATGCCCGCGAGCCGCTTCACCAGAAAGCAAGTAACGAGTATCGAGGCGCCTCGCAACGGATTACCCACGGATATGTGCTGGCGGAGCTCGTGGCACTTGCCAACACTCGCGGTGCGGCACCGGGCCCCGTGCTGACGTTTCTTACGAAACTGCTCGTTAACCCGAAAATCGACATCATTTGGCCGGATGAAACGCTGACCGGCCAGGCATTGGCCTTGCTGATGGCTCGGCAGGGCCGTGGCTATTCGTTGTGCGACGCGGTGAGTTTCGTGCTGATGCGGGCCAGAAACCAGCATGAAGCGCTTTCGACAGACGTGCATTTTGAGGATGAAGGGTTTCGGCGGCTGTTGGTTTGATGCCTGATATCTTGGAACAGGTCATTCGCGTCTATCGGCGGGCGGCGCAACAACCGCCACGCGCCGATACAGCAATTTCACGAAGTCGGCCAAGAGTTCCGATTCGCTGCTTTCGAGAATCACCGCGACCTTGCGGAGCAGTGCGCGTTTGGCGTTGATCGCTTCGGCGGCGGTGAGGATGCCGGTTTCGTTAAGCGGGCCGCCGACGCCGAATTGGCTGTAGAGCTCGTCGAAGTCGGTTTCGCTCCAGGCGTCGAACAACGCCGCATGCGCTTCCACGACGCTTTCGACGGCTGGATTAGTCGCCCGGTCGAACGCCTGCCGCGTCGCCCCGCCAGCCGGCTGAAACAATTCGTCGATCGAGATGCCGAGACCCTGGGCGAATTTGTGCAACGTCCGCGCGTGCGGATTATTGGCGCCGCGAACCAGGCCGCGGACGGTCCGCTCGTCGAGCCCGGTCGATTCAACCACGTCGCTGTACGTGAGCCCTTCCCGGGCCATCAGCCGGCGAACGTTGGTCGCGATCGTCTGGGCACTATGTACCTGGGAAGCACTGTGCGCGTGGGAGGCGCTATGTACTTGAGAGGTACTCTGCGAAAAGGGCGTAGCCGAGGTAGCGATCATGTACTTTCGTATACTGTACGGAAGTACCTTCTGTCAAGAGGCCCGGGCGCGGAAAGGGACGAAACCCGGGGCGAAGGGGTCGGGTCCATGTTTTCGGCCGACGGCGAGCGGTGAAAACAGCGCTTGTTGGCCGAAAAATGGACCAGACCCCGGCTAACCCTACGGGCTGACCGTCGTCATCGCCGGCCGTTCGATCGGGTAGAACAGGTCGCAGAGCCCGTGCAGTAGGCCGATCGCCTCCGGACGCGACGTGCCGAAGCGGGTGGTGAGCGGTGCGAGCAGCCAGCGTCCCTCCGGCCAGCGCACGTCCATCACCTTCGCGCAGTCTTCGAGCAATTGATAGACCCGCGCCCGGGTGACGCCCAGCGTTTCCGCCTGCTGCTTCACGCTCGGCGCGTTCTCGTCTAGGCAGAGCCGCGCCGACGCCAACTCGGCCACCTGTTCGCTGATATCGATCTTGATCTGGGCGATCATCGGCCGGACGATGCGTTCGTGCAACTCATCCACGTCCGGCAGATCTGGCTGACGAATCGTCTCGTTGAGCCAGCGGACCAGCGGCGGCAGGAACCGTGGCACGATCACCACGTCGATATTTTCTTCGAGTGTGGCGGTGGCCAGCGCTTCATGCACCGTGCAGAAGATCTCCAGCACGGCGTTGACGCGCTTCTCGCCGTGTGTTTTAAGCCGGCGAATTTGCGCGAGCGAACGATCGGAATAGTCTTCCAGCCGCGTGTGCCAGATCACGGTCGGAAGCGATTCGAGCGACGGCGCGAGGCGGCCGAGCTTTTCCGGGCCCAAGCCAAAGCGATGCACGGTGTCGCACCAATTGGTCCACAACGCCTCGGAGACGATCGACGCGTCGAAACCAACGGTCGGCGACACACTCTTCGTCGGCTTCACTTCGACGGGCCCCATGCCGAACGGCGCATCGGGCGACGCGGCCTTCGACGCGCGCTTCAAAAGATCGAAGAACCCCAGCACTTTCTTCTGACCGACGCCCGGCGTCGACATCAACTCGCCCAGCGGCTGCGCGAGCAATTCGCGCAGCGAGCGGTCGAGAAACGCAATTGGCAGGCGTCGATCGGTGGGCAGCACCCAATAGGAGAGCGCCTTTTCGAGCCGACCGTCCTCAGGCTGCGAGAGCAAAGATTTACGAAGTCGTTCGTAGGTACCGTCGAAGCGGTATCGGTCATTGGATATGGCTTTCCTGGCCATCGGAGTTAACTCCATGAATGCATTATTTCACCTTCCTGGGGAGTCAAACGGGTGTAGCAACATGATCGAATCTGGACGACGGGGGAGCTGCAACCCGTCCCAGTGAAAGTGCCGTGCCGATTCATCACCCTTTCCCGTTCCACGGTCTGGACTTATGCACATTCGTCCGACAACGCGAGAACCGGCAGCAGCAATTTCTTTCAAAATTTTTACATATCTGTCTCGACTGTCAAGGGAACTGGCGAAATGTCAAGCGCTGGCCTCGGATTTCGGCCTCGTCTCCGCTCCGCGACCGAGTCAGCCTGGCGGTTTGAAATCGGCGAATTTAGCACGATTTCCCTGCGCCGGTTCGCTGCGACGACATCGGCTCGGCAGCGGGAGTAGTGATCGGGAAAAAGCGGCTTCCGTCTGGACAGTCGCGTCTGGACAATCGAGCAGAGGCGGCGGTCCGCGGTGAGCCCCGGCGCGCTCGACGAAAACGCTATCATGAGTCGATGCCACCGAATCTAAGCGATCGCGCGACCACCCGTCGCCCCGCCGACCGCACCACAACCGAGAAATTCTGCATCCTCGGCGCAGGATCGTCGGGCCTCGCCGTCGCCAAGAACTTCCGCGCGCTGGACATTCCGTTCGACTGTCTAGAACGCGAAGACGACGTCGGCGGCAATTGGTACTTCGGCACGTCGGCGAGCAGCGTCTATCGCTCGACCCGGCTCATCTCTTCGAAGCCGCTCACCGAGTACAACGACTTTCCGATGCCCGAGCACTATCCGGATCACCCTGATCAGGACATGGTGTGGCGCTATTTGCGCAGCTACGCCGAGCACTTCGATCTGTATCCGAGCATCGAATTCAACGCCGGCGTGAAATCGGTTGAACCGGCGGGGGGAGCGGAAACAGATACGATTAGCGGATGGAACGTGACACTTGCGAGTGGCGAGCGGCGGCGCTATCGAGGCGTCGTGATCGCCAACGGGCACAATTGGGACCCGCGTTGGCCGAACTATCCGGGCCACTTCGACGGCGAGGTGCTCCACTCGTCCCAGTACAAGACGCCGGACCTGCTCGTCGGCCGCCGCGTGCTGGTGGTGGGCGGCGGCAACTCGGGGTACGACGTCGCCACGGAGAGCGCCCGTCACGCCGACGCGACATTTCACAGCCTGCGCCGCGGCTACCCGCTATTGCCGCGCTACATTCGCGGCCGACCGGTCGACCAAGGCGGCGAATGGATGCTGCGCTGGCGGCTGCCGCTGTGGTTGCGGCGGCTCTCGATCGCCTGCGCCTGCCGCCTCGCTTGGCAGCCGCTGCTTCCGCCCGCAGCCGACCACGCATTCTTCGAAACCCACCCCACGATTAACGGTCGCTGGCCCCTCGACGTGCGCCGCGGGGCGATCGTCGCCAAGCCGGATGTGCAAGAGTTGCAGGGCCGCGACGTGCTGTTCGCCGATGGCAGCCGCGGGACGCTCGACGTGATCATTTACGCGACGGGCTTCAACATCTCGTTTCCCTTCATGGACAATGAGAAACTCAACTGGCGCGCAGGCCGGCCCGAGTTGTATCTCAACGTCTTCCATCCCGAGCGCGACGATCTATTTGTGGCCGGCCTGATTCAACCCGATAGCGGCCAGTTCGGACTGGTCGATTGCCAGGCACAACTCATCGCCGCCTACCTGCAAGGATTGAAGCAGAGTCGCCGCGGGGCAACTCGCTTGCAAGCAGCCAAGCGGAACAGCGGCCAGCGCCAGGCAAACGGCATCCGCTATGTCGACTCACCGCGGCATTTGCTCGAAGTCGAACACTTCAGTTATCGACGGCAACTGGTGCGCTGGATTAACCGAATGTGCTGATGACGAATTGCGATCGGAGTGCGGCTCAGAACTCGATCTCCATCCGATCGGTGCCGAGCAGCGTGTTCTGGAAGATTTGTTGGGCCGGCCGCAGATCGAGGGCCGAGTCCTGTTTGAGTTGCGGATCGACGTGCACCAAAACCAGCAGCCCAACGTCGGCCGCTGCCGCCACTTTTGCCACGTCGCTCAAGCAACTGTGCCCGGTGATTTCCGCCATCTCGCCGGCCTCGTCGTCGAAATTCGCCTCGTGCACCAGTAAGTTCACGCCGCGGATGTGCTCGATGTACGCCGCGTCGGCTGCGGCCCTGGTATCGGTCACATAGGCCAGCGAACTCCCCGGCCAATCGAGGCGGAAGCCGATCGAGCCACCCGGGTGAGCGAGCGGGAAATGCGTCAGCTTGCCGCCGCCCGCAAGCGCGACCTCACCCATAAGCGGCTGCATTTGAAACGCCGGCTTGACTGGAAACAGCGGCTCCGCAAATAGATGCGTGCGAATCGCCGCGAGCTTCGGCGCTTCGCCGTGAACCGTCGTCCGAGCTTGCACTTCCTTCGTCACCACATTCAGCAAGTAGGTCAATCCCAACACATGATCGAGGTGCGCGTGGGTCAGAAAGATATCGAGCCGGTCGGTCGCCAGATAGTCGGCGACGCGAAACATCCCGCTCCCGGCGTCGAGCATCACGCCCACTTCCGGCAGCATCAGGCACGCCGTGTGGCGCAGCTCGTTCGCATAGTAGCCGCCGGTGCCGAGCAGGACGAGCTTCATGGGGCCACGCTTTCCGCAGACAAAAGCACCAATAGAAAGCTATAGTTTACCTTGGCCACGCTGCTGTTGACGCCAGCGGGCCGAATATGGTGAATTTAACAGCGCCGTGATGGTCCGGCAACATTGTGGTCCGGCAACATTGTAGCCCAGCAACACTTGAATCCGGCAACAATTACCACGGCCCGCGACAATTAACGATGAATGTTGAGACGATCCGACGTTGGCTCGCTCGATACGCCGTGATACTCCTCGCCGCGGTCGTCGCGCCCGGCTGCGCGGAGAGAGTTCCGCCCGAAGTCGTCGTCTACACGTCCGTCGACCAGGAAATCGCCCTGCCGATCCTCGCCGAATTCACCAAGGCGACGGGCGTCAGAGTGCGGGTGAAGTACAGCCCGGAGCCGACCGAGTCCACCGGCCTCGCGCAGACGATCCTCGCCGAGCGCGACCGTCCTCGCTGCGATCTGTACTGGAACAACGAAATCCTGAGCACGCTGTGGTTGGAGCGCGAGGGCCTGCTGCGACCCTCCACCTCTCCTGCCGCAAGCAAGTTTCCAGCCTCTGCCCATTCACCGCAAGGCACC
>JANNTD010000584.1:0-3177 GCA_031403315.1 Planctomycetota bacterium
GGACATGGGGCGTACGTTAGGCTTTCCAGCCTGACATCCAGTTTTGTCAGCCTGGAAAGGCTGACGTACGGTGGCTCGATATTCAATGGGCCGCCCGCTACAATGCGGCGTGCCGCATGGCGGTCGCCAGGAGGGCGCTCGATGGATTCTACCACTTCGGCCCTCGTTGACGAACCAAATTGGACGCCATGAAAAACCTTACCCAGCGTTTTTGTGCGGCGATCATCTGGCTAAATTGGGCATTCGTGGCGCTAGCAGTGCCGGCTGTCAGCGCAACGGTTGGCGATGCACCGCCTCCAGCCGTCGCACAAGTAAAAGTCCAATCGCCGGACGGCACGATCGAAGCAACGATCAACGTCGCCGGTCCGCTCAGCTATGGCGTGACGGTCGACGGCCGGCCGATCATCGAAGCTGCGCGGCTTGGCCTCAAACTGCACGAAGGGACGACGCTCGGCGCCGACGTCGAGCTCTCCAGCTCATCCAGCCGCAGCGAAGATTCGACCTGGGAAAACCCACTCGGCAAGCGGCGCATCGTCCGCAACCAGTATCGGGAGCTGACGCTGCTCTTGAGCGAACGCTCGGCGAAGGATCGGACGTTTCAGCTCGTGTTCCGCGTGTTCGACGACGGCGTGGCGTTTCGCTATGTGCTGTTGTCGCAACCGGGGTTGCGCGACTTCGTGCTAGATCGGGAATTGACCGAGTTTCGCTTTCCGGCCGATGCGACCTGCTATGCCGGCGACCACGAAAACAAATTCGGCTGCTCGCAGGAATGGGAATTTCGCCGCCAGCGGCTCTCAGAGATCACGCCCGATGCGGTGAAAGGATTGCCGGTGCTGGTGGAAACACCAGCCGCGTGGGTGGCGATCGCGGAGGCGGATCTGTTGGAATGGTCCGGGATGTGGATCGGCGGCAAGCCGCAGGAGGAAGCGAGCGAAACCGTAACTGCGACTGCACCCGCGGAAGCAAACCCCGCGGCCCCTGAAACTCCAGCCGCGGTCACGCTGGTCGCCAAGCTCGCGCCGCGGCTCGATGGCGAAGGGCTTGTGAAAGCCGACACGCCGCATCATTCGTCGTGGCGGGTACTGATGATTGGCCGGCAGCCGGGGCGGCTGATCGAGAGCGAGATCATTCGCAATCTCAGCACGCCATCGAAGCTCGCCGACGCGAGCTGGGTCAAGCCGGGCATGATGGCTTGGGACCACTGGTGGAGCGGCGACACGATCATGGACACGGCCACCATCAAGTCGTACATCCAGCTCGCGGCCGACATGGGTTGGGAATATCAGCTCATCGATTGGCAATGGTACGGCAAGCCGGAACAAAACGACGCCGACATCACGAAGGTAATCCCCGAACTCGACATGGAGGAGGTCCGCCGATTCGCCGCCGAGCGCGGTGTGCGGCTCTGGCTGTGGCTCCACTGGACCGACGTCGATCGCACCGTTGCCAACCAAGACATCGCCTACAAGCAGGCATTTCCGCTCTACGAAAAATGGGGCATCGCCGGGGTGAAGATCGACTTCATGGACCGCGACGACCAGGAGATGGTCGACTGGTATGAGAAGATCACGGCGGCTGCGGCCAAGCACAAGTTGATGATCAACTTCCACGGCGCATTCAAAACCAGCGGCTTCGATCGCACGTATCCGAACCAGGTCACCCGCGAAGGTATCTTGGGCAACGAATACAATAAGTGGAGCGACCGAGCGACGCCGGAGCACAAGCTGGTGTTGCCGTTCACTCGGTATCTCGAAGGCCCGGCCGATTTCACGCCGGGCGGATTCCTCAATCGGCAGCCGGGCCAGTTCAAGACCAACGTGAAGCCGACGCAGGTCCAAGGGACGCGGGCCGGGGAACTCGCGCTATTTGTCTGCTACGATAGCCCGGTCTGCTGCGTGTGCGATCATCCAGTCCACCTGCGCGACCAGGCGGGAGCAGAGTTCTTGAAGATCGTGCCGACGGTCTGGGACGAGACGCGAGTGCTCGACGGAGCGGTGGGTGAGCACCTGGTGATCGCCCGGCAGTCGGGCGACGATTGGTATTTGGGGGCAATGACGAACAAAGAGCCGCGTGAAATTCCTGTGAAGCTCGATTTCCTCGACGGCGGCCAGTGGAAATTAAGACTCTGGCAGGATGCCGAGGATAGCGGTGAGAACGCCGAGCATCTGTCCGTCGATGAGCAATCCGTATCGGCGGGCGACACGATCACCTTGAAGCTCGCTCCCGCCGGCGGCTGTGTGGGGCACTTTGAGAGGCTCTAATGCGCGTCGCCTTCCGCATGCAGGTTCATCCCGGGCAGGAAGCCGAATACATCCGTCGGCACAATCCGATCTGGCCCGAGCTCGAAGCAAAGCTCAAAGAGCACGGGGTGCGCGACTATTCGATCTTCCTCGACCGCACGACCGGCGATCTGTTCGCCTACGCAGAGATCGAGGACCTGGCTCGCTGGCAGGCGATCGCGAACACGGACGTCTGCCGCAAGTGGTGGGCATCGATGGCCCCACTGATGCCAGCGAACCCCGACACCAGCCCCGTGGCCCGGGACCTGGAAGAGGTGTTTCACATCGAGGCGGATGCCTAGCCGGCCAGCGGTTGGCTGATCGGTTTCGCCGCGCACCCACAATTCTCGTGACTTTCCGGCACTTTTCTCGCTGCCGTGAAAATTCTCGCGATTGGCTGTAACACCCCGGCCACCGCTCCGTAGGAGAGTCAAACGAGTCGAATGGCTCGTCGACTGGCTACGGCAGTGTGCCGGTGTCCTGCCTGCCTTCATTGGCCCGCAGCCATCCGCAAGCTGTTGTCCCAAACGGCGGTGGAGAGAGTTCTCCACCGCTTTTTTTTGTGGGGCGGAGCTAGTGCGAGCCGCACGGGCGTGTAGCGTGTGCCGCGCCGTGTTTTCCAGGCTCAAACGACGACAAAACCGCTACAGTTACATGAAACGCGCTCTAAACCGCAAGCGGTAGTTGGCGGTTGCTGGTAACAAGTGACTCAGAATTGGTCGTAGGTGGTGGCGTCATCGGCCGCTGTGTCGGTCGAATTGACGTGGAAGTCGCCAGTTTCGTGTTTGTAGGCCCAACCGTGGGTCGCGGCGGTGGCGCCGATGCCCGATGCGATCGAGCCGGTGCCGGTTTGCATGCGAATGGCGGCGTTGGCCGCGTCGCCAACGGGGCAGGTAGG
>JANNTD010000585.1:0-3435 GCA_031403315.1 Planctomycetota bacterium
CACGGCAGCGGCATGTCGCTCTTCGAAAGCATCAGCAATTTGCCGTAGTCGTCGGCGTCGCCGACCAGAATCCCGCCCAACAGCCGCGTGCCGTCCGGCGAGTACAGCAGCTTCTTGTAGACTCCAGCGAACGGATCTTCGAACACCAGCGGCGTCGCCTGGTCGGCCGGAAGTTCGTACGTGCCGAAGCTGGCGACGTCGACGCCCATCAACTTGAGCTTGGTCGAGAGGTCGGTGCCTGAGAAACTGCGATCGCCGCCGGTGAGATTCGCCGCCACAATCTCGGCCATCTCGTAGCCCGGGGCCACGAGGCCGTAAATCATCCCGCCGTGCAGAGCACACTCGCCGATGCCGAAGACGCGCGGATCGGAGGTCTCCAGCCGATTGTTGACCACAATGCCGCCGCGCTCGCCGACGGTCAGTCCGGTCTGCCGTGCCAAGTCGTCGCGCGGTCGAATGCCGGCCGACAAGATGATCATGTCGACGTCGATCGACGTGCCGTCGCCGAATTCCATGCGTTCGACGCCTGCCGTGCCGTGGATTGCCTTGGTCGCCTTGTTCAAATGCACGCGGACGCCCAGCGATTCGATTTTGTGGACGAGAATCCGCGAGCCCGCGTCATCAACCTGCCGCGGCATCAGTCGGGAGGCAAACTCAACGACATGCGTCTCGAGTTCCAGATCGTAAGCCGCCTTGGCAGCTTCGAGTCCCAACAGTCCGCCGCCGATCACCGCGCAGCGGCGCGACGTGCCGGCGTAGCGAATGATGTTCTGCAGATCCTCAATCGTGCGGTAGACAAACACGCCAGGTTTGTCGATGCCCGGCACCGGCGGTACGAACGGAAATGAACCGGTGGCGAGCACGACGTGGTCGTACTCGATCTCTACGCCCTTGTCCGAGCGGACAAATTGTTTTACGCGATCGATCGCGTTCGCCCGATCACCCACGTGAAGTTCGACGCCGTTTTCCGCGTACCACTCCTGCCGAGCCAGCATGAGTCGCTCGGCATCGCGGTGAGTGAAGTAGGACGTCAAGCCCACGCGATCGTAGGCCGAACGCGGCTCTTCACAGAATGTGACAATTCGAAAGCGCCGCTCGGTGTCGAACTCGACCAGCCGCTCGCAGAAGCGCTGGCCGACCATGCCGTTGCCGATGACGACTACCGTCTGCCGGTTCTCAGTGTCGTGGGGGATCGCGATCATACGGCCGGCGCCAATTCGCTCGTTGGAAGTTGGTTGAAGCCCACTCCGATCGGCCCGGTTTCCCGTTCGGCTTCGCCGCAGAAGTTGATCAGGAAGCTGGCAAACGAAATGCAGGTTACCGCCATGCCCGCGATGAACAGCGCCGTGTGCCAATCGATCGCGTCGCTCTTGAACAAGAAGCCGAGCGCCACCGCGCCCGCGTTGCCACCCGCCCCGACGATACCGCTCACCGCCCCGAGCGCACGGCGATTGATAAACGGCACGACGGCGTAAGTCGCACCGTTGGACATTTTCACGAACATCGCGAAAGTGATCATCAGCGGGATGGCGAGCGTTAGCGTCGTCGCCTGAGCAAACAGCATCAGTCCGATTCCTTCGCCGAACAGTGCGACGAACAGCCACTTCACACGTCCGTCGAGGCCCCACCGATTGCCACACTTGTCGGCGACCCAGCCGCCAATTGCGCGGGCAAACAGATTCATTCCGCCGAACATGCCGGCGATCAACCCCGCGGTCTTGAGTGCCACCGCCGGGTCGAGCTCCTTGAAGTAAGCGAAGTAGTCGAGAAAATAGAGCACCGCGATGTTGTCGATCGTCAGCTCCATGCCGAAGCATGCGCCGTAAATGAAAAACAACGCCCACACGCGGCGGTCGCGGCAGGCTTCCCAAAAAGCGCCGCGGGCTGCGTTCGTGGTCGGCATTTTTCCCGCCGCCCGCAGCTCGCGATAATTTCCTTCCGGTGTGTCTTGCGTGAAAAAGTAGTAGGCGATCCCGGTCATGGCGCAGAGCAGGCCGACGACCACCATCGCCAACCGCCAACTGGTGGCCGTGGCCAGCCCTATAGTCCCGGCCAGGAACGCGAATACGAGCGGCATGACCAACTGCGTGACGCCGCCGCCCAGATTTCCCCAGCCGGCGGCGGTGGCGTTGGCCGTACCTACGCAATTCGCAGCGAACATGCGCGACGTGTGATATTGGGTGATCACAAACGAAGCGCCGATCGCGCCAATCAATACGCGGAACACGAGAAACGTCGTGAAGTCGTGGGCCAGCCCAATGGCCATTACCGGTATCGACCCCAACAAGAGCAGCCACGTGTACGTCAGACGCGGTCCGATGCGGTCGCAGAGCCAACCCACCAGCAGCCGCGCGAAGATTGTCACGGCCACCGAGCCGATGATGCACCAGCCGATTTGGTCTTTGGTGAGCGCCAGCTCGGTCCGGACCACCGACATCAACGGGGCGATGCCGAACCAGGCAAAGAAACAGAAGAAGAACGCGATCCACGACATGTGGAACGCACGCATGTTCGGCGTGGACAAACTCAGCAGATCAATGCGCGTGGCTTTGCCGTCGGACTGCATGGCGGAACCTCACGAGAGGATGGTCTTGAAACGTGCGAGGGGGGACTTCCGCCTTGACCCCGTGTTGTGTGAGGTAGCACGCTTTGCAATGTTTGTGCCCGCCGTCGCAGATCCGACCGGTTTTTCGGGTATCCGAAGCGAATAGGGCGAGAATCGGTGAATCGGACGCTAGGGGCTGCCGCGGAACTACGCAGCGCCGCTCAGCTGTTGAGCAGTAGCGCCGGTCGATGGCTTCGGAGAGCCGAAATCTCCGTACCGCATCCACTTGCCCCACAAGCACTTGCCTCCGACGGCGCGACGTTCTTTCCCGCTTTGGAACGCCATTTTCACCACGTACTAATGGAGCGCTTCACGGAAACCTCTTCCAGTCGCTGCGCCGGCAGTTTTAACAGGCAATAGGCGGAACTCGCGATGGTTATTCGATCACGGACCATGTCGGACGACGTCGGCAATTCGACGAGCCCCGCCGAGTCGGCCGACGGCCTCGTCCGACGGCTGAGCTTCCGCTACTTTGTCGTCCTGGCGCTGGTGGCCCTGCTGATGGTAGTGGATCAGGCCGTCGTCCAACCGCTGCTTATGCGGCTCGATGCCTATGCCCCGGCGATCAATCTCTCTGGCCGGCAACGCATGCTGAGCCAAAAACTCACCAAGGCGGCGTTAGCCCTCCAAGCGAGCGACGACGAAATGGCGCGGAACGCTCATCGCGCAGAATTGCGCGACACGCTCGAACAGTGGTCGCACGCGCATGTTGCACTACTCAACGGCGATCAGCAGCTCGGGATTCAGAGAATTAACTCGCCCCAAATCGTGATTCAATGGAGTTTGCTCAAGCCCCACTTCGATGCCATGTGCGACGCGGCATCACGGCT
>JANNTD010000586.1:0-11753 GCA_031403315.1 Planctomycetota bacterium
TACCTGAGAAAGAGTTCAGGATGCGTCCCGCTGGCCCTGTCGGGAATCACCCAAAAACGTACACGGAGCGCCTTGCTTCCCCTGCCGTGAGTCTGCTGCGCCGGGCAATTCGCTCGACGCTGAAAACTCGTCCCTGCCGCAAAGCTGCTCCGCCTATCTACTCAAGGTTGTCTCGTCGATAAGTTGTGTGAATCTAAACGCGTAAAAAAAGTGGTCGTCGTGCGAGCGACCGCGCGGTCACAATCCGTGACTGCTCGTCTCACCTGCAAATCAAGTTGAATTCCTGTGCGGCGCAACATCGACCTCAGTACACACTTTCGTTCGTTGCTCCGATGCGGCCGCGTTCCGTCGGCATCATATGGAAAAGCGGGAGTCGCTTCCTGATTGGTTGCCTCGCCCCAAACGAACAACCGCGCACTCCGTTCAGACGGTATCGACATTACCAGCCGCACAAGCACTCGACAACTGGTGTGACGCAGATTCCGTAGAGAATTCACCGGAAAGTCGCCGGCGATTTTTTAGTCGTCAAAATGTCGTTGCTTTGGACGAAGCCTGCACTGCTGCGGATCGATCGAGCGTTGTCACGGCACCCCCGGCCGACACGCGGCGCGTGTCATGGTGCATGTGACAGCGGGCAAAGTGTCGCACGGCCCCGTGAGGAAATCGTGAAGAAATAATGAACTGCCGCGGAAATTCACGGGGGCCGGGATTCCCGCGATTCGGGGGATCTGCCACCGGTGGCAGATTGACGCGCGTCGCGGTCAGGGGCCGGTTGGCGAGCGCGAGTTTCGCCTAGGCGCAGCGGATTTTTCGCCGCTATCGGCCAAAGAACGCGAGCATGCGGCAGCTGCTCGCCCGTGCGACTCGCGCTAGGATTCGAGCAGTTTTTCGCCCGTGGCGATCGCTGCCGCCGCGGCCGGCGTCCGGCAAAGTTCGCCGATCGGCGTTGGCTCGGCCGGCTCGCCGGCGACATTTCGCAGGTCGAGCTGCCACCAACCGACGTCCCGCCAATGGCCCAACTTGTAGCCGACCTTCGGATACACGGCCAGCGGCACGAAACCCACGGCTTCGTGGACACCAACGCTCCCCGGGTTCGGCAGTGTGATCCCGGCAAAAGCCTTGGCATAACCCTGGAGCTCGACGAGCGCCAGCAAACTGGTATAGAGCGCCCGGCCGATGCCTCGTCGACGATAGGCGGCGTCGACATATACCGTCACGTCCACCGACCACCGATAAGCGGCCCGCTCCCGATGCGGACAGGCGTAGACGTAGCCCGCCACCCGAGAATCGACTTCGCACACCAGCCACGGGTACTGCGACGAAATCTTGGCCATCCGGGCGGCCATTTCTTCCACGGAAGGCGGCTCGAGCTCGAACGAAATCGCGGTCGATTCCACGTACGGCGCGTAGATCGCCAGGATCGCGGCGGCGTCGCCCGGCTCGGCAAAACGGATTCGCGTTCCCATCGAGACCGAATTCCTCAACCTTTGTCACGCCAATCGACCCAGTCGCCGATAGGCCACCATGAACAGAATTCCGAGTACAAAATCAACGGCCGCGAAGCCGGCGATCACGCCCGGCACCCGCTCCTGCCAATAAAGCACCGCCACCGCGCCCGCGAAACTGAATTTGGCAAGCGCCGAGGGAATCATCAGCGGGCGATACCGCAGGGGATCGGTCGCGATGATCAAAAACGCCACCTGCCACGCCGCCGCCACGCCGAGAAATCCATAGTAGTTTTCCGGATGCGTAATCGCCGGCGGATATTCGCGGCCGACGCGGGCCTCCATAAAGAACGGCGGCAGGAGCACCGCCAGCCCATAGATGCCGGCAACCAAGAAAAGTCGTCGCGCGCAAGTCATGATTTTCGCGGCCGCCGAACGCCGTTTTTTTGATTACCGCTGGGCAACACAAAGTCGAGCGACACGATCAACAACGGCTCGATCACGGACCAAATGTCGTCGGTTACAATGACAGTCACAAGTCGCTGGCCAACTCCAACGAACTCTGGGTGCCGCACATCAAACGATCGTCCGTCCGCTAGACTAATGGAAAATGGCACGAACGGCTTTCTGTGGAGCGCCTCACGAATGCCGTCAAGGTTCATAACGGTTCCAAAGCCAGTTAGACCTATGACTTGCGGCGACGCTTGGCGCCATTCTTTCCATTCGGCTTATAGATGAGCGACTCGATTGACGGAGGATCGACCACGATCACCGAATCGCTCTCCGTCACCAAAATGACGATGTTTGCCCCCACGGCAACCGACTCCGGCTGAGGCACGGGGAGAATTCGCCCGTCGTTCATTTGAATCGAGAACGGGCGAAACGGCTCTTGAAGACGCGCGTCGCGCAGATTTTGAAGATCCATTTTGCCGCCTTCGGCTCACACGCCCTGGCGTAAAAAAAATGGCCGCCTTCACCAAGGTCGGCCATAAGTGGCGGGGACAGGATTCGAACCTGCGACCTCGAGGTTATGAGCCTCGCGAGCTACCTGGCTGCTCCACCCCGCGTCAGGTCTTCTATTATTACCCACTCCACCGTCGTTGGGCAAGGTCCATCCATGTTTCGACAAGGCGGACGCACTGGAATAATCGTTACCTGCTGCAATATTCGGCCGACTTCTCACGGAATCACCCTTTGCCGCTCGCTTGCTGCTGTCCCGCCAGACCGATAAAGTGAAAATAGAGTCGAGCACCAGCGTGGGCCACGTGGAGTTTGTCGGTTGTATCGTTGGCGGCCCGCCTTCCGGAACAGAACCGCGCGCCATGGTAGAGCTAGTTTCCCCGCCGCCCGGCGAATTTTCGCCCGCGGTGCCGGCCGCTCCGGCGCGCGCTCCCGTTGCGCGTCCGCCCGCTGCACCTGAGAACGACGGCGAACCGCCGCTGTGGGACGTTACCGCCTGGCTCTACAGCGCGCCGCCGTGGCTCTTGAGCGCGATCCTGCACATGACGGCCTTGATCTTGATGGGCCTGCTCTTCTTTCAGCCCAAGTTCCAAGAGGACCTGCTGCTCGACGCGGGCTACTCGGACGATATCAGCCTGCCGCTCGAAGACGATTTCGACGTCTCCCAAAGCGACGACGACAATCTCGAGCTCGACGAACACGTCTTCACCGCACAGAACTTGCCCCGAGTCGACGACCCCTTTTCCTCACCCGACGCCAGCGACATCGCCCCCAACCCGCTCCTGGCCACCGGCACCGTCATGCCGACGACGATCGGCATCGCGCTCACCGGCCGCGAGGCGGGCATGAAGGACGCACTCTTGAAGGCCTACGGCGGCACCGGCAAGACCGAAGGGGCCGTCGCGCTCGGCTTGCGCTGGCTCGCCAATCGCCAGCTCCGCACCGGTGAATGGAGTCTCACCGGACCCTACGAAGACGGCGCCCGCGACAACAACGACGTCGCCGCCACCGCGATGGCGCTCTTGGCCTTCCAAGGCGCGGGTTTCACGCCGCAAAGCGATCCGAAGCACGCCTACACGCCAGTCGTCCGCCGCGGCTGGAACCAACTGCTCAAGAAAATGGACGACGACGGCAAATTCTTCGACGAGGTCCGCTCCAACCAGCAGCTCTACACCCAAGCCATGTGCACGATCGCGCTGTGCGAGCTGTTCGGCATGACTGGCGACTACCAATATCGCGACGCGGCCCAGAAAGCGATCGACTACTGCGTGAAGATCCAATCGCCCGAAGGGGGCTGGCGCTACGAGCCTGGCATCGACAGCGACATGTCGGTCACGGGTTGGTTCGTGATGGCGCTGCAAAGCGCACGCATGGCCGGACTCGAAGTCCCCAGCCCGACGCTCGAACGCGCAAGCGGCTTCTTGGACGAAGTGGCCCGCGACGGCGGCAGCCGCTATGCCTATCGCGCCCGCGATGGCGCGACCCTCACACTCACTGCCGAAGGCTTACTCTGTCGGATGTATCTCGGCTGGGAACGCGACGACCCCCGGCTGCAAAACGGCGTCACGTACCTGCTCGAAAACCTGCCGGAGTGGGACGAACAAAACGTCTACTATTGGTACTACGCCACGCAGGTGTTGCACCACGTCGAAGATTCGCCGTGGCGCGTCTGGAACGAAGCAATGCGGAAGTTGCTGCCGGAAAAGCAGGTCCGTCGCGGTCGCGAGCGCGGCAGTTGGGACCCCGGCGGCGACCGTTGGGGCGGCGACGGCGGCCGGCTCTACGTCACCTGCCTCTCGCTCTACACGCTCGAAGTCTACTATCGCCACCTGCCGCTCTACCAAACCGGCATAACCAAAGGCGGCTTCTAACGCTGTCTGATGCTCAGGACGCCCCCGCGCCGCTTGCGTCTTCGCGGCACATCGCCCCGCGCCCGCCGGCTTGCCTCGCGGCGCGTGGATCGTTTACGCTTGCTGCATTACCCCTACGCGGAGACTCCCCCCATGCACGCCTGCGTCGCTGAATTCATTGGCACAGCACTCTTGATTCTGCTCGGCAATGGCGTCGTGGCCAACGTCGTCCTCGACAAGACCAAGGGACACGCATCGGGGTGGATCGTGATCGCCTTCGGCTGGGGCATGGCCGTCTTCGTTGCGGTCTGGTGCGTCGGCTCGATCAGCGGCGCCCACCTCAACCCCGCCGTGACATTTGGCCTCGCCGCTGCCGGCGACTTCCCTTGGCAAAGCGTCGCCGGCTACATCGCCGCCCAAATGCTCGGTGCGATCCTCGGCGCGACGCTCGTATTCCTCTTCTATCGACCGCACTACAATGTGACGAACGACGCCGACGCCAAGCTCGCCACGTTTTGCACCGCACCGGCCATCCGCCAGCCCGGCTCGAACCTGTTGAGCGAAGTGATCGGCACGATGGTCCTTGTGTTGGCGGTATTGCTGGCCGCCGAGCCATCGATCACGTGGCCGAGTCTCTCCAAGACTCGTAATTCGCGTCTCGGAGAGACGCAACCACGTGTCGACATCGCGACCAACGGCGGCTCAACCGCGGAGATCGGCCTCGGCACCCTCGGCGCGTTGCCGGTCGGCCTCCTGGTCTTCTCGATCGGCCTCTCGCTTGGCGGCACCACCGGCTACGCCATCAACCCGGCCCGCGACCTCGGCCCCCGCATCGCCCACGCCCTCCTGCCCGTCCCCAACAAACGCGACAGCGATTGGTCCTACGCCTGGATCCCCGTCGTCGGCCCGCTGCTGGGTGCGCTCGTCGCCGTGGCGGTCGCGTCGCTCGTCAGTCGATAAGCACTGGCAATTCTTTCACCGCGCCGATAGCCACCGCGACGCATTAGGAAGGATGCCGCGAGCCCGGCCAATAGAAGCGAGCACGGCTCAGGAACGGCGGCAACGCCCAATCCTAACGAGACCCCGGATCCGCTTACGGCGACGAGTGCGTCAGCCGAGGACAAGTCGTCGCTCTCCGCCGCCATCAGTTGGGCGATGATTGGACTCTCGACAACGCCATCGCTCTGGCCATCGTCGAGGAGTCGCATGATCTCTGAGGAGATGGACGGACTCGATTTAGCCGCACTCCACTCGCTGACAATCGATCCGTGCGACCCGCTCAGAGTCCGCGCGAGCTGCTCAACCCCCGACCCGCCGTTGTCGTCGTCATCTGCGTCCTCATCTTCGCCCGCGTCGTCTTCATCTGCGCCGTCGTCTTCGTCGCCGTCGTCTTCGTCGCCGTCGTCTTCGTCGCCGTCATCTTCGCCGTCGTCGTCGGCTTCATCGTCGCTGTCATGCTGCGCGCTGCCGTGCCATTCCTTCTTTCGGTCGTGGTCGCAATCCCCTTCGTCATCCCCGTCGTCATCCGATTCGTCGTCCGTGTCCTCGTCTTGATCCTCGTCAAGGTCGTCGATGTCGTCCTCGTCCAACTCGGCGATCCGCACCAGATCGAGCGTGAAAGCGGGGACGCCCAACTCGTCGAGCTCCTCTTCTACCAGGACCAGCCCGATGCCTGGCGCATAGAGCTTGTGTTCAAGTAGGTCCGGCGCGAGAGCGGTGCTGTCGAGAATTTTCAGGACATCCTGAAAATCGCCCAGCGGACCGGACACCGTTTCCGTCAGGCTGAGCACCTCGCCCTCGTCCTCCGCGATTCCTGGCGCAAATTCCTGATAGTAACTATCGCCGACCTGTGGGCTGGCTTCCATTCTCCAGCCGGGCAGCGCGCCGTCGACACCCGCCTCCCAAGAACCGTCGTGGTTGGTTCCGATCAAATTGCCAAACGTGTCGTACTCGAAGGCCGTCGTGAACTCGCCCAGATACCAAACATTGCCCACGGTGTCTTGCGCGTACCAGTCGAAAGTGTCTTCGACCAACACATTGTCCAGCCAGGCCCGGTCACGGATAACCGTCGCCGATACACCGAGGATTTCCTTCGTGTCGAACGTGACAACCGTCTCAATCCGCTCCGTTTCCTGATCTGCGTTTTCACCCTGGTAGACAAAAACAGTACCTGGCAAAAGGGGAAAGTACGGATTGTCAATCGGTGCCCCCGGAACAAACGTGGCCTGGCTAAAGTCAGGAAGAACCTGGCCCGAAACCGAGTTAGAGATGATCGCCCAGGCGATCAGCATCGACTTGGCTGCTGTCAGCAGAGCTGGTTTATTCATGTTGTGTTCGCCCGGTGTATCAGCCGCATGACACGCCACTGGCTCTCAAAGCTGTTAATAATTTACAGTAGCGGGCCTTAGCGCCTCACATCCTAACAGCTTCCACACGATCGTCAACTTTTTCAGCCAAATCTCCCAAGAAAAGCACGGCGGTCCCGAACATGTTCCTTGGCTCCAATGCGCTGCCCCCGCATTGCCCACGCGTTGCTGCCGGTTCCCAACAAACGCGACAGCGACTGGTCCTACGCCTGGATCCCCGTCGTCGGCCCGCTGCTCGGTTCGCTCGCCGCCGTGGCGGTCGCGTCGCTACTCGCGGCGTGATTGCGGGAAACCAGACACTCCTGTGCCAGTCAATTTGAACCGTTTCGGCCCGCGAAACGTACTGCTGCCTACCCGGCGACGCCAGTCCTACAACCTATCTCTTCGGGAGTCCTCTCTTGAAACACGCGCGTCTATCGATCGGTTCCCGTTTCTTGCCACCGTTGGTCACGCTGCTGTCGATAACGCTCGTGGCTCCTGTCTCGCACGCTCATGAGCCGGCGATCGCGACGACGACGGGGGTCGATCTCCCGGCGATGCGCGAGGCCGTGCTCGCCTGGCGCGACGCGCTCGGGCCGGAGCTAGCCCGCAAGGCCACCTTCGATTTCGACGGCAAGGAGCGTACCGATTGGCAATTCGTGCCGATGGAGCGCGTCGGCGTGAATTGGCAGGAGATGAATCTCGACCAGCGCCGCGCCGCCCATGCGCTCTTGCGGACCGCGCTCAGCAGCCAGGGATTCTTCAAGGCCACCACGATCATGTCGCTCGAAGCAGAGCTCCGCCGCCTGGAGGCCGACCAACCGGGCGTCGAGCAGCGACGCAATCCGGAAAAATATTGGTTCGCCCTGTTCGGCGACCCCGCCTCCGACAAGCCCTGGGGCTGGCGGATCGAGGGGCATCATTTGTCGCTCAACTTCTCGTCGGTCACCGGTCAAGTCGTGTCCGTGACGCCGGCCTTCTTCGGCTCGAACCCGGCCGAGCTCCGCGACGGCCCGCGCGCGGGACTGCGCGTACTGGGGGCCGAGGAAGATCTCGGCCGCAAGCTCATCACCAGCTGCAACTCGGAGCAACGTAAGGAGGCCATTATCTCAGTCGAAGCGCCCGGCGACGTGATCGCGCTGCCAGGCCTCGAAATCAAGTTCGGCGAGCCCGAAGGACTCGGCGCCGACGAGATGACGCCGGAGCAGCAAGCGCGCTTCCGTCAATTGCTCGACGAGGTGATCGGCAACTTCAACCTGGAGCTAAAGGACCAGGCCTGGCACGAAATCGAACACGCCGGGTTCGAAAAACTGCATTTCGCCTGGGCAGGCAGCCTCAAGGTCGGCGAGCCCCACTACTTCCGCATCCACGGCCCGACGCTCGTCATCGAATACGACAACACCCAAAACGAAGCCAACCACGCCCACCTGGTCTGGCACTCGCCGGGCAACAATTTCGGCGCCGACTATCTCCGCCGACACTACGAAGAAAGCCCGCACCATCAGCACCAGTGATCGCCGCCGGCGGCCCGTCATGCCTCTCGCATCAATGCCCGAAATCCCGCTTGCTCGAAGTGGTGGTCGGCCGTCAGCGCATCGGCGATGCCGCGCTCTTCCATCAGCAAAAACGAAAGACAATCCGTCAAAGACCAGTCCTTGTCGGGACGCATTTCGTAACGATCCAATGCGCGCTGGAATTGTTCATGCGTTGGCGGTACTACCTCGACGGCCAAATCAAAGGGGTCAGGACTCATTGTTCGCAGGCTCCCGTCCTCGTTGATTCCTCCACTTGTGGCCGACCGACACCCGCTCAATCCTTAGTTACTCACTCGCCTTGCTAAGGATTCGCCAATCGCAACCGGCGAAGGCAACGCGTACCCGGTGTAAACAAAGGCGTATAAACGAGGGGACGTGAGTCATTGGTCATTGAATTGACTCTCATCCCCTTAGTTCCTTTAGTTCATGATTCGAGCAGATTCGGACCGGCCGGAAAATGGCGTCGGCCCTTGCCCAATTTGCCAGCTCCATAGATGCGCTAAATTGCCTCCGAATTTAGCGCATCTACGCACGGATCCGCGGAAAAACGACGCGCGCACTGAGTGTTGAATTTAGCGCATCTACGGAGAAAGCCAGAGGTTCCCGACGCGGCGAGACCTGCCTCCATCGGCAATTCCATCAGTCACTCGACGAACCGGAACTTGCCGCCCGAGTTCTTGGCGATCATCCGCATGATGCCGATCGTCTCCTGGTTCACGAACGCAATCGTGTGGATCGGGATCTGGCCGCTCGAGGGCGGATTCTGAACGCGCAGCGCTTCGATCACCGCCGGATCGAACCGGCCGTCGGAGAGGAAGTAGACCGCATCCGGCTCCAGCGACAATGCATGCAGCAGCGCTTCGAGCGGGTACGTGCCGCCGCCTGGCCAGACGCGGTTCACCCAGCGGCGCGTGCGATCGACCTGCTTCGCGGTGGCGAGCACCGGTTTGTCGGCCGCCATCGGGTACCAGCCGTCGTTGTAGAAGATGATGTAGTACCGTTGGTCCTCGTTGAGATGTTCGATGGAGCGGAGCAGTTCGTAGCGGGCCCGCTCGTGCTTGCCTGCTTCGTTCATGCTGCCCGAGACGTCGACGACGTAAACGAACGAGCCGCCCTTTCCGCCGATGCCGAAGAACTCGGCCCCGCCCGAGCCATCGCCCCCGCCACCGGCGAGCGACGTCCCGCTGCCATCGCCAATCGATGTCCCCTCCAGTCCGCCGGTCGCCAGCGCGTCGAGCGGCGATTCGAGTGCGGAAGTGCTCGCGACCAAGGCACTCGACGCTTCGAAGATCGTCACCGGTCCGGCAGCCGCCGCGGTCTCTTCCGGCTCGACGTGAAACTGTCCGAGGCTGTCGTCGAGCGTATCGCCGCCGCCGGCGGGCGCGTCGAACCCGTCGCTCATTTGGGCAAACAGTTGCAGGTCGGACCAACCTTTGTTGGTCGACATTGAGAGCAGCGCCAAGAGCACGAGCGCCACGAGATGGCAGAGGGCCGAGAGCAGGAACGAGTTACAGTCCCGCAACCAGTCGGAGGGAATGGATCGAATCGAAGGCAGCGCAGCTTTCCACATAGCGATCGTCCGCCGTTGCGTGCATGTTCATCCTCCCAACTCCATGATAACCGCCGATGCGCCGGGTGCAACAAGATCCACACTCGGATGAGCAGATTCGGCACCCAGAGAAAGCGAGAGCAGCGATTTACGACTCGTACGTACGCGCCAATTCGTCGAAGAATTCCTCAGCGTCCTGCGTGTCGCCGGCTTCCACGTCGGCCAGCCCCTGCCGCACCGCAGCGAGTACCTCCTCGATGGTGTTGTCGCCCAAATCACACATTGCGTCGTCAATATCCATCCACATCACGATGTGTTCGTTTTGAGGCTGGACCAACTTGCTCAAATCCCCCCGCCCCGGAACCGCGCCGCTTCGGTGATTTTTTCGCCAATCATGGCGATTTTCTGATCGCGCAGCCGCTTTTCGTTTAGCCAGTAGGGGCTGGTGATTTCCTTGAACGCGTAGATGGCGGCCTGGATCCCCTCGGCCCAGGCGACCGTGATCAGCTTGATGTCGCCGTGGACGTCGCCGATCGCAAAGATGCCGCGGCGACTGGTTTCGAAGTACGGATCGATGGCGATGCTGCCGTCTTCGTTGAGCCGCAGCTTGAGCCGCTCGAACGTCTCCTTCGCCGAGAGGAAGCCGATTTGCACGATCACGTAGTCGGCTCGCAATTCGCTGTCATTGTTGAGTGTGAGCCGGATCGCGTCGCCCTCGTGGTTCGCCGCCACGATTTCGGACGGCACATGGACCCGGCCGCCCGACGACTCGACGCGAGCCACCGTATCACTCTTGGCGATCGGCTCCTCGCGGCACAGCACATCGACCGACGCCCCGCGCTCGATCGCCATCACGGCCGCGTCAAACGCCGAGTCGCCGCCGCCCACGATCGCCACGCCGTGGCCTTCGTAGTCGCCGATCTTGGGGATCTTGTAGAATATTTTTTTCGATTCGAGCGCGTCGAGCACCGGCAAACGCCGCGGATAGTGCAACAGTCCACACGCCAGGATCACTTTGCGGCACAGGTATTCGTCCCGCGTCGTGACGACTCGCTTGAGCCGATCCTCTTTTTCCACCTGGTCGGTCTCCTCGACGGTTACCAACTCCTCCTGAAAGCGGAACTGCACCAGCGCGTTGACCGCCTGGCGATAGACGCGGTTCGAGAGCTCGTCGCCGCGGATGCCGTCGGGAAAACCTGGCACGTCGACGATGTTCTTGTCGGCGTAGAGAAACTGCGGCTGCCCGCCGGCCTTGTCCTTCGCTTCGATCACCAGCGTCGTGAGTCCGCGGTGAGCGGTCGTGAGACTCGCCGCGAGCCCGCCGGGACCGGCGCCGATGATCACCACGTCCCAATACGGCAAACTGCTGAAGTCGATCTCTTCGTTGAGCTCCGTAACTTTGTAGTCGACCATCTCCGCGTGCTCCGAGAGGTTACGTCTACTCCTCAAGATAGCGGAGCCGCGGCCGCGCGACGAGGGCGCGAAAACCAGAGCCTAACGAGCATACGTCGGCGGCGAGTACGTCGGATACGCCGAAACGGGCGGCGGCTGATACGCGGCCGGCACTACCGGAGCCGGCGGATATTGCGCCGTCGGCCGGCCGGGGAGCTGAGTGTTCGGCACCGCGCCGCCGAGGTCGTGCTTTTGATAGCCGTCGAATGCCGGCATCGTCCAGAGCTGATTTGGATCGCCTGAGAGTTGATTGATCTGCACTGTACCGAGGTCGATCTTCATGGCCAGCCCCGCCGTCGGCAGTCGCAGCGAGATCCGTTGTGGCAGCGACACCTGCTCCGCCGGATAGTACTGATGCGACTCCGCGACCGCGCTCGCCAGCAGCGTCCGCCCGGTTGGATCGTACACGTGCTGCTCGACGACCCACGCCCGGCGGGCGTCGATCACCGTCACGCGCTGCAGCGTGCCTGAGGCGGACGGCAGCGTCGAGCGAATCTCGACCGTGCCGTCGCTCCGCGGCAGCGGACCGTCGACCACGCTCGCCGGATCGATCGCGGTCATCCCCATCGCGGAGAGCAGCCAGGCCGGCTCGACCGGCATCATCTGGCGGATCGCAC
>JANNTD010000587.1:0-6535 GCA_031403315.1 Planctomycetota bacterium
GAACAGCATTCCCATCGTCGAGCGCAAGCCGCTCGCGCAGCTGCTCTACAAAGACGTCGGCATCGGCAAGCCGATACCGACGGATTCCTACGCCGCCGTCGCCGAAGTGCTGGCGTACGAATCGGTCGGTACCGGCTTGCCGATGTCGACGTCTTTGTAGAGCAATTGAGCGAGCGGCTTGCGCTCGACGATGGGAATGCTGTTCTCGAGGCCGAGCCGACGAATTCGCTGCGCGAGCACGCCGGCACCTTTGGCTACGACGATCGGTGCCGCCATCTCGAGCGGATCGTATTGTATCGCCACCGCCAGCTCGGTGGGATTGGTGACGATCACGTCGGCCTTCGGCACGGCACTCGAAATGCGGCTCGTCACCAGCTGTCGGTGAATGGCTCGCCGGCGGGCGACGACTTGCGGATCGCCCTGCAACTCTTTCATTTCCTCGCGGACTTCCTGATGCGTCATCTTGAGGTCTTGCTCGTGCTTCCAGCGTTGCAGACCGTAGTCCAAGAGTGCGAGGATCACGAGTGCGAGCGCGGTCCAAAGCACGGTTTTGAGCGTTACGTCGGCAAGAAACCCGCCGAGTTGCAAGACGTCCATCGCGCCCGCGCGCAGCACCTCGTCGCGCCGCGACCAGATGACCAGTCCCCCGACTACGGTGATCACGATGACTTTGAACAAACCGAAGCCGAGGCGCGCCGTGCCGGTGAGCGAGAAGATCCGCTTCAGTCCTTGCGCGGGACTGAGGCGGCTGAAATCGGGGCTGAGGCGATCGGGGAGGAACAGGAAGCCAACTTGGGCGAGATTCGTGACCACCGCCCCCAGCACCAGGTAGCCCATCATCGGGAACACGATCGCCGCGAGACCCTTCATGATCGCGTGCCAGTGGAGCATCATCTTGTCGGGGTCGGCCGTCAGCGTGGCGACCGATTCGAGATCGCGCCGCATCAGGCCGACCGAGAACTCGACGATCTGCCCGCCCATCAACAAGAGCAGGAACCCGGCGATCAAGAGCAGCATGGCCGAGCCGAGGTCCTGGCTAAATGCGACCTGTCCCTGCTCGCGGGCCTGTTGCCGGCGATGGGCTGTCGCGTCGAACGTTTTTTCGCCGGACGATTCGGCCATGGCAACTTACTTGTCGCGGCTAAGGATGCAGCGTCTCTTGCAGGGCGCGGAGGGCGTCGATCGTCGGCTCTTGAAAAGTCCAGGCGACGGTGCCCAGCGACAACAGCGTCATCGCCAGCGTCAGGAACGAATTGATGCCGAAGCCGACCGCGATGATGTTGATCTGCGGCAGCGTGCGGCCGATCAAGCCGAGCACGACCGTGGAGAGAAACAGCGCGATCATGAGGGGGGCCGCGGCGTGAATCCCCAGCGCAAAGCTCTGCGACATCAGGCCGGTGAGTGTGTCGACGTACGTCTCGCCGAGCGCGGCGTGTCCCGGCGGCGCCCAGGCAAACGTCTCGAGCACCGCTTCGATCATGATCCGGTGCCCGCCAATGGCGACGAACACGGCCATGGTCAGAAAGTGGAATAATTGTGTGAACATGGAGACGCTTTCGTCAAAGCCGGGGTCGAAAACGTCGGCGAGCGAGAGGCCGCTCATCTGGCTGACAATCTGACCGGCGACCTGGATGCCGGAGAACATGATCGTCACTCCCAGGCCCAACAGCAGCCCGATCGCAACTTCGTTGGCCATCAGATGGGCGTAGCTGGCGACGTCGGTGACGGGCGGCAGCGTGGTGTTGAGGTAGACGGGGGTCACCAAGAGCGCCAGCGCCACGGCCAGCAGGGCCCGCACCTGGCGCGGCAACGTGAGCGAGCCGAATATCGGCGCGATCACAATCAAGCCGCTGATCCGCCCCAACACCAGCGTGAAGATCATGAACCGGCTGGCGAGGAAGACTTCAAGTGGAGCCATTAGAGATCGTCTTGGGCGCGGCGACGTAAAGCGACGTAGGGCGTCACATCGTGCGTGGGATGTTCGAAATCAGGTGCTCGGCGTATTCCATCAGCCTCGTCAGCACCCACGGCAACGACAGTCCGACGGCCACGACCATCGCCAACAGCTTGGGCACGAAGGCAACGGTTTGTTCCTGGATTTGCGTGAGCGCCTGCAACAAGCCGATCGCGAGCCCGACCACCGTGCCGGCCAACAGCGCCGGCGCGGCAATCAGCGTCGCGATCACGAGCGCTTCGCGCGAAAGGTCGATGGCGGCTTGAGGATCCATGCGAATTGGTCGCCAGGTGTCGGTGATCCGTGTCACATCACAACGTGGAAGCTTTCGAGCAGCATCTGGACGACCAGCGTCCAGCCGTCAACCAAGACAAACAGCAACAGCTTGAATGGCAGCGACACGAGCACCGGCGGCAGCATCAGCATGCCCATCGAGATCGTGACGCTCGCCACCACAATGTCGATCACGACAAACGGCAGATAGATCTGGAAACCAATCAAGAAGGCGGTCTTCAGCTCGCTCAACATGAAGGCCGGGATTAGCGCCACGAGCGGCACGACCGTCTCGCCTTCCTGCGGATCGTAGTAGACGTAGTCGGGTTCCTTGGCGTCGGGCGAGAGCGGCGCGGCATACTCCAGGAACAGGTAAACGTCGTCGTCGTTTTGGGTTATCTTGATTTGATCGGACATGAAGCGACGCAGTGGTTCGGCGCTACGATTGAACGCCTCCTCGAGACCGATCTGGCTATCCGTGTAGGGCTTGATGCCTTCCTCGTACGACTGCTTCCAGACCGGAAACATCAAGAGCACCGTCATGAACAACGAGATCGACGTAATCACTTGCCCGGGCGGCAACTGCTGGGTGCCGAGCGCCTGGCGCAGTAGGCCGAAAACTACGATGATTCGCACGAAGCTGGTCGTCATCAGCAGGATCGCCGGGGCGAGGCTGATTACGGTGAGCAGTAGCATCACCTGCAGCGTCGAGGCCAGGCCTTCGGGGCTGGTCCAATTCTGCGGACCGCCAATGTTCGGCAAAGCAGGTGGTGCGATCGAGGGAGCGATCGAGGTGGTTTGCGCGAATGCGGATTCGGCACAACAAGCGAGAGCGCTTGTCGCGGCGACGAGGATCAGCAATTTGCACAGGCGGCTAGGCACGCTGGGCACCTCCGCGATAGGCGGCAAACACGTCGGCGGGAGCCGATAGCCGCGCGTCGATGCGAGGCACCTCGTTGCCGAGGAATCCCGTCGGCGCCGATTCTTCGGCGAGCTGGCGGAAAACCTGATCGAATTCCACCGTCGAGCTGCCTTTCGAGCGCTGGCGGCAGAGGCCGACGAGACGGTCGATTTCGGCGGGATCGGTGATTTCGGTGAGCGGTTCGGCACCCGTTTGCGTGACCGAGAGCAGCACCAGCTTATTGCCGACGCGAACGAGTTCCGCGAACTGCCGGGCCGCGAGCGGCACGCGACCGAGTACGCTGACGACTTCCTCGGGCAACATGGCGTTCGATTTCTTCGCTCCGCGGCGGACCAAACCGGCGCATAGCAAGAATAGACCCAGGACGACGGCGAGCGCCGCGCCGGTGGTGTACAGCGAATCAAACGGCAGGCCGAAGGACGGCAGCGACTTGGTCGGCGCGTCGGTTTGGTCGTGCTTCGCCGTATGCGGCGAACGACGCTCGCGCGGCGGCGCGAGGCGGCGCGGATCGCTGGCTGTCGCAGCGGCTGCTTGAACCACTTGTTGAATAGGCTGCGCGACTGGCGGCGCCGCGAAATTGGCAGGTGCGACTGGATTGATTTGTGGTGCGGGCTTCGTTTCGAGAGCTGCGGTGCTCAACGGCTGTGTGTAAACGGACTGCGGCTGGTCGGGCCAGGCGGGCAGGGCGGGCGGCGCGGTGGTTGTGGACTCGGCGGCGAACGACGTCGCAGCGGCGAGTAACGTCAACCATGCCGGCGCGCGGAGACGGAGCAAACAACGAAGGACGAACATCGTGCGATCGCTTTCGCAGGAACTTGGTAGACGAAGAGACGATTGGCAGCCGGTGCGAGACGAGATGGTTGAAGAGCACCGGCCGGCCGGGATGCTTATAGCGGGGTGGCTCGCCAGGGACCAGAGCAACCGTCCTTTGGCGCTCGATAGCGACTGGTTCCCGATAGCGAGTGGCAACCAGTAGCAACGCCAGCAGCGCTGGCGTTATGTCAGTGCGCTTTCGCCCGCTACCAGTTCGGCGACGCGGACACAGAAGTTGTCGTTCATCACGAGCACTTCGCCGCGGGCGATCAGTCGGCCGTTGACGTAAATGTCGACCGGATCGCCGGCGAGCTTGTCGAGCGTGACGACGGCGCCGGTCTTGAGTTGGAGCACTTCGTCGAGCTGCATGTGCGTGCGGCCGAGCTCGATCTTGAGGTCGAGCTGCACGTCGCGCAACAAGTCGAGGGTGGCGGCGTCGGTCGAGGCGGGCCGGCCGCTGAGCGCGCGGAATTCGAACGGCCTCATGCCGGGCGGCAACTCGGTGGGTGCGTCGATCGAGGCCAGCGCTTGCTGGGCTTTGTTGAGCAAGCCGTCGGCACTCTTGGCGGCGGCACTCGCGGTTTGGGGTCTCGGCGGTGGGTTGGCAGTGGTGGCAGTCGCGGCGGCACCGGTCGATTGCTGAAACAGGGCTTCGATCTCGGATTGAGCGAGCGCTGCACCGGAAGCTGCGCCGGCATCTGCGGCCGCGGCTGCGGGCGGCGTGGAACTCGCCGGTCCCGAATCACGGGCCTGCGCGAGCAGCTTTTCGACTTCGTCCTGACCAATCGGAGTTGCTTCGTCGGACACGCGGTGGGTGCCTCCTTGCACTTCGTCGAAACCGTGATTGTGCTGCGAGCTGAGGCTCGGCGGGAGCCTCGCCCTCCCCATGCTTACCGTTCGACAAAGTTAAATTTGCTGAACAGCACTTCGTGGAGCATCGGGTGTCCCAGCGCGCGGTTGGTTTTCTCTAAAATCTGGCGTTTGATCAACCCCAACCCGGCGTCGGAGAGGTCTTTCGACTGGGCCGCATGCAGGGTCATGAGGACCTGCTCGCGGACGCGGACCTTGTTTTTCTCCAACAGGTGCTCAAATTCGACCTGATCGGTTGCTAGCACCGAGCCGTACAACTCGAAATCGATGCTCAGCGTCGCATTGGAGGCCGGGTTGAAATGGGTAATGTTGAAAGTTCCCAACTCGACCTCGACGGTGTCTTCGACGGCCGCATGATCGCCAGCTTCGGCTTCGTGCGAACCGGCCGCGGCGGCCTCACCCGCGGTGGCGGCGACATATTGCTTGGCGAGCCGCACGGTGTCGGCGGCCGAGGGAATGAACATCGACGCGCCGACCACCTGCACGATCACGAGGATCGACACAAAGGCGATCGCCTTGACGATCTTCATGATGGCGGACGGCTTGCGCGGCGCGACATCGGTCGCTTCCTCGGTGGCTGGCGTCGTCGCGGCGACTGGTTCTTTGGCTTTTGGCTTATCGGACATGGCATGGCTCGTTCGTGTGGAGCGGACTATCCCGTCGTGAAGTGTAGGTTGTGGAAAGGGTTCAGGGTTCGGGGTTCAGGGGTTGGGAAGTGGGGAACTCGGTATGTTTTTCACTGGTTTTTACGAAGATGACAGGCAGAACGGAGGAGACAGGGGACGGGATTCGGGGGTCAGGGAAGGCAAAAAATGACCACTGATCAAGTACCAATAACCAATGATCAAGATGCGCGAGCGCGATTTGTCGCGTCGTCTGGCCGACCCTTGCGACCATTGCTGCCGGGGCTCGAGGATTATCGCGTTTTGTCGGCGATTGCTTTTTGGGCCTTCTCGCAAGTCGTTGCCGGTTCGTGGATTGCGAATCGCCGGCCGCGCGACGACACGCTCCGAGGCGACAAATCGCGTCTGAATTGTCGCCTGCCGATCGCGGAAACGACGTAAATACTCGGGCGAAACGCGTCTCGTGATCGACAATAAGCCTCGTCGAATTGTCCGATAAAGTCCGCATGCGTGTTCCTCTCGTGTGTCGTGACGTCGCTCGCAGAGACGCAGTATTTTCTGCCACAGCGTCTAGGCACAGAGCGAGCGCTGCCAATTCCCGACGTTGGTTGGCTGGTTGTCGTTTCAACTTTTCAAAGAGCTGACTTCGTTGCCGATCGCGGAGGAATTTGGTGGCCTCACGCGAAGTAGCTGGGAGCATGGAGCACGGAGTGAAAAACACATTCGGACTCCCTGCTCCCTGCTCCCTGCTCCCTGCTATTCACGGAGGAAGTGGCCTCGCACGCAATCGGCTAGTAGTCGAGAGTCAAGAGTCGAGTGACGAGAGCCAGGCGATTGTTCTGGCTCTCGACTCTCCGCTCTTGGCCCTCGACTGTTTTTACCAGAAGGGCTGGCTCAAATTCTACAAAAAACGCGATTTCATGCGGAATTCGTTTGGCTGCCAGGACTTGCGATTAGTGATTTTTTGTACATTAGTCGATTCGAGCGAGGATCGCGGAGGAATCGGTGGAGAACGGGGAGTCGACGTTGACCACGGCGAGTTCGCCACGGCGAATCTTCGACACGATCGGCACGACGTGG
>JANNTD010000588.1:0-6168 GCA_031403315.1 Planctomycetota bacterium
GGTGCTATCCTCAGAAAGGCCGATGGCGGCGAAGGCGATGACACCGATGGCCGTCGCCCCGAAGAGCGGCCACTGATTCTCCGCGACCACCTCCTTCACCACTTCGAGCTTGTCCCGGCCGGCCTCAATGCCAACCTTGATCCCCTCGATGACGATAATCGCGTTATCGGTGAGCATGCATAGCGCAATGATCAGCGCGCCCAAGGAGATACGCTCCAGCAGCAGGCCGCCCCGCATGTACATAACAAAAAACGTCGCCATGATGGTGAGAAACAGCACCAGTCCGATAATCAACCCTGTCTTGCGCCCCATCGCGAAGATCAGCACCACAAAAACGATGGTTACCGCCTTGGCGAGATTGAATACGAATTCGGAAGTCGCTTCGGCGACCGCTTCGGGCTGAAAATTGATCTCGCCAATCTCGATGCCGACTGGCTGCATGCTCTTAAGCTGCGCAAGCTTGTGCCGCACGCCTTCGCCCATCGTCACGACGTTTCCGCCTTGGACCGTCGAGATACCGAGGCCGATGGCCTGCTGGCCATCGAACCTGAGCAAGCGGCGCGGAGGGTCTTGATAGCTACGCTCGATCGTCGCGACGTCTCGGAGAAACAATTGGCGTCCGCTGCTGTCTGAACCAATTACTAGCTCCAGCATGTCCTCGGGCGATTCAAAAGCGCCAAGCGGATCGATCGCGATGTGCTGATCTCCGACCCGCACCCGGCCGCCATCGGCGGCAACGTTGCGCGCTTGTAATTGGTCGTAGATTTGCTGTTCATTGATGCCCAGTTGAGCCAGCCGGTGCCTTGACATTTCAACGTAGACAACTTCCTGCTGTTCGCTGAACAGGTCGACTTTCTTGACGTTCTGGACAAGCAGCAGCTCGCGGCGCAGAAACTCGGCGTAGCGTCGCAATTCAGCCTGCGAGAAACCTTCACCGCTAATCGCCAGAAAAATGCCGTAGACGTCGCCGAAGTCGTCGATCACCAGCGACTTGCCACGCGCCCCAGGCGGCAACCTGGCTTGCACGTCGGCAATCTTGCGACGGAGCTCGTCCCAAACCTGCGGAATGGTCGTTCCATCAAACTCGTCCTTGATGATGGCAGAGATAACCGAGCGGCCACGTGTCGACTCCGACTCGACGCGCTCAAGTTGACCGAGTTGCTGGCAGGCAATCTCGATCGGGTTGGTAACCTCTTTGGCAACCTCCTCCGCGCTGGCGCCGGGATATGGCGTAATGATCAGCGCTTCTTTGATCGTGAACTCCGGGTCCTCAAGGCGGCCCAATTGCTGATAGGCTACCAGTCCACCCGCCAGCAAGAGCAACATCGCCGCGAAAATCACGCGATTGTTGCGAACGGAAAACTCGCCGATATTCATCGCGAGCCTCCTCCGAGAGCGTCTCCTAAATCGCTCACCTTCATCCCTTCTCGCAAAAACGACACACCCGCCACGGCGATCCGGTCGCCCGCGGTTAGTCCGTCCACGATTTCGATCTGTCCACCCGCGAGCGAGCCAACCTTCACTGGCCGCGGCATGACCTTTTGGTCTGGTCCGATGACCCACACCACTTGCTCGCCGGACGCTTGCTGCCACACGGCGGAAACAGGAACCAGGATATGATCCCTCAGAATACTTGCTCGCCGATACGTCACCGTCACGGTCGCCGTCATGCCCGGCAGTGCTTGAATGCCGGGCGGAACTTGCATGGCCACACGAACCTTAAATGTTTGCGTCGTCGGGTCGGCTACTTGTGCCACCTCGCGAATCTCGACTGGAAAACGCACGCCTGGCGCACCGCTAAGTTCCGCGACCTTTTCCACGATATCCGCCGTACGGATGTCGACCGTCATCACTGTCTCCGGTACGTCGACGGCGATCTCAACCTCGTCGACGTCTTGAAATCGCACTACCGGCTGCTTCGCCTGCACATTTTGCCCCTCTTCGACGAATCGCTGTGCAATCACGCCGTCGTATGGAGCACGCAGTGTGCAGTCTTCGAGTTGCAGGTTAGCTTCGACCACGCGGCCTTCCAACCCGCGCACTTCAGCCTCCCGCGCTTGGATATCTTCTTCGCGGCCGATCAGCCCTTTCTCGCGAAGTTGCACGGCCGACTTCAGGTCTTCCTGAGCCACACGGTAAGACGTTTCGACCGAATCGAACTCCGCACGAGAGATTGTTCTGCCTTGCACCAACCGTGAGGCACGATCCAAATCCGCACGTGCATTCGCCAGCCGTGCCTCGGCGCCCCGCACCTGCGACTCGCGGCGCAACCGTTCCTCGGGACGTTCCCCCGCACGCAGCGCCGTCAGCATCGCACGCGACTGATCAAGCTGACCTTGCAAGGCCGTGAGCCGCGCGCGGAATTCATCCTGCCGCAACTCGCCGATCAATTCGCCCTTGGCAACCCTTTGCCCCTCTTTGGCCGGAAACTTGACCAGCAGGCCGGCTACCTGAAAGGCAAGCTCGGCACGCTTCGATGCCTCTACCACTCCAGGGAACGAACGTATCCGGGTGTCCTCCCCGGTCGTCACGACGATTGTCTTAACTGGACGGGCCACCTCGGGAGCGCTCGCGGCCGGCCGAGAACAACCGGCGGGAAGCAGTAGGACCAAAAGGGCGAATCGCGGTCTTCGGCTAAGGCCGCTCAGGCGGTAGCTAGTAACGCGCATCACTGCATCGTATCTCCGTACAAGGTAATTCAGAGAGCCCCGGCGTCAGATAGTAACCCCCTCAACTCCAGGCGAGCATTGTAGCGTCTCGCCGGGAGTTGGAAGGGTCAAAATTCGAGCATTTGCTGGCTCAGGCCTACGGAATCGATCGCGAGGTCGAGACCCGGCTACGATCCGTCGGCGGCGCCGGATCGCAAGTCGTCGATCGCGGTCACGAGCCATTTCGCCGCGATGGCCGGCGGAGTATTCGTGTCCGCGAGTAACCCGGCTGCCGCCGCCGGTGCGCATATTGCTCGATTGCAACCCGTCTGCCACGATACAGGACTCGTCAACAATTTCGCGATTGACGTTGTAAGAATGCATTCTTCCGCCGATGCCGGTTGTTGTCGCCGCACGTTAAAAGTGCTGTTCGGCTGCGCGTGATTCAGCCGCTTGTGCTGATTTATTCATGGAGACTCGGAATGGGGCCGATCGTCAACCCTCGTCACGGCGACATCGAAGACGACGCGTCCAGTACCGAAAGCCGCTCGCTAGTCTCCCTTGCCGGCAGTTTGCTGGCCGAGATCAGCCTGCCGAAACTCGCGCTGGCGGGTCTGGTGCGGCTGGCCCTGCCGGGCCTCTTGTTGGGGTTGGCGCCGCTCGCGGCCTCCGCTTGGTTCTCGACGATCAAAACGAAGCTCACCATACCGCTAGCCGGAATCTGGTGCGGAGTGCTTCTTGCGGGGGTCGTTGCTGTTGGTTGGTTCGGGGGTCGCGCGCTGTTTCGGATCGTCGAAAGCAGTTTCTGGTCCTTGAACTCGCTGACCGTCGAGCCTGGCTACGTCCTTTTTCGTGAATCGCTGCGGCACTTTGCCGGAAAGCTACTCCCTTCGCATGCCACGAAAGCGCGGCATGCCAGGCTACGCGTCGCTACGGCTGCTGCGGCTGGCATCGTTATCTGTGGCGTGGCCTTGCTGACGCTGATGCTCGCATGGCCTGCGTCGCGCTGGATTGGCACGTGGTCGAGTTTCATGTCACTGCATCAATTGGCTCCCGTGGCCCTGGCAAATAGCGTTGTGCTAATCGCCGGCTATCTTGCGGCTGCCGCGCTAGTCTGGAGTATCGCCGATGCGGCGACGCCCCAGCCTCATGATTTGGACACGTTTCAGCCCCCTGCCGATCGGGGCCGAACGTGGCGCGTGGCGCACGTGTCGGATATCCACGTCGTGGGCGAGCGTTACGGTTTTCGGATCGAGAGCGGCCGAGCAGGGCCGTGCGGTAACGAGCGGTTGACGCAAGCCATGGCGCAGCTAAGCGAGCTGCACGGCAAAGCGCCGCTGGATGCGATCCTGATCACGGGGGACATGACCGATGCCGGACGTTCGGCCGAATGGGCCGAGTTTCTCGATATTCTCGCAGTGCATCCGCAACTCGCCGAACTGGTGCTAGTGCTTCCCGGCAACCACGACCTGAACGTCGCGGACCGGACGAACCCAGCACGGCTCGAACTGCCGACAAGTCCCAACAGGCGGCTGCGCAAGATTCGCCTGATGTCCGCCATGCACGCACTGCAGGGTCGGCGTGTCCGCGTCGTCGATCGCCGAGCGGGCCAATTGGGTGAGAGTCTGGCTGACTCGCTCGGGCCGCATTTGGCTAAGATGGCTCGGTTCGCCGATTCCGGCAGGCCGCGCGTTTCCCGGGCGCTGACGGAGCTCTGGAATGGAATTTTTCCAATGGTCGTTCCGCCAGAGCACGCCGACGGTCTGGGAATCATCCTGTTGAACTCGAACGCCGACACGTACTTCTCGTTCACGAATGCCCTTGGAATGATCTCGGCCGAACAGATCCGTGGCGTCGAAATCGCAAGATCTCAATACCCGCGCGCCTGCTGGATCATCGCCCTCCACCACCATCTGGTCGAGTATCCGCGGGCGGCGAAAGCGCTCTCGGAGCGTATCGGCACTGCCTTGATTAACGGCAACTGGTTCGTTCGCCGGCTCCGGCATCAGGCTGACAAGGTCGTCGTCATGCACGGACATCGCCATATCGACTGGATTGGCGAGTGTGCGGGGCTGCGGATCATCTCCGCACCTTCACCGGTGATGGAAATCGCCGACGAACCGACCCCTTGCTTCTACATCCATTCGCTATCCGCGGGATCCGACGGAAGTATCCAGTTACATCCTCCCGAGCGCATTGTCGTAAACGTCCCATCGATTGCGGGCGACTAGCTGTCGCATCAACGTTGTCGCCGGACTCGATGCTCTAACGACCGAAATCTGCGGGATCAGGGTTTGTATAAACCGCCGATCGAGGCAATTGCCTTGATCGGCCATCGGTCGCGGGAGTACAACACATTCTCGCTGCCAGTGTCCTGCTGGCGAAAAAGAAGCCAGTCGCTCGCGTCGAATCAGTCACGTTTGAAATGGAAGGAAGTCGATTCGCGATGGATTCCAAGCCAACCGCCATGCCGGAACACCCGGCGACGCCGCCATTGCCAGGGTTCCAATCTGTCTCGCAGCACGTGAAGGGTCGGATTCTGGGCGGTCTCCTCCTGGTAATGCCCATCCTGATCACGCTCTGGGTTTTTCATTGGCTGTACTCCAGCCTTGAAGTCAATGTAATCGACCCGCTCGCGCTGCTCGTGCTGTGGAAAGTCCAGGGCCGGTCCACCGAAGCATTGCCTCCCTGGTTCGAGACGTACGCCGCTCCGCTGATTGCGATTGGCGTCGTGCTGATCCTGCTCTATTGCCTGGGTTTCTTCTTGCACTCGCGTCTGCGTAGAGGAGTCGATTGGGTGCTGCTGCGGCTGCCGGTGGTCTCGGTCGTCTACAACGGCGTTTGGAATGTATTTCAGGCCCTCGACCGTCAGCGCGGGCAGCAACGCTCGCAACGAGTCGTGCTCATTTCCTTTCCGCATCCGGGCATGAAGGCGGCCGCATTCGTGACGGCGCAGTGTCGAGACCTCGCCAGCCACAAAGTCATCTTATGCGTCTATGTCCCGCAATCACCATTGCCCACGAATGGGCACTTGCTGCTGATTCCCGAGGAAGATGCGACAGAGCTGAATTGGAGTTCGGAGCAGACCTTGCAGACGCTCATTTCGGGCGGCTTCACCGCCCCACGTGACGTCAACTACTTCAAGGCGGGACACCCCGGCGCAAGCGATTCGATTGCCGCGCCGGTCATGAACGACGAACTGACAAAATAGTCACTGCAGTCCCATCAACTCAGTACGCCGTGAAAGTCGGCGATCTCCAGTGGGTGCAAAACCCATCCGGCCAATCGGTCGCTCGGCCGGAAGCAATCAGAGCGACGAAGGAGGCAACGAATTCGTTGAAGTACTCTGGTAAAGGTCACCGTGGGTGATCGAGCAACCAGGCAGGCCGAAACGTGAGTGAACGCCGAGCAGGCCTCGAAAAGGGATGTGGCGGAAGCCGACCCTCCTGAGTTTAGGGGAAGGCCGATGCCGTTGGGCGAGATAGCGACAGCACTCAACGGTTCCGTCGGGGTAATGGCG
>JANNTD010000589.1:0-3619 GCA_031403315.1 Planctomycetota bacterium
CTATCCGATGTACAAAGGCCTCGCAAGGCTCGTGGGGATGGATATCCTGGGCACGCCACAGACGCTCGACGAGCAAATGAAAGTTCTCGAAGAGAATTGGTCGAAATACGATTTCTTCTTCATCCACTAAAATTACACCGACAGCAGCGGCGAGGATGGTAACTTCGCCGCCAAGGTGAAGCGGACCGAAGAGTTCGACGCCGCGGTGCCGCGGATCACGGCCCTCAAGCCAGACGTGCTCGTGGTGACCGGCGACCACAGCACGCCGAGCATGCTCGCCAGCCACAGTTGGCATCCGGTGCCGACGCTGCTGGTGGGCAAGTATTGCCGCACCGACGGCTGCCAATCGTTCGGCGAAAGCGAATGCCTCCGCGGCGGCCTGGGCCAATTCGAAGCCAAATACATCATGTCCCTCGCGCTAGCCAACGCCGGCCGGCTGGGCAAGTACGGCGCGTAGAGCGAGGATTAACCACGGAGGCACGGAGTACACGGAGGAATCGCAAAAATCTCGATGACCAAATCTTAATTGCCGGAATTTACTTTAGAGAGCACCGACTACTCGTCATTGAACAATTCTTCTCCGTGCCCTCCGTGCCTCCGTGGTTCAACAATGCCTCAAACTCCTCGCCTGAATATGCACGGTGTGAAGAAGCGTTTTGGGGCGACGCGTGCGCTGGCGGGCGTGGATTTGGAGGTGCAGCCGGGCGAGATTCTGGCGCTCGTCGGGGAGAATGGGGCCGGGAAGAGCACGCTTATGAAGGTGCTCTCGGGGGCTCACGCGCCGGATGAAGGCGAGATGTGGCTCGATGGCGAGCCGTACTTGCCACGAAATCCGCTCGATGCGCGGCGGCGCGGGATCGCCATGATTTATCAAGAGCTCTCACTCGCGCCGCATTTGTCGGTGATGGAGAACATCCTCTTGGGCATCGAGCCGACCGCAGGGCCGTTCGTCCGTTGGCCGGAGATGCGGAAGCGGGCCAAGGCGGCACTCGCGGAGATCGGCCTCGGTGTCGTATCGCCCGAGACGCAGGTTCGCCGGCTTTCTCTCGCTCAGCAGCAGATGGTCGAGATTGCCCGGGCCGTCGCACTTGAGAGCCGGGTGCTCGTGCTCGATGAACCCACGAGCAGCCTTACTCGCCGCGACATCGAGCGGCTCTTTGCCTTGATTCGCCGCTTGCGCGACCGCGGCATCGCCGTGATCTACATTTCGCACTTTCTCGAAGAAGTGCAGGAGATCAGCGACCGCTTTGCCGTGATGCGCGACGGACAATCAGTCGGCGGCGGCGCGACGGCTGGTACACCCGCCGACCGGATCATTTCGCTGATGGTCGGCCGGGATGTGGACGACCTTTATCCCCGCTCGGCCCGCGGCGACGACGGTGAAGTCGTGCTCGAAGTCTCGCAGCTCGCTGGTGTCATCAAACCGACGTCGGCGAGCCTCAAACTCCGCCGCGGCCGCGTGGTCGGCATCGCCGGTCTGATTGGCGCCGGTCGCACCGAGCTGATGCGGGCGATCTTCGGCCTTGACCGCGTCACGAAGGGCGAGATCCGCGTCGGCAGCTATTCAGGCGCCGCCGCACCGCGCCGCCGCTGGGCCCAGGGCGTCGGCATGATCAGCGAAGATCGCAAGCGGGAAGGGCTCGCACTGGGCCTCTCGATTGCCGACAATGTAACTCTGGCCCGGCTCGGTGGTCTCGGCCCATGGCGGTTCGTATTGCCTTCGAGGCAGCGGGCGGCAACAGCGCCTTGGGTCCAGCGGATCCCGATCAAGTGTGCATCGCCGAGCCAGCGGGTGAGCGCGCTCTCCGGCGGCAACCAGCAGAAGGTGGCAATCGCCCGGCTGCTGCATGCCGATGTCGACGTGCTGCTCTTGGATGAGCCGACGCGCGGTATCGACGTCGGATCGAAGGCGCAGATTTAACAACTGATCGATAACTTGGCGGCCGGCGATGCGACAACTGGCCGCCGACCCAAGGCAATCCTTATGATCAGCAGCTACCTCCCCGAACTCCTCGGCACCTGCGACGAAATCGCGGTGATGACGCGCGGCCGCCTGGGTCCGGCCCGCCCGGTGGACCAATGGGATGAACACCAACTGATGGTCGCCGCCACCGGCAAAGAGGAAGCCTGTTCCGCATGACCGCGTCTTCTCCCAGTAATACAGCCGCTCCGAATCTCGAGGATCGCAGCGGCGCGACGAAACCGTCCGTGTGGCAGACGCCGTGGATGAACACGCTGGGGCGGTTCCTGGCACTAGTGGTCGTGTTCGCGTTCTTTGCCGTCATGGTAAAGGACGGCCGCTTCTACACGCCGCGCAATCTCGAAAACATCGCCCGGCAGAGCGCCGTCTATGCGACCGCTGGGATTGGGATGACGATGGTAATCATCGCCGGGGGAATCGATCTTTCGGTGGGCTCGATCATCGCGCTCACGGTGGTGATGATCGCCTGGGTGCTGAATCTGCCGTACCATGGCGTCGCAGCCGATGGCACCGCGCTAGCCGGCAAATTGATCGAACACTACCCGACGCTGTTACCGATCTCGGCGCTCGTGGCCGCGGTGCTCGCGGCGATGGTCGCCGGCTTCTTTAACGGCGTCCTCATCGTCGGCCTGCGGCTGGTGCCGTTCATCGTGACGCTCGGCACGATGGGAATCTTCCGCGGCATCGCCAAAGGCATCTCGGGCGAAAAGGACATTTATCCGCCGGACACCTGGATCAACTCGATCATGGATCCGACGCTCACCAGCAACGATCCGTCGCGCAGCTGGATGCTCTTGCCGCCGGGCATCTGGATCCTGATTTTGGCATCGATCCTGGCGGCACTGCTGTTGCGCTACACTCGACTGGGACGGCACATCTTTGCGGTAGGCTCGAGCGAAGACACGGCCCGGCTCTGCGGCGTGCCGGTCGAGCGCACCAAAATCATCGTCTACACGTTGGCAGGTTTTTTTGGCGGGCTGGCGGGGATCATGCAGTTTTCCTTTAACAGCGGCATCGGTCAGCCAACCACGGCCATCGCCTACGAATTGTTCGTCATCGCCGCGGTCGTGATCGGCGGCGGCAGCCTGTTGGGCGGCGAGGGCTCGATCCTGGGCAGCTTGATCGGGGCATTGATAATCACCATCCTCTATATGGGTGGGCAGCAGATGGATTGGCCCAAATGGGTCCAGGAGATCGTCATCGGCGGGATCATCATCGCCGCCGTGGCCCTCGACCGCGTCCGCCATCGGGCGATGACGTGATTGCAACTTTCAGACCGCGGTTTGCGGAAATGGGGTTTTCCAACCCGATTTCCCCAATCGACAATAGGAACTAGTTCGGTACCGGCATCTTCCAACGCTCGAGCTTTTTCATGACAAAATCAAATCAGGCGCCCACTCCCGTACCGCTTGGCTTGCGGCCCAGCTTCGGATTCGGCGACCGGCTCGGACTCGCCACGCCCGGCCACGTCGAGGCGATGCGCCGCGCGGGGCAGGGGATCGCGCCGATCTTTCCGCAGCAGTCGATCCGCGAGATGACGCGCACCAGCCGCTCGCCGGAAGCCGTGATGGCCGACGCAGTGAATGCGGCCGTGGCGGCTGGGTGGACGGAGGAATTTGGCGCCGACGCCGACCATTT
>JANNTD010000590.1:0-6422 GCA_031403315.1 Planctomycetota bacterium
GAGCGCCATGTATCCCGACGGCGAGAAGTCGATCAATCTCGAAGCGGAAGTCGCCGAGGAGGGTGACGGCGATCCGCTCGAAGCGCTCGTCGGCAAGCCGTTCGCGTTTGCCGGCATGACGCTTGACGGCAAGCCACTCGACCTGTCGCGCTATCAGGGTAAAGTCGTGCTGGTCGACTTTTGGGCGACGTGGTGCGGACCATGCGTCAAGGAAATACCCAACATCTTCGCCAACTACCAGAAGCACTTCAACGACGGCTTCGACGTAATCGCCGTCAGCGTCGACGAAGACTTGCTGGCGCTCGCCGAGTTCGTCACCCAAGAGAAGCCGCCCTGGGCTGTCGTCGCCGATCGCTTCCCCGGCAATCCGCAACCGATGGGGGCCAAATACAAGATCAACTCGATCCCGGCCTTGATCCTCGTCGGCAAGGATGGCATTGTGGCCGCAGTCAATTGCCGCGGCAAGAAACTCGGCGAAGAGCTCGACAAGCTATTTGGCGCCGAGGGTCGCAAGGTAGGCAGCACCGAAACCGGCAGGCTTCGTCCGCTGGCCAACGCCAACTGATGCGCTGACTTCGCCACGCGTTTACAGGAGAGTGGCGCCGACGACCAGTTCCCGTTCGTCAAGCGACGCGAAGGCATCGTCGACGTCGTCGAACTCGCTCTCCGAAAGATATGGCGACTCGCTGAGCGAATCGCCGGTGTTCTCATCTGCCAAGCGCTGCAACTCGACGATCAACAACAAGTCTACGGATGAGGTCGCCGAGAGCCGCCGGATCGTGGGCCTCGCCTCTGCCGATTGCCTCGAACCCACGGAACCGCTTCCAAAATCCGACAGCGCCGCGTCGATCGTCGAGGCGTTCTCGACGGCCGACGACGCCAACGGCGGTGCGGCTTCAACTTCATCTTCATCCGCAGCAGCAATTTGCCCGCCGCCTACGCCGCTCCCGTTTCCGCCTCCGCTTCCCAGCGTCTGGCCGAAGTTGGCCTTCCAGAAATCGCAATCGAGCCCATTGACCACGCCGTCGGGCACTCCTGGCGTCGAACCGCTGCCGTCCGCGCGGAAGTCAGAAACCGAGCCAACCGTATCGCGCCACACGGTGTAATCGGCCGCGTCGACAGTGCCGTCGTCGTTGTAGTCGCCGGGCAAATCCTCAACGCTCGGCACGCTGCCGGGTGAGCCGACGTCGGTTGTGGAAAACGTCGGGCCGGAGGGCGACACGCCGTCATCGACGCCGACCATCGACCGCGCCCAATTGGCCCCCGCGTTGTTTTCGGACGCCAGATTCGTCAGATAGATGCTGGGACCCTCGCTCGGAGTCGTCGGCCAGGGATTGGTGTCGTCAAAATTGACGGTGTCCATCACCATCCCTTCGTCATCCAACAAGACGAGCACTTCATTGCCGATGGCTGGCGAATTGGCGAGGCTGCCCCATTCGATGCCGACAACTAACGCACTAATCGGGACCGACCATTCGGTCCGGAAAGTCGTTTCGTCCGTGAAATCCACGTCGAAGAACACGGCCACCTGGCCAGGATTGAGGGTCGTGCCCAGCGGGACCGCGCCCCAATCGGCGTTGGTCCCGGTGTCCTCATCGTCAAACAGCCAGTCGCTCAGATCGAAGGCGCTGCCGCCGGTGTTGACGATTTCGATCCACTCGGCGACACCGGGTTTCGACTCATCGGAATCCGGATCGTACATGATCTCGGTGATCACGATCGGTGTCGACGGCGGAAAGTCGTTGTCGGTGATATTTGCCGTCAGGCCGCCGACGGCCAGGCCATTGTAGCCGCCGTCGGAGCTGGCCACGGAATGCGTGATCGTCGACGTGTGCTGACCCTCGATGTTCGAGTCGTCGACGGCGGTAACGGTCACGACCTGCGGAGTGAGCGCGTTCATGGGAGTGAACGTCAGCACGACGGCCAAACCCGCGCCCGCGCCGAGATTCGTTTGATCGTCCGGGTCGACGGTGATCGTCACGTCGGCCGACGGAACCGATTGCAGCACGACCTGGTAGCTGTCGGTCGCCCCGCCTTCCACGACGTCGATTCCCGATCCGCTCTGCGTGATGACCACTCCCGGTGCGTTCGGAATATTGGGCCCACCTGGAGTCGGAGTCTGGGCGACGTAAGTGGACGTTTCCCGTGGAGCGCCGCCGTCGGGAACACGCGAGAGCGACTGTGTATCCGCCATCGCGTTTTCATTCTCATTGAGCTGCAGTTCGCCGGGCAGAAGTAGGACCAACAACCCGGTGTCATCGACTAGTTCGGGGTCGTAAACAACCGCATCGATCAGGTTCGCGGTCGTCACAGGGTCACCATTCGAAAACGTGCCGCTGCTGTAAAGCGCAACGGCATCGGCGCCAGCTCCGCCAGCGTTTTGCAGGCCGTCCGTAGGAAATGTCATATCAACGCCCGAAACGCCCGAATTTCCAACTAGGAAATAGCCGTTTGCATCCGTCGAGCCCGTCAGACTGACAACTCGATAGACCACATCGGTCGCTCCATTGTAAAAAACGAGCTTCACACCCGTCAGCAACGTATTGCCCAAACCGCCATCGTAAAGTTCGACGAATTCCGCCGAATCCGGACTGCCAGGCGTAGATGGATCGATTTCGTTGATCACGATGGTTGGCGCGTCGTTGTCGAGAATCGTGACCGTCAACTGTTCGATCAACAGTCCGTTGTAACTCAAATCGGAGCTAATCGATGAGTGGGAAACGGGGGCCGAATGCGTGCCCTCCTGAACCGCGTCGTCGAACGCGCTAACGGTAATCTGCTGCGGGATGAGCGCGTTGCCAGGTGTGAATACAAGCGATATCGCCGCGCCGGGACCATTGCCGACGTTGAGCTGACCATTGGGCGACACCGTAACCGTCACATTGGCCGAGGGAACTGTATTGAGAACGACGTTGTACGTGTCGTTGAAGTCGCCCTCCGCGACTTTGGTCTGGCCGCTGGTCTCGACGATCCGCACTCCCGGCGCTGCGACCACGAGCTCGAAGTCCGCGATGATCGGTAAATGATCGCTCGCCTCGACCAGCGCAGCAAGTACAGCCGGGTCGGCGCCGGAGCCAGTCGTGATCATGCCGTTCAGTGTATGGGTGCCGTTGTTGCCAAACACACGGAACGAATCGTCGACGAAATCCAGCCCGGTGCCGTCGAACAGCTCATCGGTGCCGAACATGATGTCGAAACGATCGTCCATGCTGGCGCCCGGGTCTTGCGTGTGCAGCTGGATGAAGTCGGGGTTATCGAGCCAGTTGCCGATCACGTTGTCGCCGCCGAGATCGAGCAAATGGCTCGTGCCCGCCGCCACAAGGTTTGTATATCCCGGCTCAGTGCTCGCATGCATGTTGAAGTCGCCGACAAAGAGCACGTTGGCACCGTCGCCAAGTGCATCGGCATTCGCACGCAATAAGAGTGCTTCGTTCCCACGAGCGTTTCGATCCGCAACTGTGTCGCCCGATTTCAAATGAATCGAATAGACGTAGAAATCGCTCTCGCCAAACGTCGACTCCGGCCGGAACTTGCCGCGCAGAATCTTGTGCGTTACCGAACCCGGCAGGATTTCAGTCGATTCGAGCAGCGACACGCTCGACGTGTCGTAGACGAACCCCGTGCTGTCGCCGCCGCCGTCGACTGAGGACACGACCGAGGCGTAGTCGGTCGACGGATAGAGGCTATCCAAGATCGATTCTACCTTGCCGATCGAATTGTTGCCGGGCGATACAGCCGGATCGGTCTCCTGCACGGCAAGGATATCGAGTCGCTGCGTGTTGCCCTCGATCGTCTCGTTCCCGATGGCGGCGAGAATCGTGGCAAAATTCGCTTCGTCCGCAGGGTCATTCGGATTGTTGAACGTGTTCCAGTCCACCAGCCGAATCATCGTCAACAGATCGCGCCGCTCGAGATACTCAAATGCCAACAGCCGACCGCGCCATCCGCTCGCTGCTACTCGACGACTGTAATGCTTCATCTGCGCAATCCCGTTCCCCGAACAATCGGCTCCCCGAACCATCGGCTGGCTTGCTTCCATCATAACTTTCCGAGACGGATAGCCACAAGGAAATTGCGCTTCGGAAGCGTGCAGATTAGATGAAATCGACGCCGAAATCGTGGGCAGCGTGCGAATTCGCCGGCTCGCCCCCCGACTGCCGTCGCGCGCTCCGCCAGAGGCCACTACAGCGCGTATCGTGCAACGGTAGCGGATTTTTCGTCGCTTGAGCCTTGAATACACATGTAAATGACCGCTACACGTCCGTGCGACTCGCACTAAGCAACCGCAACCGGCTTCAGTAGTTCCTTGATCCGATGACGTTGGCTCTCTTCTCCCGCATCGCGCAACACACCCCAACGGCTCGCCTGCCAAACGTCCCGCGCCTGAGCGTCGAGCGCCGTCAGCCAGCCGTACTTCCAGCAGGCCGTGTCGATGCAAATCGCAAATCCCAGGTCGAGCACTTCGGAATTCTTTTGCTCGGTGTGACCCACGACGACGGTCTTCCCCGAGAAGTGCGGTTGCTCCTTCGGCGGATCAAACAGCGCCCACCGCAACGTGTACTCCGGCTGCTCGTCCATCGCCAGATCGGCAAGATAGTTGGCGTGCGTGAAAATGAAATCGTCCGTTTCGAAGTACGGCACACAGGTGTCCAACAGCGCCCAATGCTCGGCGGAAACATCGGCCAGGGTCCCGCCGAAGCGATAGGAGTTGAGCGTCGTCACTCCGCCGCAATTCTCCCAATACCGCAGCGCCCCTTCGCTCGCCCAGGCCGCGTACATCATCTCCTCGTGATTGCCCCGGATCAGCACCACCTGGCACTCGCGCTTCAATCGGATGATCCGCTCGAGCACCTCGCGCGATTCCTTGCCCTGATCGATCAGATCACCGAGAAACACGAGCCGATCGTCGGCCGCAGGCTCGATCGCGTCGAGCACCACGTCGAGCGCGTGAACACAACCATGAACGTCGCCGATGGCGATCAATCGACCCGAGTCCATAGACGACGCAGCCGCAACGGGTGACAAGAAGCAGAGCCGCTCAAGATACGATCTACAGCGCCGCCACACAAGCAGAACTACTTCGCGCGAATCGTTAGACGACGATTTTCACGCGACCGGTCGCGAGATCGTACGTCGCTCCAACGATTTTTAGCTTGCCCGCACGAACCGGCCCGGCCAGGATCGGCTCCAGCCCCTTGAGCCGCTCGACGCCCAATTCGACGTTCGCGCGGATCGCGTTGGCGAGCTTGTCGCCCGGCTGGTCGCGGACCTTCTCGACCGCCGGTTTGATGAGATTCACCAAGTCGTTGATCGCACCGGGCAGCGCGTCGTGGTCGTCGATGTGCTGCACCGCCGCCTTCACCGCGCCGCAATTGCTGTGCCCCAAGACCATCACCAGCGGCACCTTCAGTTCGGCCACCGCATACTCGATGCTCCCTTTCACCACAGGCCCCGTGCCGCCAATCACATTCCCGGCGATGCGAATCACAAACAGATCGCCCACGCCCTGATCGAACAGAATCTCCGGCGGCACGCGCGAGTCGGAGCAGGCGATGATCGCCGCCTCGGGAAACTGCCCCGCCGCGAGCGGCCCGTAATCTTCCGGCCGCCGCCGCGGACTATCCGGCCGCCCCGCGACAAACCGCTCGTTCCCCGCCATCAAATCGGCAAGCACGACCTCCGCCGTCAACCCAACCCGCGGATCAGCAACCGCCACGTCCGCCGCCGACGCCCACCGGCCAGTCTTCCCGATTGCAACACCGGCCGCAGCCAATCCCGCCAACCGCATCCAATCCCGCCGCGACGGTTCGCTCGTCGAACACATAGTCCACCCTCCGTTGTGATTTCAATTTCCCAATGCGCCGCCCATGACAACGAAACGAATCGATAGATTACCACAACGGCACGACGGACACGACGGCGATCTCCCGCCACAAGCCGCCGAGCGGCGAGCGGCGAGATCACTTAACAGTGGGTGCAAACCCACGGAAACGTGTTCACGAAGATCGCAAGCCGCGCAACGCCGATGCAGGCCGCCACGATCGTTTACGATCGTTTCTCTGCAATACTAGCCCCGAGCATTCATGCCGGGGAACGCCCGCGTTGCGAATGACCTCCCCTGGCTGGACGCGGCGTCGCCGCGTCCAGCCAGGGGAGGTCGGATAACGTTGCTCTCGTCAACCCCGTCGTAAACGACGGGGCTACTATCGCCTACGGCGAACAACGACCGTATGCGACGTTCGCTCCGCGGGTTTCGACGTCGAACGCATCGAAATGCAACCCGATCTGCTGCCAGCCTGAGTGGACTGCAAAAGCGAATCTATCTCGCTTGCGCTGGTCGATGAAGCCCTATCGGTCATCGCGGATAAAGGCGTTGCGGCTCGGCAATTGTGGTGGCATTTCCATGTCGAAGGGCTGCACCT
>JANNTD010000591.1:0-11748 GCA_031403315.1 Planctomycetota bacterium
GGAGAGTGTCGAAGATGAACTCGATGAAGACAAAGAGTTGATTTCGGAATTCGAACGGCGTTGTGCGGAGTTAGACTCTGGCGCCGCGCAGACTTATTCGCACGAAGATGTCATGAAGGAGACTATAAAGGCGATCGGCGAATAATCGTTCGCTATGCCTTTCGTTCCGGCACCGCGAGAATATCGAAGTGCTTTTCGCGCGTCATGTCGCCGCGGGTCAGCAGGGCGCCTTGTGGGTCGCCGCCTTCCTGGTAGCGGTGCAATTGATAACCTTCTCCCGCTAGAAGCTCGAAGAGCGCGCAGCGTTCGTCGGCCAGCAGCTTGCGGAACACTTCGGTGCGGATCGTCGGCCGATGTTCGCGGACGATCGGCAGCAGCGACTGGAGAATCGCGCGGTCATACCCTTCTGCGTCGACCTTGATGTACGCGAGCTTCGGCAGCCAGTCGGCGAACTCGGTCCGCAGCACATCGAGCAGTTTGCGGCCGTCGACAGCGAGCGGATACTTTCGCCGATAGAACCACGATCGCTGCTGCGACTTGAACCCGCCGTTGCAGTACGACGAGTCGCTGTAATGGAAGATGAATTTGCCTTCCTGCTCGGTGGCGGCGAAGCAGCGTGGCACGATGTGCGTCTTCTCGCGGTTGAGCGACGCGTTCCGTTCGAGCAGCTTGAACACGTGCGGATTCGGTTCGACGGCGAGCGTACAGCCGCTCGGTCCGGCGGCGAGCGCCATCGGCACCGTCGTGTCACCGGTATGCGCGCCGACGTCGATCACGAAGTCGCCGGGGAAGACGAAGCCGCGAACCGCGTCGACCGCCGATTGCGAGATCACCGTCGGCCGATCGTACGGATGTAACCACTGGGCGAATTCGATCCGCCCGTCATGCGCGAGCTGAAACTCGCGGACTTCGTGACCGTATTCGGCGAACGCAAGCTTACGACGGCGTTGGAACAATCGTTGGATGCTCATGGCGCGAGGAGCGTATCAGAACGCCGGCGGTTTAGCTATGCTGAAAGCATGCCGCCGCAACCGCTCAGTCTGCCGATCGACACCGCCCGGCTCGGCGTGATCCTGGTCGACCACGGTTCGCGCCGCGAGGAGAGCAATCGCCTGCTTCTGGACGTGGTCCGTGAGTTTGCCGCGGCGTCGGGCCTGCCGATCGTCGAGCCGGCTCACATGGAGTTGGCCGAGCCGTCGATTGCCGCGGCGTTCGCCCGGTGTGTCGAGCGAGGCGCGAAAACGGTCGTCGTGTTTCCCTATTTTCTGCTCCCGGGCCAACACTGGCACGACGACATCCCGCGACTCGCAGCCGAGGCCGCCCGATCGCACGTGGGCATTCAGTTCCTCGTGACCGCCCCCTTCGGACTCCATCCGCTGATGTCCGAGGTGATCGGCCAACGAATCGCCCACTGCCTGGCCCACGCCCAGGGCGACGCGGATGCATGCGACGCCTGCGCTGATAGCGAGCGCTGCCAGCTCCGCGGCGATGATGTAAACCGCGATTGAGCGACTGCACGCGGCCTGCTAGAAACCGCGTCGCACCATTCTCGCCTTTCCAAGCAAGGATACCATTCCATGACACACAGTCATTGCCTGTTCGCGCTCGTCACTTTGTGCACGGTTTTGTCCGCTCCTACAGTCGCCGGCACGCCATTCGTTCCCGGCACCGGCGAGTTTCTTGCCGATTGCAGCGACAACTTCGAAGACCCGAGTTGGACCTACACGCTCAAGCTGCCCAAGAGCAGCAGCGAGCAGGATAAAAGCAGCCGCCCGCCAGGCAGCTTCTCGAGCAATCGCCTCTGGCACGAGGGCGCGCTGCGCGGCACGCCCGACGTCGTGAAGCGCGTCCCCACTCCGCCCGGCGGCATCGAAGGCAGCACCGGCTCGCTCTTGTTCGCCACGAAGTACTCCGGCATCCCCGGCCGCCCCAGCGGCAAGCAGCAACAGGACGACCTATTGATGAAATTCGACCGCCGGCTCGGTCGTTCGATTTCAATGAACTGGCAACCGAGTTGCACCGTGCGCGTCTACCTGCCGCCGTTCGCAGAGTGGGAAAACCGCAGCGGACCGTCGTTCGGCATGCGAGCCGATTGTCGCGGCCGCAAGCCGGACGGCAGCATGGAGCCCTATTGGCCCGGCATGTTCTGGCTGTTCCGCAACGCGAACGGCAAGAGCATCAAGGAAGACTTCGTGCAACTCACAATCCGCTCCGGCCCGCGCGGCAACGACATTCGCAGCCACAAAGTCTACGAGCCCGGTTGGTGGACGATGGGCATGTCGTTCACTCCCGACGGACAGATTCACTACTACGCCAGCCCCGGCGTCGACGATCTCACGTCGGAAGATTACCTCGCCTCGCACTTCCCGTATGGCGACCGCTGCGTGTCGTTCAACAACTTCTTCTTCAACGTGGCGAACTTCGACAACGGCCGCTCGTTGTCGACCCGCTGGATCATCGACGATCCGCAAATCTTCGTCGTTCCGCCCCAGGGCCAAACCGTGGCTCAGCTCTACAAGACGAAGGCCAAGAAGCAGAGCCGCAATCAGACGGCGCAACGCAGCCGCTCAAAGAAGCCAGCTTCGTCGTCGTCTCAAAAGTCGCGGTCTGCTGCGGCGTCGAAGGGTGCGACGCAGCGAAAATATTGAGAACGCGCCTCGCAACTTCCTATATTGCGAACCATCGCGTCGCGAAGCACGCAAACTTCGCGTGGTTATCACGGCGCTCCGCTTTCTCCTGCTAAACTGCTTGCCTCAATCTGCCACCGGTGTTATAATCCGGGGACGCGGCGCAATGCTAGGGCTGGCGCGTGGGCTAGGTGGGGCTCAGGTTTTCTGCAGAAGGGTCCAGGCGGTGCAATTTTCGGTCCCTTGTCTGGCGTTGCGGCATGATGGCCGTTGGGGCGATCCGATCGCAGCGCGCGCCCGCACGAGGTGCATTGGCTTCACGTTGGTCGAATTGCTGGTCGTCATCGCGATCATCGGCATTCTGGTCGCGCTGCTGCTGCCGGCGATCCAAGCGGCGCGAGAGTCGGCACGCCGCTCGCAATGCACCAACAACGTAAAAAACCTGGCACTTGCGCTGCATAATTTTCACGATTCCAGAAAGAGCTTTCCAGCGGGGATGGATTGGTCGCCCTATCCGGGCGCCGACATGTGGCACGTTGCCGTCTGGGGCTGGTCGTACCACATACTTCCGTACATCGAAGAGACGGGGCTGCACGACTTGCTCGCTAACCGGCCTACCGGGAGCAGCGGCCAAGGCCCTCGCACGTTGGCTGAAGTTTTTCGAGATGCCGCGCAGGATCCCGGTCACCCGGCAATCTTAGCAATGCAAACTCCGCTGGCCATCTTCCGCTGTCCCAGCGACGAGACGCCTGCACTTCTGCCGGCAGAAATTGATTCGACCAGCGGGGGCGTCGTCAACTTTCGTAGGTTTGGGCCTGTCACCCCGCAAGCACCGCCCGGATTTGAACCGGCGACTTCAAATTACGTCGGCTCGCGAGGCTTTTTCTATGAACGCGCTTGCCACGTCTCCGGCAATCCGCCCCGCCAAGGAAGCCCTTTTGGGATTCCCTTCCCCGGTAACTGCGACAATACAGGAATCTTTTTCGCCGACAGTAAGGTTGCTTTCCGGCACATATCCGATGGCACCAGCAAGACGTTGCTCTTGGGTGAGCGCGACTACCGCTGCAACGCTGCGACCTGGATCGGGGCCACCGATCCGCCAGAAGTCGATCTGAAGCTCGGGTATTTTCAAACTGGCGTGACCTACTTTGACCTCAATAAACCGGAATTGCCGCATGGCGACGCCAACCTGCCTAAGCCGCCTTCGTATGGCTTCCGCGCATGTGAGGCCGGCTTTAGCAGCACCCATCCGGGCGGGGCAACTTTTGCCATGGCCGACGCGTCGGTTCACTTCATCTCCGATGACGTCGACTCCGACAACGCCAGTACGGCTGTTGCCACCTATTTCATTCAGCATCCATGGCAAGCACCCGGCTATCCGCCGAACTGGCCGAATGAGCGAGTCGGCATTTACCAAAGGCTCGGATCGATAGCCGATGGGCTTACCGTCGGCGGTTTACAGTAGGTGGACGACGTCATGCTTGAGCGGGCTCTTGCCAAATTAGGATTCGCACCGGCAGTCACGGCCATGATGCTGTTGTCGTGCGTCGTAGGATGTGGTGGGCGTTCGGACGTGGGCACGGTAACCGGAAAAGTGACGTTCGGCGGGCAGCCGCTGCGAGCAGCCGAGGTCCAGTTCAACCCCGACGCAGCAGGCCGGAATTCGGTGGGCTACACCGACGCCAACGGAGAGTATGAGTTGCTCTATACGCCCAGCGTGAATGGCGCGCTGGTCGGGCAGCACAACATCGCGGTTCTCGATCGGTCGGGAAAGACTCCGATTCCGTCCGAGTTTACGAGCCTTAAATTCGAAGTAAAACCTGGCAGCAATCGGTTCGATATCGACATCCCCAGCAAATGACGGCATGCGGCTCGATGAAAGCCGAGTTGTTGCGCCAGAAAACGACGTTCATACGAGCGGTAGAGCTGATACACGAGCGGCGCGCCGGCGACTGGAGGTACTAAATTCATGCCGCAGCGGCTTTCGTACGGACCATAGAAGTTTGCACCCTTGGCTGTGAGGCTGCCGCTTGGCAGCCCTGTGATGTGTTTCGTTGTTCTTCCTTTGGAGGTATCGACTGATGAACTTGTCAAATTGTCTTCTTTTCAAAAAGCTGCTGGTGCTGGTCACTGCGACCATCGCACTGTCGGCGGTGGGCGTCGCCTTCGCCCAGCCAATCGTGCTGATGGACGGTCTTGACGAGGCGAACTTAGCGGGTGAGGGTAATTGGTTTACCACTCATGCCAACGTGAATTTCGCATTCACTTATGGGGGGATCGTGGCCACGAACCTGAACCCCCAGTTACCGGGAATGGCAGCGCAATGCGCCGCGTGCTCAACCAGCTTTCGTCTCGCCAGCACGGCGACTCCGGACGGCGGGGCGATCGGCTTCGGAACGAACCAATTGGCTTTTGACGCCAATACGGCGTTTGCGGAGATTTCCTTGACCGTGAATGCCGCCAATACTCTCGGTTCGTTTACGCTGATTCTCAAAGACGTGGATGCTCCCACGTTTGCTGCGGAGGACGTGCAGTACACCGTTCCTCTGCCGGCAGTTCCGGGAAACTACATTCTTACCAGGTCGCTGAACGATCCAAATTCGTTCTTTAACCAGAAGGACGGAATTCCAAACTTTCAAGCGGGTGGCCTGGGTATGACTGAGTTGCAATTGCAGTATCCGTTCGGTCTTGCCGAACCTCGACCGGTTCAGGATCTGACAATCCACTACATCAAGATTCGCGTACCGGAACCCAGCACATTGGCGCTGGCCGGCCTGAGCGGCTTGGCGCTGTGTGGCTTTGCACGGCGTCGCCAGGACTCACGCGCTTAGCAACGGCAAATGCAGAATAGAGAACGCGCGGACATGCGCCTCATCGCGTTCGCAATAGTCAGCCGTCCTGGGCTGGAGAACTCCGGCCCAGGACGCGCTAACTTCGATAACAGTTTGCAATGTCCGACGGTTTTACGGCGCGCTTGATCGTATCAGTAGGGAGAGTTCAACATGCGGAAAGAATTGACTCGGTGGGCTGCCATAACCGCCACTGCTGTTTGCTGCCTGGTCGGGACCAGAGCGTCCTTTGCAGCTGTAAAATTAATCGGAGATTTCGAAGGCACCCTGGCCAGTCTCTACATCACCCCGGATCCGATTCCGGCGACCATCGAAGGTGGATGTGCGCAGGACGCAGGCACGGTGAATTGGTGCGCGGACGGGGGCATCAGTGTTGCGCCGCAGTTTATCGACCTCAATGATCCCGGCGATGATGCCTATTGGGATGGCGTCACGCACGGCGACCAGGCGCTGCTGTTTACTTTCCCGGGCGAGTGGAGCTCGGTGCAGGGCCCCTACCTTCGTCTCCACGGCCAAGAGCAGCTTCTTGCCGACACCAGTGCCAGCGGGTTTCAATTCATGGCCTTCGACGTGACAACATTTGGCGGGTATGAACAGCCTCCCGAGGACTTGCCGGAAAACCAAGGCCCTTACCGGCAGGTTCACACGATCTTTAACGGCGACGTCATCGGCTTCTATGGTAAGACCGAAAGCGGCGACGACGACATTCAGAGAGATTTCGACATGGCAGCGTGGGACGCAGAGTCGCTCACGACGACCATCATTCAAGATCTGACCGGCCCCTTACCACCGGCCGGCGGGTTTGACCCGGACAATTTGCCCGACGATGGCAAGATCGCCATCAACGCGCTCGCCGGTTTCGAAAGCCCCGCCGCCGAGGGCTTTGCTTGGCAGATCGTTTTGGTGTTCCAAGGCCGGGACTACCCGCCACCGCAGACCGCGGTCTATCAGGTCACGGTGGCAATCGACAATTTTCGCTTGTGCGACACCGCGGAGGAATGCCAATTGGCCCCACCCACGGGTCTCCCCGGCGATTACAACGAAAACGACATCGTCGATGCCGCCGACTACACGGTGTGGCGAAACAATCTCGGCAGCGGGACGTCGCTCCCTAATGACGACACCGCCGGCGTCGATCTCGACGATTACAATCGTTGGAAGTCGAACTTCGGCGATGTGCCGGGAGCGGGAGCAGGAGCGCTCGGCGCGGCGGTGCCCGAGCCGTCCAGCCTCCTCTTGATCGTTGGCCCGCTCGTTGCGCTCGGCGCCGCGCGCCGCGTCAGGCGTTGATAGTCGCTCCGCAGGGAACGATTGAAATCGCGCGGCATTTGCCACTGCGAGGGTTTCACGATATTTTGACCGTGGTGTAGTGAACGGCCTTCCTTTTGCCGCCGCTCGGACGCCATGGCCAACTCTCCGTGGGAATTCTGGATCGACGTCGGCGGGACGTTTACCGACACGCTGGCTCGTGCGCCAGACGGCAGCTCGCGGCGGTTGAAGCTGCTTTCGAGTGGCGTCACCAAGGGCCGCCTCGAGGCGGGTTCCACGTGCGACGCGGTCGTCGATGCCTCGCGCCGCCACGATCCGCCTGGCTTCTGGGTCGGATGGCAACTCGCACCGGTCGACGCCGACGGGAACGCGCTTGGGGCAGGCAAGATTGTAGCCTTTGACCACTTCGCAGGCCGCCCGCCACGGCCGGTCTGCGACTTGTGTCTTCGCGGACTCACTCATCTCCCTGCCCCGGACACGAATTACGAGCTCCGCTCGCCGCTCGAAGCCCCCGTCGTCGCTATCCGCTATATCCTGGGCCTGCCGCTCGTCGAGCCAGTGCCACCCATCGTACTCCGTCTCGGCACCACGCGCGGCACGAATGCCCTCATCACGCGCGGCGGCGCCCGCACGGCGCTCGTGACGACGCGCGGCTTCGGCGACGTGCTCGAAATCGGCTACCAGGCCCGGCCGCGGCTGTTCGATCTCACGGTCCGCAAATCGCCGCCGCTCACCTCGGCCGTGATCGAAATCGACGAACGCGTGACACACACCGGCGAAGTGCTCATCGCTCCGCGAGAGGCCGACGTGTGGCAGCAACTGGAGTCGCTCCGCGACGCCGGCATCGAATCGCTCGCCATTTGTCTCTTGCACGCCGATCGTCACCCGGCCCACGAACAACTTGTCGCTCGGCTCGCCCGCGCGGTCGGCTTCACCGAGATTAGCGCATCGCACGAGGCGGCGCCGCTGCCGAAGATCGTCGCCCGAGCCGATACGACAGTGGTCGACGCGTATTTGAATCCAGTGCTCCGCGAATACGTTGCGCAACTGGCAACGTCGCTCCCCGGCAGTCAAATCCGTCTGCTCACTTCCGCCGGCGGATTGGTCTCCGCAACCGAGTTTCGCGGCAAGGATAGCATTCTTTCCGGTCCGGCCGGCGGCGTAGTCGGCTTCTCGCGGGCGGCAAAAGCGGCCGGCTTCCGCGCGGCGATCGGCTTCGACATGGGCGGCACCAGCACCGACGTCGCTCGCTACGATCAAAATTTAGGGGGCCACTTCGAGCTCGAGTACGAAACGCAAAAGGCAGGTGTGCGGCTCGTCGCGCCGACGATGGCGATTGAAACCGTCGCGGCCGGCGGCGGTTCGATCTGCCGCTTCGACGGCGTGAAGCTCGTCGTCGGGCCCGAGAGTGCTGGGGCCGATCCCGGGCCGGCTTGCTATGGACGCGGCGGACCGCTTACCGTGACCGATTGTAATTTATTTTTGGGACGGATTGTCGCGGAGCGGTTTCCGTTTCCGCTGGATCGCGGGGCGGCGGAGGAGCGGCTCGGGCAACTGGCCGCTCAAGCGGCCAGTCCGTATTCGCTGGAGGGGCTTGCGGCGGGGCTCCTGCGGATCGCCAATGCGAACATGGCGGCCGCGATTCGGCTCGTGACGGTGGCCAAGGGGGCGAACCCGGCCGACTATTTGCTCGTGGCATTCGGGTCGGCGGCGCCGCAGCATGCGTGTGCCGTCGCCCGCGAACTAAACATCCGACAAGTGCTCGTGCATCCCGACGCCGGAATTCTCAGCGCCGTCGGCATCGGGCTGGCCGACGTGGTGCGGCATCGCTCGATCGGCGTCGAACGCGTCTTGGATCAAACTACACTCACACGGGTCCGCGAACAACTCGACGAGGTGGAAGGCGAAGCACGCGATGAAGTCTGCCGCGAAGGTGTCACCGCGGAGCAGACCTCCGCTTTGCGTTCACTTGACCTGCGCTATCAGGGCGTCGACAGTTACCTCACCATTCCCTGGCCGGCTGATGACGATTTCACGACCGCGTTCGCCACTGCGCACCGCGGTCGCTATGGCTACACCCATGTTGGCCGGCCGCTCGAAATCGCAGCCGCCCGCGTCGAAGTCACCGGCCGCGTGGCGAGCGAACTCGCGCCCAGCCAGCGAGCGAACGTGAGGCAGCCGACACCGCAGAGCACGGTTCGAGTCTATTTCGAAGGCCATGGGCAATTTGCATCCCTCTACGAACGTAGCGAACTTGCCGCCGGCGACCGCGTTGTCGGCCCAGCCATCATCAGCGAGCCGATGTCGACGACCGTGCTCGAGCCGGGCTGGCAGGCTGACATGCTCACCGGCGGCGAGTTATTGCTCACGGATTCCGGCCGCCCCACCGCGGAGGTTGTGGCTCACGAAACCGCCGATCCTGTGTTCCTCGAAGTCTTCAACAACCTGCTCGCCAACATCGCCGCGCAAATGGGCGTCACGCTCCGCAACACGGCGATCAGCGTCAACGTGAAGGAGCGGCTCGATTTCAGCTGCGCGATTTTCACCGCGGACGGAAGGCTCGTGGCCAACGCGCCGCACGTGCCGGTCCACCTCGGGGCGATGGAAGAAACTGTGCGCTACATTTTTGCAGCGAATCCCGACCTCAGGCCCGGCGATGTGTTCGCCACGAACGATCCTTACGCCGGCGGCTCGCATCTGCCCGATATCACCGTGGTGACGCCCGTCCACAACGCGGCGGGCGACCTGCTCTACTTCACCGCCAACCGCGCCCACCACGCCGAGATCGGCGGAATCGCACCCGGTTCGATGCCACCACTCTCAACAAATCTCGCCGAGGAGGGCGTGCTGATCCGCAACTTGCGAATCGTGGCCGCCGGCGAGTCGCGTTTGGATGAGCTGCGGACGCTGCTCAAGGCCGGCCCGTATCCGACCCGCAACGTTGAGGCCAATTTATCTGACGTCGAAGCCCAAATCGCGGCCAACCGGCAGGGGGCGAACGATCTCGTCGCGCTCGCCGCGCGCTACACGGCGCCGGTCGTTGCCGCGTATATGAATCACGTGCAAGACGCCGCCGAACGGAAAGTGCGGCAAGCCTTGGCCCGCCTCCCCGCCGGTACGCATGCATTCACCGATTATCTGGAAACCGCTGTCGGCCAGAGCGTGCCGATTGTGATTCACCTTACGATACATGACTCGAGCCACCAGAGAGCCGCGACCATCGACTTCACGGGCACGGCGCCCGTCGTCGCGGGCAACCTCAACGCCAACCGTGCAATCGTCACCGCCGCGGTGATCTATACGTTGCGGCTGTTGGTCGACGAGGACATCCCGCTCAACCACGGCGTCCTGCGGGCGGTCGAGATCGTGCTGCCTGAATGCCTGCTCAACCCGCGGCCGGGCGCGACGCCCGAAACCACTCCCGCGGTGGCAGGCGGAAACGTCGAAACTTCGCAGCGGGTGGTCGACGTGCTCTTGGGCGCACTCCGCGTAGCTGGCGCGAGTCAGGGCACCATGAACAATCTGCTCTTCGGCGACGCAACCTTTGGCTACTACGAAACCATTTGCGGCGGCAGCGGCGCGACCGCCGACGGCCCAGGTGCCAGTGCGGTCCAGGTCCACATGACCAACACGCGGCTCACCGATCCCGAAATTCTCGAACGACGCTTCCCAGTCCGTGTCCGCAGTTTCTCCATCCGCCGCGGCTCCGGCGGTGGGGGCCGAAACCGCGGCGGCGACGGCACGCTGCGCGAACTCGAATTCTTGCGACCGCTCACCGTGTCGCTGATCTCGCAGCGCCGCGGCCCGCACCTGCCCTACGGTGTCGCCGGCGGCGAATCGGGCGCACTGGGCCGCAATCGGCTGATTCGTGTTGATGGGACAACGGTCGAACTTCCCGGTATCATTCAGCTATCCGTCGAGCCGGGCGAGGTGCTGATCATCGAAACACCCGGCGGAGGCGGATACGGAAACGCGTAATATGATCCGCCGCAATATCACGCTCGACGATGGCACTAGAGCTTGGCTCCTCATCTCGCAGGTCGAGCACGCGCGGATTAGCGGCCAACTCACGAGCGCATGGCACGAGCCATTTTTGCCGGAAGTCGTTGAGGCGATCACGCACCATGACGACGGCTGGGCCAGGTGGGAGGCGGCGCCGCGGCTTGACTCTGAGCGCGGCCGCCCGCTGTCATTCATGGAGATGTCGGTCGCCGATGCCATCGAAATCTGGAATGACTCGATCGCAGCCGCCCGCCGGATTGGGCCGCTCGCCGGTGCGATCGTCGCCGGGCACTTTATCGGACTGGCCAGCGGCTCGGAACATGCTTGCTGGCCGCCGGCACAAGAATGGCTCCGTACGATAGCCGAGGACCGTGCGGACTGGCTCGCCGAATGGCAGCGTGGCGACGTGTCGCATACTCCGGCCATTGCCGAGCAGGATCAACAGATGCTGCTCGCCGCCGACCTGTTGAGCCTGTGGCTGTGCATGAACGGTCCGGTCACCAGCGGCGATGACGATGCCTCGGTTCCAAATTCCGAAATGCAAACGCGGACATCTACGGTGCTGGGCAAGTTCCGCTTCGTTTCGCAAGGTATCTCGGTTCGCGCAGCGGAAATCACCTGGCAGGGTTCGCTCGCGCCCTGGCCCTTCTCCGCCGCGGAGCTGATCCTGGAATCCCCTGCCCTGGCCGTCCCCGCCGCCCATTACCAATCCTGGGCCGAAATCGCCGTCGCCAGTCGCCCCATCCGCCTCCGCTGGCGGTTGCGAAAGACCTTGCCCCCTGGGAGCGAATGTTGATAATCCACTTTCGCGTGGCCGACCAAACGAAGCTGGAGGCATGAGGTATTCAGCACGCAACCGCCCGCCGGTGTCGTCGTCACGAAACCGGCTGCCAATTCTTCACCCCAACTCAATGCAGGTGCAACATGCCACGAAACAAAACGTTCGATAACATCGCTCAAGCGATCGGCGACACGCCGATGGTCCGCATCAACCGGCTGAT
>JANNTD010000592.1:0-4974 GCA_031403315.1 Planctomycetota bacterium
TGACCGCTCCAGCTCGTCAGCCTGGAAAGGCTAACTTACTTGCTCGCGTGGCCGACGATGCAGCTCACCCAACTTGGTCCATATTCGATCGACCGTCAGATCGGCAAAGGGGGCATGGGGTCGGTCTACCAGGCCACCGACTCGCAAAACGGCCAGCAAGTTGCCATCAAGGCCCTCAATCCGCAACTGGCGCTCGCCGAAGGCTTTCGCGAACGGTTCGAGGCCGAGATCGAATCGCTCAAGACCCTCAGCCACGAAGGCATCGTCCGGCTGTATGGCTACGGCGAGCAAAACGGCATCTTGTTCTATTCCATGGAGCTCATCAGCGGCAGCAGCCTCGAAGATGAACTCAAGGCCGGCCGACGCTTCGACTGGCGCGAGGTCACCGACATCGCCATTCAGCTCTGCGGCGCGCTCAAACACGCCCATGACCATGGCATCATTCACCGCGACATCAAGCCCGCGAACATCCTCTTCGCCGACGAGCGCCACGTGAAGCTTGCCGACTTCGGCATCGCGCGGCTGTTCGGCACGACCAGCAGTCTGACTTCGGCGGGCGGCGTGCTGGGAACCGCCGACTACATGTCCCCCGAGCAGGCCGAGGGCCGGCCCGTGACTGCGCGCTGCGATCAGTATAGCCTGGGCGGCGTGATGTTCGCGCTCCTGACCGGCCGACCGCCCTTCCGCGCGAAGACTCTTCCCGAAATGCTCCAGCTCCAGCGCTTCGCACAACCTGAGCCCGTTGGCCGCTATGCCGCCGACACGCCAAAGCAGCTCGAAGGCGTGATCGCGCAGCTCTTGTCGAAAGATCCGGCCGACCGCTTCCCGAACACGGCGGTCCTCGCCCGACACTTGCAAGCCATGGTAATGGCGCTCACGCGACCGGCGCACGACGGCTTTTCCCTGGCCGGCGACCCCTGCCATTCGCCAGTCGTCGGGCCCGACTTGCACCACTCGTTGGCAGTTGCCGAGACGCAGGCGGAAACGAACTTGCCGTCGTCGTCCACACCGCCGCCCAAATCGCTGCTCGCTGGCAGTGGCGATCCAGCCGACGCGGACCGCAAATCCTCGCTCGATATCGCCGAAACAATGCCAGCCGACGACGTCGCCGACAGCAAGCCACGCTCGTCCGGCCCCGTCGCGCCCGCCGCCACTTCCGCCGTCGCCAACGGCGCCATCGCCCGACCAAGCGTATTCACCACGGTCGAAGAAGACTTGGCCCGCCGACAACATCAGCAGGCCCGATCGTGGATGTCCGTCGCCGGACCACTGTTGAGTCTGGCGCTCGCCCTGGCGGCACTCGCCGGCTTGGGAATCTATCTCTCGCGGCCATCGACAGCCGACGAACTCTACGAACGGATTTCGCGCCGAGCGGATGCCGAGGATGCCGATTCGCTGCGTGCCGTTGAACGCGAGATCAACGATTTTGTCGTGCGCTTCCCCGACGACGAGCGAACCCCGCAACTCCGCACGAATTTGCAGCGGCTCGAACTCGACAAAATGCATCGCCAGCTCCAGCGCCATCGCGGCGGACTCACCGATCCGTCGCTGCTGCCAGTTGAAGTGCTCTACCTCGAAGCAATGAACACGTCCCAATCGTCGCCCGAGACCGCCATCGGCATGCTCGAGTCGCTGATTAAACTTCATGGGACCGGCGTGCCGTCCGCCGACGTGGGCGATCGCAGCACGATGTGCGTCCAGCTCGCTGAACGACAGTTGGTGCAATTGCGCGAAGACGTCGGCCGACTGACGGCTCGACAGCTCGCTGCGATTCAAGAACGCCTGACCGCCGCCGACGCTCTCGCCAAAGAACACCCGGACGAGGCCCGCGGCATGTACCAGGCCATCCTCGATTTGTACGGAGATCGCCCCTGGGCGGCCGCAGTCGTCGCCGAAGCACGCAAAAAGTTAGACCAACTGGCGGCTGCCAAATGACGAACCACGAAAAAAGCCACGCCCTCTTCACCCGCGCTAAACAATTGATGCCCGGCGGCGTCAACAGTCCGGCCCGCGCATTCGGCGCAGTCGGCGGCGAGCCGGTGGTGATTGACCGCGGCGCTGGTGCTTATCTGTGGGACGTCGACGGCAACCGTTACATCGACTACGTCGGTTCCTGGGGTCCGATGATCCTGGGCCACGGCCACCCAGCCGTCGTTGCTGCGCTGGAGGAAGCGATCCATCGCGGCACCAGCTTCGGCGCGCCCACCGCTGCGGAGAACGAGCTCGCGGAGCTGATCATCGCCGCCGTGCCCAGCGTGGAAAAGGTGCGGTTGGTGAACTCCGGCACCGAAGCCACGATGAGCGCGATCCGGCTGGCGCGCGGCTTCACGGGCCGGGATATGATCGTCAAGTTTGCCGGCAATTACCACGGCCACGTCGACAGTCTGCTCGTCGCCGCCGGCAGCTCGGCCGCCACGCTCTCCGTCCCAAATTCTCCTGGCGTGACCGCCGGCACCACCCGCGACACGCTCATCGCAGCCTACAACGACCCGGCCAGCCTCGAGCGTCTGTTCCGCGAGCACGGTCCACGCATCGCGGGCGTGATCTTCGAGCCAATCGTCGGCAACATGGGCGTCGTCGTGCCGACTCCCGAATTCCTCAGAGCACTGCGCGAACTGACCGAAAAGAGCGGCGCACTATTGATCTGCGACGAAGTGATGTCCGGCTTCCGCGTCGCCTATGGCGGCGCGCAACAGCGGCTCGGCATCCGGCCCGATCTCACGACGCTCGGCAAAATCGTCGGCGGTGGCCTGCCGGTCGGCGCGTACGGCGGTCGGGCCGACGTCATGGACCAGGTGCTGCCGGCCGGCAAAGTCTTCCAGGCCGGCACCCTCAGCGGCAATCCGCTCGCCACGGCAGCCGGCTGCGCCACCCTCCGCGCGCTCCGCGACGATCCGCCCTACGACCGACTTGAGCACCTCAGTGCAAGACTCGAAGCCGGCCTCCGCGCCGCGGCCACGAGCGCAGGCGTTTCGCACCAGGTCGCCCGCGTCGGCAGCATGCTGACGCTATTCTTCGCCGCCGAGCCAGTCACCAATTGGGACACCGCCAGCCACAGCGACACCGCCCGCTTCGCCCGCTACTTTTGGGGCCTGCTCGACCGCGGCGTCTACCTGCCCTGCAGCCAGTACGAAGCCATGTTCGTCTCCGCCGCTCATTCGGACGCCGATGTCGACGCCACGATCGCGGCCGCCCGCGAAGCGCTGTCGAATCTCTAGTTGGTCCGACGCAGCCGACCATCTCGATCGGCCAAGTGCGGCCCGACTCGCGGCGCGGTATCCTGGAGACCATGAAGGAAGTCAGCCAGATCCTCTCTGCCATCGAGCAAGGCGATCCCCAAGCTGCGGCACAACTTCTGCCGCTCGTCTACGCCGAGTTGCGCAAGCTCGCCGCTCAAAAGCTATCGCAGGAGGAGCGGGGACAGACCCTCGACGCCACGGCTCTCGTTCACGAGGCGTACATTCGCCTCGTCGGCGGCGAGTCGCAGCGACCCTACAATGACCGCAGCCATTTTTTTGCCGCGGCTGCGACCGCCATGCGACGCATCTTGATCGACAACGCCCGCCGCAAGCTGGCCGAGAAGCACGGCGGCGGCCGGCAACGCGAGTCGTTGCAGGACATCGCGTCCGCTGCGCCCGATGACGAACTTGTGGCACTCGACGAGGCGCTCGAAAAACTCACGGCCCAGGATCCGATCAAGGGGCGGTTGGTCGAGTTGCGATACTTTGCCGGCCTGACCGGTGAACAGGCTGCCGCGGTGCTGGGCGTTTCTCCCAGCACGGCCGACCGCCACTGGACCTACGCGCGGGCCTGGCTGCAGGCCGAGCTACGCGGCCGATAACAACCGCTAAGAGCATCCAACCGAACGAACGAAACCGCCAAGGCCGCCAAGGAAGAAAGAAACCATTTGGATTCTCGTAAATTCTTGGCGAACTTGGCGAACTTGGCGAACTTGGCGTTCTTGGCGGTTCAAATTGTTATTCGCACGAGGAAAAATTCTTTGCCCGTGCTGATGCTATTGCATTCCGATTCTCGCTTAGATGAATAGAGGGCCAACTTGGCCCCGGAGCACGACCATGAATGAGGAAACCCTGTTTCACGACGCCCGGCAGAAGCCGGCCGGCGCGCGCACGGCCTTTCTCGACGAGGCATGCGGCGACGACCTCGCCCTCCGCCGCCGGATCGAAATCCTGCTCCAGGCCGACGACCACCCCGACAGCCTGCTCGAACCGAATTCGCCGACCACGTCCATGATCTCGCCCCTCAGCGAGGCGCCGGGCACAGTCATTGGGCCGTACAAGCTGTTGCAGCAAATCGGCGAAGGGGGCATGGGTGTCGTGTTCATGGCCGAACAGACCGAGCCCATTCAGCGGACCGTCGCGCTCAAGATCATCAAGCCGGGCATGGACACGCGGCAGGTGATCGCCCGCTTTGAGGCCGAACGGCAGGCACTGGCGATGATGGACCATCCGAATATCGCGAAAGTGCTGGATGCCGGCACGACCGACAGCGGCCGGCCCTACTTCGTGATGGAACTGGTCAAAGGCGTGCCGATCACCGACTACTGCGACCAGCAGCACCTCCCCGTCCGCCAACGGCTGGAGCTCATGTCCGCCGTCTGCCACGCGGTCCAACACGCCCATCAAAAGGGCATCATCCACCGCGACCTCAAGCCCTCGAACGTGCTGGTGGCCGAGTATGATGGCCGGCCCGTGCCCAAGATCATCGACTTCGGCGTGGCCAAGGCCACGGCGCAGAAGCTGACCGAAAAGACAATGTTCACCGAGTTGGGCCAGATGGTCGGTACGGTCGAGTACATGAGTCCAGAGCAGGCCCGCTTCAACCAGCTCGACGTCGACACGCGCTCGGACATCTACTCGCTGGGCGTGCTGCTCTATGAGCTCTTAGCCGGGTCGACGCCCTTCGGGCGGAAGCGGCTGAATGAAGCGGCGTTTGACGAGATGCTGCGGATCA
>JANNTD010000593.1:0-5506 GCA_031403315.1 Planctomycetota bacterium
CATCGTCTACGGTGCGCTCGCCGAGATCTTCGCCCGCGACACGGGCGTGAACCGCGGATTTGGCGGCTCGATGCACGCCTTCTTCCCGCCGTTCGGCGTCTATCCGAACAACGCGATTGTCGGCGGCTCGGCGGACATTGCGGTGGGGGCCGCACTCTGCAAGCACGTGAACAAGCGGCGCGGCATCGTGATCGCCAACATCGGCGATGCCTCGGCGGGATGCGGCCCGACTTGGGAAGCGCTGTGCTTCGCCACGATGGACCAATTCAAGGAACTGTGGGACGAATCGCATCGCGGCGGGCTGCCGCTCATCATGAACTTCGTCAACAATTTCTACGGCATGGGCGGCCAACCGGTCGGCGAGACGATGGGCTTCAAGATTCTGGCGCGGATGGGCGCAGGCCTGACGCCGGATCAAATGCACGCGGAACGAATCGACGGTTACAACCCGCTCGCGGTGGTCGACGCGATTCGCCGCAAGCGCGAAGTCATCGAGCGCGGCGACGGTCCGGTCCTGTTGGATACGGTGACCTATCGATTCAGCGGTCATTCGCCCTCGGATGCCAGCTCGTACCGCGAGAAGAACGAGGTCGAAGCCTGGCAAGTGGTCGATCCGCTGGTCACTTTTGCGGCGAACATCATCGACGCCGGGGCGTGCACCCAGGCGGACCTCGACGCGATACAAGCCCGCATCGATGGGATCATTCTCAACGCCTACCGCAAGGCAATCGATTTGAAAATCTCGCCTCGAGCGGACCAGAAGAACGTCGGCTGTGCGCTCGAGCGAGCCATGTATTCGAACTCGCGAGCCGAGAAGCTTGCCGACGACAAGCCCGAAGTGAATCACCCGCTCGCAGAGAACCCGCGCGTGCAGCAGCTCGCCAAGCGAAGCCGCAGCGGGCTGGATGAAGCTGGTCAGCCGATTCCAAAACAGCGGACGATTGGCATCCGCGACGCGCTGTTCGAGGCGATCGCGGACCGCTTTTACACCGATCCGACGCTCGTCGCCTATGGCGAAGAGAACCGCGATTGGGGCGGTGCGTTCGCCGTGTATCGCGGCTTGACCGAGGCCCTGCCCTACCATCGGCTGTTCAATTCGCCGATTTCGGAAGGGGCGATCGTGGGGACGGCGGTGGGCTACGCCTTGGAAGGCGGTCGGGCGCTGGTCGAGTTGATGTATTGCGACTTCATGGGCCGGGCAGGCGACGAGATTTTTAACCAACTGGCAAAGTGGCAGGCGATGTCGGGCGGGCTTTTGAAAATGCCCGTGGTGCTGCGCGTCTCCGTCGGCTCAAAGTACGGCGCTCAACACAGCCAAGATTGGTGCAGCATGTGCGCCCATATTCCTGGCCTGAAAGTCGTGTTCCCCGCGACGCCGTACGATGCGAAGGGACTGATGTACTCGGCGCTGTTGGGGACCGACCCGGTGGTCTTCTTCGAGAGCCAACGGATTTACGATCAACCGGAGCTTTTCCACCCCGGCGGCGTACCGGTGGAAGCGTATGAGATTCCGATCGGTGAGCCCGACGTGAAACTCATCGGCAGCGACCTCACGATCCTCTCGATCGGCGCCACGCTTTATCGGGCGCTCGACGCCGCCCAGGAACTCGCCGAGAAGCACGGCGTTTCCTGCGAAGTGATCGACGCCCGCTCGATCGTGCCGTTCAATTTCGAGAAAGTGATCGCCTCGGTGCGAAAGACGCGCAAGATTCTGCTCACCTCCGATGCCTGCGAACGGGGCAGCGCGCTGCAGACGTTTGCGGCGAAAATTACGCAGTTTGCTTTCGACGAGCTGGACGGCCCACCGGTGGTCGTGGGGGCTCGCAACTGGATCACGCCGGCGGATGAGATCGAGGATGCGTTCTTCCCGCAGACATCCGACATTATCGACGCCGTTCACGTGCACATTCTGCCGCTCAAGGGTTACACGCCGGCGCGCGATTGCTCGGTGAGCGATCTGAATCGCCGAAGTGCCGCCGGTGTCTAGCGGCGGACGAATACACTCCGCCGTGCTCCGGATCGACGTCATGGCGGAGTCTGCGGTCTACTCTCTCGTCGCTGGCGAGTTTAGCGCATGAGCGGCATCGAGAATTCGTGACTCGACGACGGACGGCGCTGCAGGGCGAACACGGGCACGTGCCACGCTTTGAGCTTGCGCTGCAGCGTGCGGACCGAGATGCCCAGCGTTTTCGCGGCATGGGTCCGGTTGCCGCGGTGCTGCTCGAGCGCCTTCTCGACGGCAGCCCGCTCGAGATCTTCGAGCGAAGTGCCGGTAGGAATATCAATTCCGGAGCCGTTGCTTGATTCCTCGGCCTGGCCGCGATCGAGACGCGATTCGAGCTGGAGGAGCCGCTCGTCCTTGCGGCTAGCTTCCAGCCATTTGACGACGCGCACGATGAGTTCGTCGCCGTTGACGGGTTTGGTGATGTAGTCGGCCGCGCCGTGCTTCATCGCCTCGATGGCGTCGGAAACCTCGGCGGCGCTCGATAACAGAACGAAGGGTGTCGTCGGTCGCCGCTGGTGCCAACGTCGCATCAAATCGTGGCAACTTTTCCCACGCACGCAAAGGTCGCACACGACCAAATCAATCGGCTGATCGAGTTGCAGAATCGCGTCTTCGGCATTGTCGGCGTGGAAGACTTCATAGTTGACCGTCGCGAGCGTTCGACTCACAAGGTCGCGGTCATCGCGCTCGGCAACGACGAGGATCTTAGGTTTGGTGATAGTCATGTTCTCGTTCCGTTGAGAAGAAGGGGATTGAATCCACGAACCAACTCGTTGGGCGCGAGTCTGCCAAGTCCCGAGCTGGTGCGGCGAGCGGGCGCCTCGGCACCTACTCTCCAGCAAAGAGCTTTGGAGCAAACTCTATACCGCAGCCACCATTTGGCGGCGACACGACACGATGCCGCGCAAAACTCCGCGTTTGCGCACAGGACCATCCACCATGCGACGACGATTTCCCCCGAGCGGGTGGATGCGCACCGACCACGGTGACGGAATGTCGCCCATAGGCCTACGTTTCCCTATCCCACCCGGTGAGCGCGGCGAGCACCCTGCACTTGCCCCAATGCTGCTGAGTCAAGCTACGAAAACCGGCCGGGCGAATGTGGGAATTCGCCTGGCCGGCATGCTTACCGAAAGTTCGTTGTCCGACTCGGCGCGTCGGATGTTTTTATCTTCCGACGAATTGGTGGAGTCGCGATTGGAGCGGAGATATAAACGCCGAATCCTCGCTTCGCATTTCAGGCGCTGCCGGCGGTTGGCTGGGAACGTGCTCTTCCTGATATTCGACGCCGTGACCTTCACCGCCATTGTACGAGCCGCCGTGACTGCCGTAACTACCGCTGGAGCCATTGCCGCCATTCGAACCGTAGCCGCCGTCGGAGCCGTTGCGTCGCTGGCGCGAGAACAAGCCGCCAAAACTTCCGCGACCGCCCTCGCTTCCACCGCTGCTCCAACTCCCACTTCCTCCGGCGCTCCCGCTTCCTCCATAGCTGCCACTTCCGCCGAAGCTGCCACCGCCACCCGCGCTACCGTAGCCGCCGTCGCTGCCGCCACTACCGCCTCGTCGGTGACGTGCGTTCGCGGTGTCCGCAACGACCATGGACAGTCCGACGGCCGCCAGCGCAACTATTGCCCAACCAAAGGATCGAGTCATGTTTCCATCTCCTGTATTACGCGTCATCACTGGAACAAACTTCTCGGGGCGTCACGCGTTGCCGATCCTGCCGCATTCGAAGGACTTCGATTCAACTGCATTCTGATGCACTGATAAATTGACGATCGCCACGTTGGCCCCTTCCTTGGCGAAAGCGATCGCCGCAGCCCGTCCATTACCGCTGCTGCATTCCTCGAGCTGGAAAACCCGCAATTGGCCACAAGAAATTGCGAGCATTGAGCCACCCGTGCGATCTAATTCGAATCGGGTTTGCTGTCGACTTCCACCTGCACGCCTTGGCCGCCTCCGACTTGGACTTCGACGGCACTGTCGCCACCATTTCGATCGCGCTCGACCTCGATGCCGTCGCGGTTTACGTTGACGTCGACAGCGGAATTGGAATCAGGTTTGTCGACAACTGGCTGCGGTTCGCAGCCAATCGAGATCGTTGCACATAGCGTCGCAGATAGCAATTTCATTAGTAGAGAATTCATCGCTTGTTCTCCGTTGCGATTGAGTGACGCGACTGCCGAGCCAATCCGTCTTCTTGCACCAGACGATCTCAGCGGCGTATCCAAAGTGCACCGAGCAGAAAACCGAGGCCCGCCGCAATCAGCAGTGATTTTACCGGCTGCTCCTGCACTCGTGCTTGGATGTCGTCCCCAACGTGACGGGCGTGCGAGCGCCCTTCATCGAGGTACTGATGAGCGGTATCGCTGAGCGCGCCGACGCTGTCGGTGGCGATCCGCTTTGCCGCGTCGCCCACTTCATGAAAGTCCTTGGCGATCGTCGACGCACGATTGGCGACAGTGTCGACGTCGTGACGCTTTGTGTGAGACTTGCTGGCCATGGTTTTCGTCCTTGGTTCGATGTGACTTTTGATCTTGGACGGATGTTATCGATCTAGCCTTCCCGGAGTGAAAGCGGCTTGGCGCCGATGGCGGAGAATATCCGTGCCGCTTCTTCCAGGCGCCGTACGCGGATCAAACCCTTAGCTTCGACGGCAACGAGAATAAGTCCGTCCATTACGGCTTGTTGATAATAGTTGGCAATTTCCTTCTCGATGCCGCGCGTCGCCATCGCTCCGACCAACCCGCCGGCGAGTCCAAATGCCCCGGCCATGGCCGGGCCGGCCACCCAGAGGACGACGCTACCCGTGGCAACCGCGATGCAAATCACCGGCAAACCGCCCAACAGCGCGCCAATCGCGCCGCCCGCGAGCGCCGCCGCCGTAGTAAATGTGCCGGCCGGTTCTTGATGTTCGAACTCGGTAAAGTAACGCTCCTTGCTCTCGTCCGAACAAATCACCGTGATCTGTTCCTTACCGAAGCCTGCATCGAGCAAGCCCTGTACAGCATGTTCGGCCGCTTCGACCGTCGCGTAGACACCGACCTCGACGGTTCGATCGGACGGGATTTGTGCAAATTGGGCATTCATTGGTAGCCACTCCATTCCACAGTACGAGCGTGTGCTCGAATCCGCGAGCCTGCGTTGCAGCTTTTGTACCACCAGCAGTCGCGACGACAAAATGTCGCCCGATTGCGCGCGATTGCACTCAGCCTGTTCTAACAACGAAAAAAGGACGCCCACGCGATCGTCGCGTCGGCGTCCACTTCCCACAGGCTTGTAGTCAAATACTGACGCTGGACTATTTTGGCTTGCGCCGGCGCGGCCGCTCGATGGCCAGTGCCATCCGCAGCTTCTCCTCGACAAAATGTCCGGGCGTCATGCGAGCACGTACATCCGCCACCAACTCTTCCTCACCCGCCATACGAACCTTTGGGTTTGGAATGCTGGAATTTCGCGCCTGCAATTCGGTCCATGTTGGCATGTGTGCTCTCCTTCGCC
>JANNTD010000594.1:0-5683 GCA_031403315.1 Planctomycetota bacterium
CAAGGAAGTTACCGAGACCTACCGACTCGACCTGGCCCCGGTCCGCGAGAGCAATCGACTCAAACGCCGTGCGTTCGCGGTGGCGCTGGTCGGAATGCTCACGGTCGTGGGCGTAATAGCGCTAGGTGCGGCGGCCGATCCAGCCACTCGGCGTGCGAACACCCAAGCCTGGGAAATCTATCACTTTGCCGCCGCGCTGGCCGGGTTCGTGGTGATTGCCTGGACATATTTTGCCGCCTGGCAATATGTCGGGCTCCACAACACGATCATCCAACAGATCGTGGCCAATGTCGGAGAAATTCGCCGCCAGCGGGGGCTCGAGCCATTGACGGCGGCCACGAAATAAGTGATTTTCGCGGGTTCCTCGCGTTGAGCCAGTGAAACGTGCGTCTCAGGAGGGCTGGGCTGGCTGCCGTGACAGGCGAAAATCGGCAACTATACTAGATTAGCTGAAATGGCCGATTTTCAATCAGTATCCGTGGTGCGGGGTTCGGGGCCGATGGCGAAAGCGATGTCGATTGCTGGAATGATCGTCGCCGGCCTGCTCGCGTTCGTGTTCACCGCGGATTTGGCCGTCGGAATTCCCTTCGGCCGCGTGGGAACAATGACCGACATTGGCTTTCTGGTCAGTTCGTTGATCCTCGCCTACCTAAGCTGGAACGCCTTCCGCGACAGCAAATAGCGGCGCCTCACCCGGCCCGTCGCAGAATCGATCGCTGGGGCGTTGCCACGGGAAGGTCGGAAAGCCGCGTCGCCGCTGTGCCGAGTGTTTCGACTTGTACCAAGCCGCGGTCGCGCAGTTTGGCAACCCGCCGCATCAGCCGCTCGATCGCGTTGGATGCCGAGCGGCCGGCGACTTCGACGGCCGACGCGTCGATCACGACATGGATGGTAGCGGCCTCCCGGGCGGCGCGGCGAATCTTGCGGAACAATTTCCAGCCGCCGCCCGGCAGCCACGACGAACGCAATGGAAGTCGCTCAGTGGTTGAGAACTCCCACACGCCGTAGTGCAGCGCCCGCGGCGCAGTCGTGGTTTCGCGTCTAGAATCGGCATGGTCGGTCGTTTCGACCACGGCGCGAATACCGTGCTTCACCACCAGGTCGATGTGCTCGGCGACGGGAGCCACGCGCGGAAGGAGCGTCACCGCTTCGATTCCAGCCGTGCGAGCCTGCGACACGCGGCGTGCGAGTTCGCGGGCGAATCGCGTGCGGCCCGCCGTTTTGCCGATCCAATAGCGATCGCCCAGGAGCGCGAGACCATGTTTTGTCTCTGAAGCAGCCACCAGGCCGGCAGCCGCTGAGTGGGCCGGATCGCCGACGGCCCAGGTCGCCGGCAGTCGGTGGCGGTTGAACATCTCAAAGAGTTGCTCGGTGACCTCGGCCAAGCCGCGATGCCGATCGAGATTTCGGTCGACGTCGATCGGTTCCGCTTCCACCGTCAAGTGAATGAAACCCACGTGGTGTTTCTGCCACGACCGGCGGTTTGCCATCGACATCGACAATCCTCGCGTGCGAGAACGGGACGGGGCGCGGTGACATTGCCGGTCGCCTTCATCATCCATTCGGATGCCGCGTGCGTCGGACTCGACGGAAACGACGTTGGCAACGGTTAGGTAACACGGAGAAGCGCTGCGTGTTGCACCGTGCAAGGCAGTTGCGGTTTGGGAAAGCTTGACGGATATCGCGATTAATCTGCTCACGGACTGGCGACAGGCGGAGAGGCGGCGTGGGAATGCGGTCCGCTGGTCGCTACTTCCAACTCGGCGACGGCGATCGCCACCGCCAGACCCAACAAGAGTGCGGCCGAGAGCTTGCCGCGATCGTGTTGATGAAACTGCAATTCGGGCAAGAGGTCACTCGACGCAATGCACAGGAACGTGCCGGCGGAGAACGCCAGGGCATAAGCGGCGATGAGGCTGCTGGAAGCTTCCCCGTTGGCCGGCATCAGACCGAAGTAAAAGACGAGCACACCGAGCGGAATCGCCAACGAGAACAGGCAGTTGACCGAGTGCCGCCAGGCGAGCGAATAGCCGCCGCGGGCCATCAGCATGCCGATCGTCATCGCGTCGAACGGCTTGTGCAGGAAGATCACCAGGAACGTACCAAGGCCGGCGAGGCTCGTTTCGCCGTGGCTGTTGGCGACGCTTGCGGCAAGCGCCACTCCGTTGAGCAGACTGTGCAGGAACAGGCCCAGCGCGGCGCCGCTCCAGGTGACGTCGTGATGGGAAGACTTGTCGTGGTGATGATGGTCGCAGCCGGCACGTTTGAAATTGGTACTGTCGAGCGTCTGGTCGTGATCGTCGCCGGGCACATCGTGATGGTGGTAACAGAAGAACCGCTCGATGAAAAACATCGCCAGGAAGCCGCCGAGCATCCACCACATCGTGGTGGTTACAGCCCGATTGGCGCTGCCGCCGTCGGCCAGCATCGCGTCGGCGATGGCGTGCGGCAGCATGTGGAGCAGGCCGACGCCGAGCATCAGCCCGGCGACGAAGCTCACCGCGAATTGCATCCCGCGGTGTGTCAGCCGGAACCACACCGGAATCATGCCGCCGGCAATCGACGCCAGCAGGATGAAGACGCAATAATAGGTGAGTAGTGCGACGTGCGGCATGAAAAAAGTCGAGGGTCGAGAGTCTAGGGCCCAGAGCCGGAAAGTTGCAGCGACGAACCAGACTAACGGTTAAACGATAGCCGCGAAAGGCTTCCATGCGAGCGTGTATCCAGCGAGTGAGCGAGGCCCAGGTGACGGTTGCCGGCGAAGCGACCGGGCGGATCGGACGCGGGCTGGTGGTGCTGTTGGGCGTCGCAGCGAAGGATGGCCCGGCGGAAGTCGAATGGCTCTCCGAGAAGCTCATGCACTTGCGGATCTTCGAGGACGATGAGGGCAAGATGAATCGCTCGCTCGTCGAAGTGGGTGGGGCGATGTTGGTCGTGAGCCAGTTCACGCTGTTTGGCGATTGCCGCAAAGGGCGGCGGCCGAGTTTTACCGAGGCCGCGCCGCCGGAGCTTGCCGAGCAGTTGTACGACGCTTTTGTCGCGCGGCTGCAGACGCTCGGCGTCGAAGCGGCAACCGGCGTGTTCCGCGCGCACATGGATGTGTCGCTCGTGAACGACGGGCCGGTGACGCTGTGGATCGACACGGCCGATTTGTGAGCGTCGTTTACTGCTGGCCGGGCCACACGGGTCGCTGCGCCGTGTCGTAGCCATTGCCGCCGTTTGAGACGGGTACTTGCGTCGGCGGCATGTTGTAGGGATTCACCGGCTGCGCTTCCGGCGGCGGTAAATAGTTGGCTGCAGCAGGGGGCTGAGCTTGAGGTTGCTGCTGCCCTGCGAACGGATTCCAAGACGAACGCGCTTCGACTGCGGCCGACTCGACTGCGGGCGACTGTGCCTCCACGGACTGAACGATCTCGTCGGACCAGCCGCGGTATTGGCCCTGCAGTTCCTGGTAGCGGCGAGCGAGTTCTGGATTGCGCGATTGGATTTGTTCCATCACGCTCGGTTCGCCGAGGATCACGCCGGCGACCAAGAGCAGCTTGGCATAGCAGGTGAAGTTGGCCCAGCCGTCGTCGCCCCAGAGTTTGAACGCGGTGCCAGAGGATTTTTTCAGTCGCCACGCGCCGCTGCGCCACTCGACGCTGTAAATTTCGTCGAGAATCAAATGCGACATGAAGCCGGCAAGGACGGCGCCCGCTTTGAAGTAGCGGATGTTGAGGTTGTCGGTGCCACCGCAAATCATAAACGCCAGCCCGGCGAAGATCAGTCCAGCGGGGATGCTGTGAAACATGCCGCGGTGGACCGTGTACTTGCGGATCAAGGTGGTGATGCCGAACCGCATGAGCAGGTAGACCGAGATGCCCAACAGCGCCATTTCGTCGGGCCGCAGGCCGAACGATTGGAAGCGGTGCAAGAGCAGCATCGGGATCGTGGCGGCGGTGAAGGCCATCGTCTCGCGGAGCGGCGTGCCGTAGTCGCTGTCGAGGTCCGGGAGCATGCCGGAGAAACCGCACAGCGCGCCGCCGAGGACCGACGTGTCGAGCGGCAGGCCGTAAATCACGCCCGCGCCGGCGTACCCGCAGCCCAAGAAGCTGCTGACGGTAACGTGCATTTTGAAGCCGGCCATAGTTTGGGAGCAGGTGAAAAGGGGAGCAGGTGAGCAGGAGAAAAAATTGAGGGACAGCGAGCTTTCGGCGGACCGGGAACTGTAGGATCGCGGCGGGATATATGCCAAGATCAAAGCGGCGGCTGCGAAGTGCTAGCGGGGCGGTCCGCGCGGCGCGAATGGGCTTCGCAGGCGGAGCGCTGATAGCTATACTCACCGCCCGCCGTATTGTCGCCGCGTTCCTGTTCCGCCTGGCTGACACGGCTGCCTGGATCACGCTAAATCTGTTGGGTTGATCGATCATGCAAACCTACGATCTCTTGATGCTGCTCGTGCTCGTCTGCGCGACGATGTTCGGATTTTGGAAAGGCATGGCCTGGCAACTGGCGTCGCTGGCTTCGCTCGTGGTGAGCTACATCGCGGCGCTCACCTTTAGCGAGCGGCTCGCGCCCACCTTCGGCAGCACCGCGCCCTGGAATCGTTTCGTGGCGATGCTCGTGATCTACATGGTCACCTCGTTCATTATCTGGACGGCGTTTCGGCTGATCTCCGGCGTGATCGACAAGGTGAAACTCGAAGCGTTCGACAAGCAGCTCGGTGCGCTGTTCGGATTCGCCAAAGGTGTGCTCTTGTGCGTGGCGGTGACGTTCTTTGCCGTGACGCTGTTGCCGCCGGCCCAAGGCGAAATGATCGTCGGCTCGCAGTCGGGCCAATACATCGCGCAGTTCTTGAGTAAGGCCAACGCGGTGATGCCGCCTGAGATTCACCAGGTGATCGATCCGTACTTGAACAAGGTGCAAGAGCGGCTCAACCCGGGCCATCAAGCGGGCTGGCCGGCGGGTGCTGGGCCGCAACAGTCGACTCCCGCGCAGTCGACCGGTTGGTCGTGGCCCAGTTTGCCGAAAGCGGAGCAGCTGCCTCAAATGCCAAAAGTCGAATGGCCGCAATCGGCGACCCCCCAACAGCCGTCCACGTCCCAGCAGCCTGCTTGGCCTTCGCAGACGCAGTCGGCACCATCCGGGAATTCTGGCTACGGCACGCCGCGCGAGCCGAATCAATTTCCGGATCCCTATTCTGCCGAACGTCCGGCGAGCGCGACGTATTAACGCCAAGTTCTTGTCGCTTGGCGTGACCCCTTCGAAGAGGACCGCGGAAAATGGGGTCGGCTGGGAATTCTCTCGCAGAGACGCAGAGGTCGGAAAATGACCAAGCTCTGTTGACCAAGGCGACAGCGGCGGACTTGTCGTCTTGGTGAAATCCCCGGGGATTGCACGTAGGCGTCAAGATTCGGCCGAAGGCGACAGGTTTTTGAACGGGGCGCTCGGAGCGGGGGAAGGCAAACACCGATTTTGTGCTGCAAAATGGACTGGTTTTGCAGCAGGGGGATGAAAAATTTCCCTTCATTTACGGTGATTTCTGCAAAGGCGTGCTGCAAAACGGCCATTCATTTTGCCGCACCGCAACCGGTGTCCTTCGAAGGACTGTATTCCGCGGACAACTTCCTCCTCGAGCGGACGTACCCCGTCCGCTTCTGGCGCGACGACGCTGGCGATGGCTCTGCCGTCCAGATCTACGGCG